>CAMOEW010000017.1 GCA_946612625.1 uncultured Prevotella sp.
AGCACCTGACTCTTAATCAGGGTGTCCAGGGTTCGACCCCCTGCAGGCGTACAAAAGGTAAGAAGTGGCAGACTGATAGAGTTTGCCACTTCATTTTATTTATTTAAACAAAACATACAGACATGAAAAAGTTTATGCTTAGTGCCATGATGGCCATTGCGATGATGTGCGTATCGACAACCGTCGGTGCTCAAGATCACAAGTGCGACAAGAACAAAAAGGAGTGCTGTGAAAAGAAACAGGAGGGCAAGTGTGACAAGAAAGGCGATGCATGTTGCTCCAAGAAAGGTGAGGGGCAGTGCAAGAATGCTTCTTGTGGTCAGGACTGCAAGAAGTGTACTGAATGTAAGCCCACATGCTGTGAAAACAATTGCAAGGACTGCACCCATAAAGGTCAGTGCAAAAAGAACTGTAAAAAATAGATTATAGACTCAAGACATAGTTATAGCCTCAGTCTGAGATGATGGCAATGATCGTTTCTTCGGGCTGAAGCTTTAGAATGAATGGCTTGTTTTCCCGATAGTGCTTCTCACCTTTCATTGGATTGATGAGAAGCATTTTTTTCCCCTTGGCTTGCAGCCTTACTGTTTCTTTGAAGCTCTGCGGACTACGGTTGTAGATGAAGTAGATGTCCTCATTGTCTGACCGCCGGTGGCTAAAGTAAAGCCTGTCCTGTGGAGATGACGCTCGCGTCGGATAGTCCACTTCTGGGACTATACCTGCCTGTTTTATAGCTATGTCGAGTGGGCAGTCATGTGTCGTGGGCTGCGCAAATAGCGTGTCGAGCATATTTTGATAGTCGGTTGTGAGTTCTCCGTAATATCTAGCATTTTGTTCCAATGCTTTTCTGTTGGCCTGAATGTGCTGTCCGTACTGGCTCATGCTGATAAACACATTTAATGATGAAAGGGGTATGTAGGCACTGTCCTCAATTGCAATGAGACGGAAGTCATTTTGTGAAATTCCGTCGGTAAAAATCGAGCCTGAAGCCGTGACTGCATCCGTGGTAAAGACATCCCATTCATAGCCGTCAGGAATGGTTGGTAGTCGGTGTGACAACAGCTTAAGTGGAGCTTCACACCCCAGACAGATTCCTATGCTGCTATTCGGTCGGCCACGTCTGAGCCATTGCATACAATGTCCCAGATACTGCCACAGCCAGCGGCTTTGCAGCCATTGCGGATGGTTACGGTTTAGAGCGTATGGATGGCGGCTGTTCCAGTCGAGCGGCTGTTCCATTATCCGTGGCTGATGTGGTGAGGCACAGACCACCAGTTCGTTGATTCCCATGGCAAAGGCAAAATCGGCCAGGTGTTTCAAATCCTCGAAAGATGTCTGGTAGCTGCAGTCTGTGAATGCTTCTGCCGAAGCAATAGGTTTTCCATAGACTCTTGCTGCCGAGGCTGCCTCCTTGATGTCGTAGCATCCTTCGCGCTGATATGTCCAGAACTCTCCCTGCGGTTTTCCGACGCGTCCCTTTACGGCGATGTTGTCCACGCTGAAGCACATGCCGTTACCGATAGCCTGCGCCGTAAAGGTGTAGCCGTCGCGGCGACATAGGCTGTCGATGGTGGCAAAGAAATAGTCGCTCACCATGTCAGAGATAGTCATGCGAAAGTCGTGGAGCACGCGCTCGCAGGCTTGAAGGGATGCTTGAGGATATTCGCAATTCCTTTTTATGACATAGCCCTGCAACACCGGTAGCCATGGCAACAGGCTGTAGCCGCGTCGTCGCAGGAATTCCTGTTCCAGACCTGGTGTCCAGTTCTGTGTTCCGGCCTCATGGCTGTCGATGATTACTCCATCTGGGCGCAGTCCATGTGCAGTGAGCGTGTCTGCAATGCGCTTGAAGTAGTTGTCATACTGTATGATGGCTGCCTCGCGGCTTAGCCGGTCGCATTCATAGCCGGTCATGCCCCGTCGGCCATGTTTAATCTTGGCTTTGGTGGGTATATATCCAAATCTTAGCTTGATGGAGTCTGTTGTAGGAGTTGAAGCTTTGTCGCCTGCATATAATATTTCCGACTCATGAGTCGTATAACTGATGAAGTTCGATCTGAATGCCGCTTTTTCCTCCCACCGGTCTATGTGCTCTACGGCCGACAGTCGGAAACTGCGTACCGCCGTCTCAGGATCCACTCGATAGTATTTTGCACGTGTCGGAGGCAGGCTCAGCGTCAGCTGTGGCAGTTTCCAGCCCATGTCGTTATATATGGGAGGCAGTTTTGCCACATCACGCCATCTTATGCTGTCGTCTGATGCCTGTAGTGTGCCGATGGGCGGTAGCGGCGTGAAGTTGGCTGCCACGATTCCTGTTTGTCCCGGCCGGCAGGGGATGTTCATGGCTGACGTGGGTGATTTCGATTGTGCCCGGGCGCTATAAGTGATGCTGCGTACTGTATTGTCATTTCTATTGGCTGCAGGCACGCTCACGGTGGCTATCTCGTGGAATCCGTCGGGTATCGGCTCGCCTTCTTCCACCGTCACTAAGCGCTGCATGGAATGGGCAGCGTCAATCCACGGTCCCCCCGCCGCATAGCCGTTGCTTAGGTTCAGCTCAAATGTGAGACCCAGCCGCCGGGCCTCCTTGGCGGCAAAGATAAGGTCGGCCCACCATTTGGGGCTAAACACCTCAGACGGCTCCTCATATATCTCGTGCACCTGGTCGTAATATACTACTCCGCCAATTCCTATCTCGCGGAATGCCTCAAGGTCGGCTGTGATACCCTCGTGTGTAGTCCTTGTGGCTCCATGAAACCACCACACCTTGGGCTTCGCCTCATGTGGAATGTCTGTATTGGCTGTATTCGATATCGACAGCAGACACAAAAATATAAATACACTTAGTCTGTACATTATTTGTTTGTAAAAACCGACCGCAATTTGAACTTTCTGTTGAAGAACACAACGAGGACTAAACCTCTAACGATGAGGAACATGGTGAAGGCAAGCCACAAGATATGATTGCCGAGAGCTGTCTGTAGAAAATGATTGAGACCGAGATATACGAGGAAGAACGACAGCGAAGCAAGCATGGTTGAGAGAAGCATTCCTCGCGTCTCTGTAATTCCTATGAATACTCCATCGAACATGAATGCGGTGATTCCGGCAGAAGGAAGGAGCCAAGCCCAGTAGATATAGTCCTTTAATTCCATGCGTACCTCGGCGGAGTCGGTAAGGACGTTGGCGAACGTGGTGCCGAATGTAGCATAGAGAAGCGTGAAGACAATCGTCATGCCAATAGCCCAGCCTACGAGATGGCGCATAGTATCGTCGAAGGATATGCGGTCGCGGGCTCCGAGAAAGCGTCCGCACAGTGCTTCGCCGGCATTGGCGAAACCGTCCATGAAATACGAGAAGAGCAGATAGTACTGCATGAGAACAGCATTTACCGAAAGGATGACGGCGCCGCTGCGTGCTCCGGCAGATGTGAAATACAGGTTTACTGCAACGAGACAGAGTGTGCGTAAGAAAATGTTGCGGTTGATATTGAAGAAGCTGATGGGCATACGTAACTGTGCAATCGCCAGTGGATATCTTGACAGAAGTTTATGATAGTTGTACCACAGTAGCATCAATGCAGCAGCAAGTCCGCTGTATTGGGCAATGACCGTACCCAGGGCAACGCCCTCAATCTTCATTCCCATTCCGAACACGAGGAGGAGACTTGCGATGATGTTCACTACGTTCTGCGTTATTGAGATAATCATTGGGATGCGAGTGTTCTGCATACCGATGAACCACCCGTTCAGACTGAAGAGGCACAGACTGGCGGGAGCAGCCCATACCACGATATAAAAATATGTGGAGGCCACGGGCGACACATCCTCCGTGGGTGCAATAAGCAAGAACATCAGCTCCTTCAGTGGATACTGTGTCATGAGTACGACAGCTGCAATGCCGAGAGCCAGACATACAGAGCGGTGGAGAATTATGACAACCGACCTGCCGCCGTCGCTTCGTTCGTCGCCTGCCTTAACAGATGAGAGATTGTCGCGCCCATAGGCCTGTGCCGTCATTCCGCTTGTTCCCATTCGCAGGAAGGCGAAGAGCCAGTAGATGAGATTGAAAATCATCGACCCCACCGCCACGGCGCCTATATAAACGGCATCGCCCATATGTCCCACGATTGCTACATCAATTAAGCCCAGCAATGGTACCGTGATGTTCGATACGATGCTGGGCAGTGCGATAGCAAGTATTTGTCTGTTGCGGATGTTCACAATCGCCACGCTTATTCAGTCAATTTCCTCGTCGGCCTCAAAGCCTCCCATTTCGCGGATGGCGTTTTTCAGCATTGTGTATTGCTGATAGAGGTGGTTTACGGCTTCCTTGCCCCGGGTATAGTCGTGCATCGGGCTTTTGAGGTAGAAGCTGAGGAAACCTTGAATGCCATAACGTCCGGCACGCATTGCCAGGTCGCTTAACAGGCAGAGGTCGAGGCAGAGTGGGGCAGCGAGTATGGAGTCGCGGCAGAGGAAGTTGATTTTCACTTGCATGGGATAGTTCATCCATCCGAATATGTCGATATTGTCCCATCCTTCCTTGTTGTCGTTGCGCGGAGGATAATAGTTGATGCGCACCTTGTGGTAGTACTGGTCGCCGGTTTCATTACCGCTCCCGTATAAGTCCGGCTGTACTTCGGGCTTTAGAATGGTTTCGAGTGTAGAGAGCTTGCTCACCTCTTTCGTGCGGAAGTTCTCCGGCTCGTCGAGTACAAGTCCGTCGCGGTTTCCGAGAATATTCGTTGAGAACCATCCGGAGAGTCCAAGGCAACGTGTGCCGATGATGGGTGCAAAACCGCTCTTTACAAGTGTTTGTCCCGTCTTGAAGTCCTTGCCGGCGATGGGCATCTTCATCTTGTCAGCCAGCTGCCACATTGCCGGAATATCTACGGTGGTGTTTGGGGCTCCCATTATGAACGGGCATCCCTCGCTGATTGCGGCATAGGCATAGCACATCGACGGTGCTATGTGCTCGCAGTCGTCGGCTTTCATTGCCTTTTCGAGTGCTTCGAGCGAGCCGTGGAATTCCATGTCGATAGGAACGTATATTTCTGTTGAGGCTGCCCAGAGCACGACAATGCGCGAACATCCTTTCTCCTGCTTGAAGCAGCGTATGTCGTCGCGTATGGCTTCCATCATCTGCCAGCGTGTCATCTTCGGCTTTATGTTGTCGCCATTTAGCCGCTTAGCGTAGTTGTGGTCGAAAGCTGCCTTCATGGGTTTGATGGCAGCCAACTCTTCGCGTACAGGGTCGATGTCTTTCTCCTGTAGTACCTCTGCGTACATAGCGGCTTGATATGCGTTTTGAGGATACACGTCCCAGCATCCGAAGATGATGTCGTCGAGGCTTGCCAACGGCACTATGTCTTTATAATGCAGGTAGCGTTTGCTGTTGCCGCGTCCCACTCTTATCTTGTCATATTGCGTCATTGCGCCGATAGGCTTTGCCAGTCCTTTCCGTGCCATGAACACTCCTGTGATGAATGTGGTGGCCACGGCTCCGCATCCCACAATCAAGATTCCCAGTTTGCCCTCTGCGGGCTTCACTTTGTTTGTTTCCATTACTCCTGTCGTTCTTAAGAAGTTTCGTTTTAGCGTGCAAATTTCCGCATTTTTTTCCGATTATACAAGTTTTGCGTGCTAAATTGTTTTAATTATTGTCTATGTAACCGTTTTTTCGGAAAATAGTATTATCTTTGCAACCCAAATTATAAAATGTAATCAAGATGGCAATAGTAAAACCGTTTAAGGGAATTCGTCCACCGAAAGAACTGGTGGAACAGGTGGAAAGCCGCCCCTACGACGTGCTCGACTCAGAAGAAGCACGCGCTGAAGCCGGCGATAACGAGAAGAGTCTTTATCACATCATCAAGCCTGAGATTGATTTTCCCGTAGGAACGTCGGAGTATGACCCTCGTGTATATGAGAAGGCCGCAGAGAACTTCCGAAAGTTCCAGGATAAGGGATGGCTTGTGCAAGACAAGGACGACCACTATTACATTTATGCCCAGACAATGAACGGCAAGACGCAGTACGGACTTGTGGTGGGAGCATACGTTGACGACTACATGAAGGGCAACATCAAGAAGCACGAGCTGACGCGCCGTGACAAGGAGGAAGACCGTATGAAACATGTACGCGTGAACGATGCCAACATCGAACCTGTATTCTTCGCCTATCCCGACAATGATGTCCTTGATAGGCTCATCATGCGCTATGCACAGTCGGAGCCTGAATATGATTTTATTGCTCCCATCGACGGTTTCCGCCATCAGTTTTGGGTGATTTCCGACGAAAAAGATATGCAGACCATCACCGATGAGTTCCGTAAGATGCCGTCGCTCTATATTGCCGACGGCCATCATCGTTCTGCTGCTGCCGCTCTTGTAGGGGCGGAGAAACAGAAGCAGAATCCGCATCATAACGGCACCGAGGAGTACAACTACTTCATGGCTGTCTGCTTTCCGGCAAGCCAGCTCACTATCCTTGACTATAACCGCGTTGTTAAAGATCTCAACGGTCTGTCTTCCGAAGAGTTTCTCAAGGCTCTCACAGAGAATTTCGTTGTCGAGAAGAAAGGTGTGGAACAGTATCGTCCACAGCAGATGCACGAGTTCTCGCTCTACATCGACGGCGAGTGGTTCTCACTCAAGGCTAAGGATGGAACCTACGACAGCAGCGACCCGATAGGTGTTCTCGACGTTGACATCTCATCCCGGCTGATTCTCGACAAGATATTGGGAATAAAAGATTTGCGCAGCGACAAACGTATCGACTTCGTTGGCGGACTTCGCGGTTTGGGCGAACTGAAGCGCCGTGTTGACAGCGGCGAGATGCGCATGGCCCTCGCACTGTATCCTGTATCGATGCAGCAGATTATGGATATTGCCGACAGCGGTAAGATTATGCCTCCGAAGGCTACGTGGTTCGAGCCGAAGCTTAGGTCGGGACTTGTCATCCACAAACTTTCAAGTTGATGTGCAATTGGAAACCGACGAGTATAAGACTATAAAGACTAAAGGCGAGGGATTTTACTCTGAGAAGCGGAGTAAGTTCCTCGCTTTCGCCCATCACGTTGAGACCATCGATGAGGTGAAGGCAGTCGTTACCGACTATCGGAAAAAGTATTTCGATGCCCGTCATGTGTGCTATGCCTATATGCTCGGTGCCGGGCGACAAGACTTCCGTGCCAACGACGACGGCGAGCCGTCATCTACAGCAGGCAAGCCGATACTGGGACAGATAAACTCATCAGAACTGACCGACGTCCTTATTGTCGTGGTGCGCTATTACGGTGGGGTGAATCTCGGAACGGGCGGACTCATCGTCGCCTATCGCACTGCTGCCGCAGAGGCTATTGCTTCCGCAGAGACAGAAGTGAGACAAGTGGAGGAAGAAGTGGTCTATTCGTTCACTTATCCGATGATGAACGACGTGATGCGCATAGTTAAAGAAATGAGTCCACGCATACTGTCACAAACCTACGACAACACCTGCGAGATACGTCTCTCTATCCGTAAGAGCGAGGCTGAGCAGCTTCGCCACCGGCTCAGCAAACTTTCTTTCTGAAGCTTAGAGTACTATTCCCTGGATATATGTCTTGAGAATGTGAATGCCCGTCTTGTTCTCATGTCCCCACGGAATGATTAGGTCGGCAAATTTCTTAGTTGGCTCGATAAACTGCTCATGCATCGGTTTGAGCACCTTTTCATAACGGTCGAGCACCATATCGACGGTGCGTCCGCGCTCCACCACGTCGCGGCGTATGTTGCGAATCAGCCGCACGTCGTTGTCGGTGTCAACGAAAATCTTCAGATCCATCATGTCGCGCAGTTTCTTGTAGTGCAGCACCATGATACCTTCGAGTATTATCACCGGTTTCGGTTCCACGTGGATGGTCTCCTTTTGCCGGTTGCTCTCTATATAAGAATATGTAGGCTGTTCGATGGCTTCGCCTCGCTTCAGTGCAGCAATCTGTTCGGTGAGCAGCTTCCAGTCGAACGCATCGGGGTGGTCGAAGTTTATCGCCTTGCGCTCCTCCATCGTAAGGTTCGTAGTGTCGTTATAATACGAGTCGAGTGGCACCACTGCTGCACAATGTGGCGGGAGCGCTTTCGTTATTTTTTTTACTACGGTGGTTTTTCCTGAGCCTGTTCCACCGGCAATTCCGATTATTGTCATAATTATCTGTTCAGCATTCAAACGTTAATCCATTATCTTTGTTCCTTTATCAGGTAAACGATGGTGGGCAGGTGGTCGCTGTATCCGTTGAGCCATGAGCCTCCTGCGTGGGTACGCAGCGGATTGCCCTTGTATTTTCCGTCCTGTTGGAAAAGATAGTTCCGCTTGAATATCTGGTGCTTGTAGTATTTCAGAGTTGAGTAGTTCTTGCTTCCGTCGCGGTTGAGCAGGCTTGGCGAGAGAATAATCTGGTCGAACAGATTCCATGCGTTGTCGTAGCGTAGCGTACCTTGACCGTGTGCCAGTTCGTCCCACCATGGGTTCCACATGTCATTGTCGCCCACGTCCTTGATTTTGCGCTTGGCCCCCAGACATTCGCTCATCGACTTGTCCATAGGGTCGTCGTTCATGTCGCCCATTATCAGAATCTTCACGTTTGGGTCGTCTCGAATCAGCGAATCCTTGACCACTCTCAGCTGCCGGCCTCCAAGCTCGCGATAGTATGAACCCGCGAAACGGCTCGGCAGGTGGTTCACCACGATGGTAACATGTTCGCCTGCCATTGTTCCGCTCACTACGAGGAAGCCGCGTGTGGCCCTATCCTTGTCTTCCGGCTTCTCATATACGTATGGAACGAGCTTGGTGTTTCTCACCTTGAACAGTTTAGGATTGTATAGCAGGGCACAGTCAACGCCACGCTTGTCTGGTCCTTCGATATGTTCGAACTTGAAGTTACGCTTCTTCAGAGGCTCCTGGTTGCACAGGTCGGTCAGCGCCTTGGCGTTTTCCACCTCACTCACTCCGATGGCAGCGCATCCGATGTGCTTCAGCACGTCGGTTCCCATGTCGGCAAGTGCCTTCGACATGTTTCTAAGCTTGTTGGTGTACTTGATGCCGTTCCAGTGGTTGGTGCCTGTAGGAAGGTACTCGTAGTCGTTTTTTCCTGCATCATGACAGGTGTCGAAAAGATTCTCAAGGTTATAGAACCCGACTCCATAGACTGAGAATTTCTTCTCCTGAGCCTGAACGGTGGCAGTCGCGAAAACCATCGCGATGATACCAAGAAATACGGTCTTTTTCATTCCTTATAGTTTTGTGCAGGCAAAATTACATAATAAATTTGAGAAAAACGCAAGTTTCTTAAAAAAACATTAAAAAACATTCGACTATTTACGTTTTTTTTTGTTACTTTGCACAACAAATGTAAACGATACTAAAAACAACAATTATGCAGAACCGACAAAAATTATTTGTTTTTGCCCTCTTATGCACTCAGTTGGGGTATGCTCAGAGCGACACCACGGCTGTAGTGCAGCAGAGCGATGTTGAATCAGAGGCCACCGAGGCTGCATTCACCTTCACCGAGGCTCAGCTTGGCGAGGACGACGATGCCACTCGCACCACGACGGTCATTGGTTCCAACAACAATGTGTATGCCAGCGAGGCAGGCTATAGGTTCAGTCCTATGCGCTTCAAGTACAGGGCTTACAACTCCAAGTACAACGAGGTCTATATCAACGGCAATCCTGCTAACGATATAGAGCGTGGCGACTTCAACTTCTCGTTTGTGGGTGGTCTCAACAATCAGACCCGTAGCGTCGAGATGTCGTTGCCCTACGACTACAACAACTTCACGATGTCGTCGATAGGAGGCAGCAACAACTACAACTTCCGCCCCAGTTCCATGCCCGTGGGCCATCGCGTGTCGCTTGCCGGTGCCAACCGCAGCTATACCGTACGCGGAATGTACACCTACAATTCCGGTATTTCGGAAAAAGGATGGGCATTCTCGGGTGCGCTTACATACCGTTGGGCAAACCGTGGCTACATTGAAGGCACTTTCTACAACTCGCTCTCTTATTTCCTCGGCATTGAGAAGCTCATCAACGACAGCCACAGCCTGTCGCTCGTGACATGGGGAAACCCCACAGAGCGTGCAGCACAGGCAGCCTCGACCGATGAGATGTACTGGATAGCCAACTCAAACTTCTATAATCCCAACTGGGGCTATCAGGGTGGCGAGAAGCGCAATGCCCGCGTGGTGAAGAGCTTTGCCCCGGCTGTCCTGTTCACGTGGGACTGGAAAATCAGCGACAAGACGAAGCTCGTGACGTCAGTGCTCGGAAAATACTCTATGTACAGCAACTCGCGCCTAAACTACAATGGCTCCACCAATCCCGCCCCCGACTACTACAGCTCGATGCCGAGTGCATTCTTCGATGTGTGGAATCCCAACAATGAGATGAACACCGAATACGCCCTCAGTGCATGGTATAATGCCTACAGCTATCTGACATCCGACAAGGCTCACCGCCAGATCAACTGGGACCAGATGTACTTTGCCAACATGCAGAATGCTGCAGCCGGGAAGGAGGCGATGTACTATCTGCAGCGCTACCACGACGACCAGCTTACTATCAACCTCTCATCTACGGCAACGATGCAGCTCAGCGACCGGCACAAGATTAACTACGGCATCGTAGGCTCGTTCAACCAGGGCTACCACTACCAGACGATGGACGACCTGCTCGGAGCCTCCTATATGCGCAACATCAATACCTACGTGCTCAATGCCTATGGCGAGGCCGACGACCGCTCATGGTACGACATCGACAATAAAGGACAGTATGTGATGGTGGGCGACCGTTTCGGCTACGACTATAATATTAATGTACATAAGGCAACGGCATGGGCAGGATACAGCGGACGTCTGAAAGACTTCACTCTGTCGGTTGCCGGACGCATCAACGGCACTATGATGTGGCGTTACGGAAAGATGCGCAACGGGCTGGCTCCGCTGAACTCGAAGGGTGCCGGTCGCAAGGCCTATTTCCTCGACGGAGGCGGACGTGCTACGATGACTTACACGCCTGCCAACACTCCGCTGTCAATCTACCTCAGCGGCACCTACGAGCTGAAGGCTCCTACGGCACGCACGGCATTCGTGGCTCCGCAGGTGAACAACGACTTCGCCAACAACTTGAAGCTTGAGCGCGTGTTCGGAGTAGATGCCGGCTTCAGCTGGGAGAGCGGCTTTGTTAACGGAAACTTCTCAGCCTACTACACCCGTATGCTCGACGTGGCAGAATACGCAATGGCATACTCCGATACAGAGAACTCGTTCACGTATATCTCAATGACTGGTATGAACAAGACCTATATGGGTATGGAACTCGGTCTTAGCTTCAAGATTTCTCCCGTGCTCGGACTGAAGGCTATCGGAAGCATCCACGATGCCAAATACACCAATGATGCCGACGTTACCTATATGCGCTCGAAAGACGGTATCTCGAAAACCACATGGTGCGTGAACCACGACATGCGCGAGGGAGGCACCCCGCTCACCGCTGTCAGTCTCGACCTCGGATTCCACAAGAGCGGATGGTTTATCGACCTCATTGGCAGCTGGTACGACCGTATATATCTCTACTATTCGCCCACACAGCGTATGTATGCATGGCGCCAGCCGGTGACCGATGACAGCGGTAGCCCGATAAAAGACACCGAGGGCAACCCGTTGCGCGACACGTCGCCCATTGAGCAAGCTAAGGGGCGCGGAGGATTCATGCTCGACTTCAACATCGGAAAGAGCATCTACCTGAAGAAAGGGTCGCTCAGCCTGAACCTCATGCTCAACAACATTCTCAACAATACCAAGATTTGCACCGGAGGTATGGAGCAGAACCGTTCTGATTTCGACAGCGAGACCGGCGAGTCGATACGCAATTATTCGTTCCAGAAAAGTCCGAAGAAGTTCTATGCTAACGGCATCAATGGTATGTTTATCGTAACCTACAGATTCTAACCTAAATAAATTGATATTGACATGAGAAAGATAAGTTATTTATTTGCCGTTGCCGTCGTCACGTTCCTTGCGTCGTGCATGAACAAAGACTGGGACACGCCTGTTTCTCCACTCGATACTCCCGTGGGTAACAACACAATAACCGAGCGTAATGTCATCACCGTGGCACAGCTCAAGGCCATGTTCCCGAACTTGCTCCAGAACAACGGATATGCCTATAAGGAGATAACCGACGACGTGCAGCTGAAGGTGCGTGTCACGGGAACTGACGACGGAAGCAACATCTACAAGCAGTTCTGCGTGCAGGACGCGACCGGTGGCATCATCATCAGCGTCAACCAGAACGGGCTCCACGGCATCATGCCCACAGGCTCGCTGCTGCTCATCGACTTGAAAGGACTGACCTACGGCGGCTACGCCGGTCAGCCGCAAATAGGTGTGCCTTTCAAAGACGACGAAGGCAGGCTCAACGTAGGACGCATGGACAAGTATCTGTGGAACCAGCACTTCCGGATAATTGGTGCTGCCGACGAGACGGTATTCCCACCGGTAGAGTTTTCGTCAATCGTTAACGACCTGAACAACTGCGGACAGCTTGTTACCATCCCCGTAACATTCCGCGATACCACGATGATGTTTGCTCCCGACTACGACATGGTGACTGCCGATGGTACCGTGGGCAAATACACCTATCGGGGCGATGCCCACAACTACGTACACCATGAAGGCGAAGTCATGGGTAAGAAAGTGATTATCCGCACCAGTACCTACGCTCACTTTGCATCGTACAAGTTGCCGGCCAAATGCCGCCTTACAGGCATTGCCACGCGCTATGACTCCGACTGGCAGTTGCAAATACGCCGTCCGTCGGACATTGAGATAATTGATAACTGATAATAGACAAATGATAATGAATAAAGATATGAAAAAGATTTTCAGAACCATGCTCGCTACCGCAGTGGCAGCAATAGCATTGTCGGGATGTTCCGACGTTCCGGCACCTTACACTATCCCCAGCGTCAAAAAAACGGTTGAGGTAACACCCACCGGCGACGGTACTCTTGCCAGCCCGTTCAACAGTGCCAAGGCAAACGAGGTGGCCTCTGCGCTTGCAAACGGCGAAACGTCGGCACAGTCGTACTATATCAAGGGTAAGGTCGTGTCAATCAGGGAGAACTATACCACACAGTATGGCACTGCCACATTCTATATTTCAGACGACGGCACTGCCAACGGACAGTTCTATGTCTATCGCGCACTTTATCTCGGCAACAAGAAATACACCGCCGGCGAACAGCTGAAGGTGGGCGACGAGGTAATCATCTACGGCAAGCTCACTAACTACAAAGGAACGGCCGAGACCGTACAGAACGGGGCATACCTCTACTCGCTCAACGGCGTGTCGGAGGGAGGCCCTGACGAACGTGACGGCGAGGCCACAGGCAACGGAACGCTTGAGAGCCCGTACAACTGTATTGCTGCTATCAAGGCAGCCTCGACATTGGCTGCCGACGCACAGTCGGATGTGGTATATGTAAAGGGTAAGGTCAGCTCTGTCAAGGAGGCTTTCTCTACTCAGTACGGCAACGCTTCGTTCTATATCTCCGACGACGGTACTGCCAATGGCGAGTTCTATGTGTTCCGCACGCTATATCTTGGCAACAAGAAATATACCAGCGGCGACCAGATAAAGGCCGGCGACGAGGTCATCATCTGTGGCAAACTGACCAACTACAAGGGCAACACCCCCGAGACGGTGCAGAACGAGAGCTACCTCTATTCGCTCAACGGCAAGACCGACGGCGGCTCCACGCAGCCTGACACTCCAGGCATTGCTACCGGCGACGGAACACTTGCTAATCCTTATAACAGTGTTAAGGCAAATGAAGTGGCCTCGGCCTTGGCATCAGGTGCACAGTCGGATGTGGTATATGTAAAGGGTAAGATTGTGTCTATAAAGGATGCTTTCTCTACTCAGTACGGCAACGCTTCGTTCTATATCTCTGACGACGGTGCGGCTGCCAACCAGTTCTACGTGTTCCGCACACTTTATCTTGGCAATGTGAAATACACAGCCGGCGAACAGCCGAAGGCCGGCGACGAGGTTGTCATCTGCGGCAAACTGACCAACTACATGGGCAACACTCCCGAGACGGTGCAGAACGAGAGCTACCTATATTCGCTCAACGGCAAGACCGAGAGCAGCGGAGAGACTCCCGGCGAGAACCCTTCTGACGGCATCGGCACTCTCGTCGGCAATGTGATGACCGTTACACCTGCTGAGTTTGGAATCGGCAACGGTGTGGAGGTCAACACAATCACTCTATGCGACGGTACCAAACTATCGTTTGCTTCAGGTGGAAACAACAATGCCCCGAAGTATTATAATGCCGGAACCAATGTGCGTATGTATCCAAAGAACTCAATGACCGTAACGTCGTCGAAGACCATAACGAGCATTAAACTGAGCTGCGACACCTATCAGGGCACTCTTTGCAATGCCGAGGGCGCTGTTGGTGCCGAGCCGGGAACAGTTGGCATCAAAGACGATGTGATTGACATAACTGGTGTGAACGCTAAGTCAACCACAATCACAAACAACAATTCGTCGTCGGGCGCTAAGAGTCAGGTGCGCTGCACGAAGATAGAAATCATTTACGCGCAGTAAATAGCCGGCAAATGGTATTGAGCGGGACAAAACGTCCCGCTCTTTTTTGATATTGGCATCGATTGAAATTTTATAATCCCTTAAGGCTAAGGGATTATTTTGTTCCGAACGTTTATAATCCCTTAGCCTTAAGGGATTATTTTGCTAAAGAATTTTTCGGAAAATAATTTGGTGTTATTCCCACTTATTCGTACCTTTGCAATTATGAAACTGAAATTTTCGATACATTACGGCACGGCGTGGGGTGAGAGTCTCCATGTGCTCATTACATACAAAGGAAAAGACGGTACAGAAAAGCACCAGCGGCATCTGATGAAAACCGACGACGGCAGTCTGTGGACACTCGAGGTGTCGGCCGTCGATTCCCGACAGAAAAGCATCGAGAGCTTCACCTACAGATATGTGTTGACTGACGCTGAGGAGAATATCGTCAGAGAGGAATGGAGCCTCATACCGCGCACCTACCTCTTCGACAGTACAAAAGACTATGTGCTGGACGACCAGTGGCGCGAACGTCCGCTGAACCTGCATCTCTATACGCGGGCATGGCAGACGGTGAGCGACTGCCACGTAGAAGGCGAATTTAAACCTGTCGGTCTGCCGTTGTTCCGCCAGACCATAATGTTCCGCGTCTCAGCACCGCAGCTGATGCAGGGACAGAGCATTGGCATCTGCGGTAGTCATCCTGCTGTCGGTGCCTGGAATCCGGTGCGCTATCTGAAGATGGAATATGCCGGGATGGGAGAGTGGATGACAACGGTGAACATGTCGGCAATACTGTTGCCGCTGGAATATAAATACGTGATAATCGACGACCGCACCAACTCACTGGTACAGTGGGAAGAGGGCGACAACAGACGTATAGAAGACTCACAGCCGGCCACGATGCAGCAGCAATGGGAGGCTTCGGCATCAAACTCACAGCTCTCAACCGTAATCGTCGAATACGGAGAGCCGTTGCGCGTGAGAGAGAAAAATTTCCGCGCTGCGGGAGTCAGCGTTCCGGTTTCAGCCCTGCGCTCCGAGCATTCCTACGGCTGCGGCGATTTCGGCGACCTGAAGGCATTTATCGACTGGGCTGAGGCTACCGGCATGAGGATAATACAGCTGCTGCCGGTATGCGACACCACATCCACCCACAGATGGACCGACGCCAATCCATATAATATCACGTCGGCTGCCGACCTGCATCCGCACTATGCTGACCTCGAAGAGGCGGGAGTGCTGCGCGACAAGAAGAAGATGACGGCCTACCATCGTCAGCGACAGGAACTGAACAATCTGGCATACGTTGACTATGAGGCTGTTGACAGGGTAAAGACCGCCTATCTGACCGACCTCTATGAAGAGAAATATTCCGACAGCACGCGGAAACCATCGTTTCACGACTTCGTGCAGGCCATCCTCCGCCGTCAGCTCAAGGCGGCTGCCGACTATGCCCGGAACAAGAAGATAATACTCAAAGGCGACCTGCCTATTTCCATAAGCACCAATGCAGCAGACGTGAAGCAGCATCCGGCGTTGTTTAATATAGGGCAGAGTTTAGGTACACCCGACGGCGAAAACTGGCATCTGCCCACATACAACTGGCAAGAGATGGCAAAGGACAACTATGCATGGCTGCGCAGCAGGATAGCAGATATGGAGCAGTATTTCGACGCACTGCGACTCGACCATGTGCTCGGGTATTTCCGTGTTTGGGAAATACCAGAATCGGCTGTCGATGCCACGCTCGGACATTTCTCGCCTTCGCTGCCTATGACTGGCGGCGAAATCGGCTATTTCGGACTGCCCTTCCGCCACGACATGCTCACACAGCCGTTTGTCAACGACAGACTGCTCGACAAGCTCTTCGGCATGCACGCCCAGTATGTGCGCGACAACTTCCTCGAACAGAAGGCGTACCAGCTATACGCGCTAAAGCCGCAGTACGACACTCAGCAGAAGGTGTGCAAGCATTTCGAAGGACGTCACGACGAGAACAGCATCTGGATTCGCGACGGTCTGTATAGGCTCATAGGCAACGTGCTCTTCGTGGACGACCCGTATCAGGAGGATATGTACCATCCACGATTCGGTGCGCTCACACTGCCGGTGTTTGAGGCATTGAACAGCGAAGACAAGGATGCGTATATGCGCATCTACAACCACTATTTCTATCAGCGCCATAATCTCTTCTGGGGTAATCGTGCCATGAAGCTACTTCCGGCAATACTGGCTAATACACGGATGCTCGTGTGTGCCGAGGACCTCGGTATGCTGCCAGACTGCGTCGCTCCCGTGCTCGACCATCTGCGCATTCCAACGCTTGAGGTGCAGACCATGCCCAAGCATAGCGGATTCGAGTTTGCACATCTTGATGCTAATCCCATGCGCAGCGTGGCAACCATCTCCACACATGACATGCCTTCGTTGCGCCTGTGGTGGGAGGAGAACCCCGACCGCACGCAGCGTTATTACGTCACGATGCTGCAGAAAGAGGGTAGGGCACCGCAGCATCTTCCGGCACACCTGGCCGAGGAGATAATAGCCCGGAATCTATACAGTCCGTCGATGTTCTGTATTCTGTCGATTCAAGACTGGCTTTCGATGAACAGCGAACTGCGTCAGACAAGTGTGCGCGACGAACGGGTGAACAATCCGTCGGACCCATATTCACGCTGGCAATACCGTATGAACATAACAATTGAAAAACTGACTGATTCAAAACAGTTCAACAGCAAATTACATACTTTAATATCAAGAAGTCGTAGGTTTTTGTAAAATAAATATTGTAAAAATTGTATAAATAAAAAAAAATCCTTATATTTGCAGCCAAATTTATATTGCAGTATAATATTTTAATTAAAGAAACGGATATATGAAATTACGTAATTTATTGTCGCTCACGTTTGTAGTACTTGCTGTATTCTCATGTAAGACACCTACCAACATTGCTTATTTTCAAGATGTAAAAGACAATTCCAAACTGTCGATGGAGAATGTTCCGGCAATCACCTTCCAACCGATGGACCAGATTACCATCAATGTGAACAGCCGCAATCCGGAGATTTCAGCAATGTTCAACATGCCAATGCAGACGCGCTACGTTGGTGTTACATCGGGTACATCGTCAGGCTACAATCAGGGAGTCATCGGCTATACCATCGACTCTAATGGCGACATCGACTTCCCAATACTTGGCAAGATACATCTCGGAGGATTGACTCGCGAGCAGGCTTCAAGCCTTATCAAGAACAAACTCATTGACAGCAAGCAGATAAAAGACCCCGTGGTCACCATCGACTTCCTAAACCTTGTGGTGTCGGTGATGGGCGAGGTGAAGCTTCCCGGACGGTATAAAATAGACCGTGACCGCGTTACCATACTCGATGCTATCAGTCAGGCCGGCGACCTTACCATCAACGGTAAGCGTGAGAATGTGATGCTTATCCGTCACAACGGAAAGACTGACGAGGTGTATCAAGTTGACCTTACGAACATGGAAAACGTGTATAATTCGCCCGCATTCTATATTCGTCAGGGCGACATGATATATGTGACGCCGAACACTAAAAGAGCGCGCGAGTCAACATCAGAGGGCAATACATTCTACTCTCCGTCGTTCTGGATTTCGGTTACATCGGTACTCGTAGCTGTAACTTCGATGATTCTTAACTTTACAAAATAATTGTTGAACGTAACACTTAAGGAAATAATGGATACAACAACACAGTTTGTCGATAATGAACAACAGGAAGGGCAGAGCCTGAACATTAAAGAACTTGCAATCATCTGTCTTGCTAATTGGCGATGGTTCCTGTTTTCCATATTCGTTTGTCTGTTTATAGCAGGCTTGTATGTGATGCGTACGCATCCCACCTATACGCGCGACATGCAGGTGCTGATAAAGGAAGACGCCAAGGGGCGCAACGTGGCTACCGATGTGGCGCAGACTTTCTCGCAGATGGGACTTGGTGTCACACATACCAACGTTGACAACGAGATGATTGTGTTTACGTCGCCCGATCTGCTGTTTGCAGTTACGAAACGTCTGCACCTGGAAGTGGAATACCGACGCGACGGTTTGTTCTACGACCGTGTCATCTATGGTGACGAACTTCCCTTCACCGTAAGCTTCGACGACTTGGGCAATCGTGATGTGGCCACGATGACGGCAATGCCTGCCGACGATGGCTCAATCATTCTGACCGACTTCTTCTGCCAGCGCTTGAAGGCTACAGCACCTGTTGAATCAAGCGACAAGATAAAGGTGAAGCCGGGACAGACGGTAAAGACACCCATTGGAAAGATTACAGTAAACAAACCCATCTATAGCGGATATCCTGAGTTTGCAAAGAATATATACATCACCCGTAATAGCATCTACAGTGCTGCCAACGGCTTGAAAGCGCGTCTCACCACCAGTATTGAGAACAAGCAGTCGTCAGTGATTAATATCACACTTACGGATGCGAACATCCAGCGTGCCGAGGAAACGCTGAACACCATAACCAATGTGTATAATGAAATCTGGATAGAAGACAAAAACCAGATAACCACCAGCACAAACGAGTTCATCAATGAGCGTCTGCGCGTGATTGAGGGCGAGCTGGGAAATGTGGATAGCAACATTTCGTCGTTTAAGAGTAACAACATGCTGCCCGACCTTGAGGCAACGGCTCAGGAGAACCTGCGTATGTCGTCGGATGCACAGAAGGATATACTGCAACGACAGACAGAGCTCTCGGTGGCAAGATATATATATAACTATGTACATAATAATAGTAATAACTTGATTCCTGCCAATTCCGGTATCACTGATCCGGGAATTGCGTCACAGATATCAGAATACAATAATCTGCAGCTGCAGCGTAACAGACTGGTGGAAGGCAGTAGCGATGACAACCTGATGGTGAAGGACATGGATGTTCAGTTGAAGGCTCTGAGGGCATCGGTGCTGAATTCAATCAACAACTACATCGTTGCCACAAACGCACAGCTTGGAAGTGCGCAGACGGCTCTTGCCCGCGCCGACTCGAGAATCAGCTCCAATCCGCGACAGGCTGGGCAGTTGCTGTCGGTTGAGCGTCAGCAGAAAGTTAAGGAAGCTCTCTACCTCTTCTTGCTGCAGAAGCGTGAGGAGAACGAGCTGTCGAAGGCATTCACGGCATACAACACTCGCGTGATTAGCACTCCAGGATATGGTGGCTCATATTTACCCACGGCACCACGTCGCGGAATGATAATGCTGGTGGCACTGATTATCGGTCTTATTATTCCATGTGGAATCATCTATCTGCATGAGATCAACAATACTACCATCCGCGGACGCAAGGATATTGAAGATATTACCGCTCCGTTCCTCGGCGAGGTGCCGCTAACATATCAGGGACACCACGTGAGGAGGAAATCCACGGTGGAGGAAATAATAGACAAGCTCTTGTCGCTCTTGAGGATAAGAAAAGAGAAGAAAGTAGAAAATCCGGCATCATCCATCGTTGTTAAGGAAAAGAGCCGCAATGTGGTGAACGAGGCATTCCGCGTGATACGTACGAACATCGAGTTCATGGCAAACAAAGAAAACGGTGCATACGTGATGATGACCAGCTCGTCGTTCTCAGGTTCTGGTAAGACATTTATTGCGGGTAACCTTTGTGCTGTGCTTGCTATTAAGGGAAAGAAAACATTGCTGCTCGATCTCGACCTCCGCAAAGCCACAGCGAGTGCATACGTGGGCAGTCCGAAGACTGGTATCAGCAGCTACCTCGGCGGACAGATTGACGACTTTGAGTCGCTTATCAAACATACCGAGACAAAGAATTTCGATGTATTGCCCGTAGGTACGCTGCCTCCGAATCCGTCGGAGCTGCTGGCATCGCCACGACTGGCATTGCTGCTGGAGAAGATGCGACAGAAGTACGACTTCATCATTCTCGACTGTCCGCCGGTAGAGATTGTTACCGATGCCGACATCATCAATCCCCTGGCCGACACAACGCTATTCGTAATACGTGCAGGACTGTTCGACCGCTCAATGCTGCCGGTATTGGAGCGCTACTATAAGAACCAGAAGTATAAGAACATCTGCGTTATACTCAACGGAACATACAGCAGTAGCGGCTACGGAAAGTATGGCTACGGAAAGTATGGGTCTTACGGCTACGGTCGCTATGGCTACGGCAAATATGGCACTTATGGTTCGGCATACGGTTCGGCATACGGTTCGACCGACGACGAGGATGAGAAGAAAGAAAGCAAAAAGAAATAGTAAAAAGTAAAAGATAAACAGTTCGATATATGAGAGAATTCAAGGACATCAGGATTGCTGTTGCCGGTACAGGTTATGTCGGTCTCAGTTTAGCAGTGCTTCTGTCGCAACACCATAAGGTGTCCGCCGTTGACGTTATCCCCGAGAAGGTGGATATGCTCAATCGCAAGCAGTCGCCAATTCAAGACGAGTATATCGAAAAATATCTTGCCGAGAAAAATCTCAATCTCACTGCAACGCTCGACGGTGCTGAGGCATATCGAGATGCCGACTTCGTAATAATTGCAGCCCCGACCAACTACGACCCGGTGAAGAACTTCTTTGACACACATCATATCGAAGATGTCATTGATTTGGTAATCTCTGTCAATCCCGATGCTGTGATGGTAATCAAGAGCACTATTCCCGTAGGATACTGCCGAAGCCTTTATGTGCGCTATGCTAAGAAGTTCGCATGCAGTCAGCAATTGAAAGACAAGAAATTCAACCTGCTGTTCTCGCCGGAATTCCTGCGCGAGTCGAAGGCTCTCTACGACAATCTTTATCCGAGTCGTATCATCGTGGGCTACCCGAAAATCATCAACGCCCCTGAATTCGATGAGGAAAACGCAGCAATAAGGGACTACGGAAACCATGATGCCGAGGAGTATGCACACACGTTTGCCCGTCTGTTGCAGGAGGGTGCATTGAAGGAAAACATCGACACGCTGTTCATGGGTATCAAAGAGGCAGAGGCGGTGAAACTCTTTGCGAACACTTATTTGGCTCTACGTGTAAGCTATTTCAACGAGCTTGACACCTACGCCGAGGTGAAAGGGCTCGATACGAGTGCGATAATCAGAGGCGTAAGCTTGGATCCGCGTATCGGCGACCACTACAACAATCCGTCGTTCGGCTATGGAGGCTACTGTCTGCCAAAAGACACAAAGCAGTTGTTGGCCAATTACGAGCATGTGCCGCAGAATATGATGACGGCCATTGTGGAGAGCAACCGTACGCGCAAAGACTTCATTGCCGATCAGGTGCTGCGAATGGCAGGCTATTACGACTATTCAAGCCGTAACCAGTATTCTGGTGAAGAGAAAAAGGTGACCATCGGTGTATATCGGCTCACGATGAAGTCGAACTCCGACAACTTCCGCCAGTCGAGCATACAAGGAGTGATGAAGCGCATAAAGGCAAAGGGTGCACAGGTGATAATCTATGAGCCTACACTTCAAGACGGAACAACATTCTTCGGCAGCCTTATTGTCAACAATCTTGCTGAATTCAAAAGCATGAGCAATGCCATAATAGCAAACCGCTATGACGCTCTGCTCGACGATGTGCATGAGCGTGTATATACTCGCGACATCTTCCGCAGGGATTAATCACCAACCATAAATTAACTAAACTAAGTAGTGTATGTCAAATTCGATTTATAATATATTAGAATGGTATTTTAACAAAAGAGCAGTACCATATTGGACTATCCTGATAATGGATTGTTTAATAGTATTTTTTTCCGGATATTTGATTTATTTTCTTTATTATCGGGGTTATCAGACACTACTGGATGCAAGAACGCTGATGCATTCAATGCTGATATATGTGTTCTTCTCACTTGTGTCATTCAAGATTTTCAGAACGTATTCGGGAATAGTGCGCTTTTCATCTTTTGTTGATCTCCAGAAGGTGGGATATGCTAATCTGCTGGCATTTTTCCTGTCGTTTGTTGCACATTACTTTCTGATGAAATATCCGCAGTATTTCGCAATACAGAACACGCGGATGCTTTTGATGTTGTTTATTGTGGCTACAATCACTATGTGGGGAGTGCGACTGCTTGTGAAAGCTCTCTACGACATTACCGTGTCGGGAAAGGATGCATGCAATGTACTTATCTATGGTGTGAAGAGCGGCGGCATCGGGCTGGCAAAGAATATCCGTAGCGTTAATCCGCATCGATTCACACTCCGCGGATTCATCACATCAGACGACACCTATAAGCACAATCTGCTGATGGGAGAGAAAGTGTATTCAGTCAATGATAACCTTTCGGAGGTTATTGACAAGAATAATATCAAGGGTGTTGTTGTATCGCCGCTGCGTAATGATGAGTTCAGGATGAATACGAAGCTTCAGGACTTGTTCATTAGCAAAGGGGTGAAGATATACATGAGCAGCGGAATACGCGAGTGGAAAGAGGACGACGACTTTTCACAAGCTCAGTTGAAGGAGGTCAGCGTAGAAGACCTGTTGCCGCGCAAAGAGATAAAGGTGGATATGGAATCGGTAGGCAGGGAACTGACGGGCATGAAGATTCTCATTACCGGCTCGGCTGGAAGCATTGGCTCGGAAATTGTGCGTCAGGTGGCAAAGTATAAGCCTGCGATGATGATGCTCATCGATCAGGCTGAGACGCCGGAACACGACATACGCCTGATGATGCACAAGGATTTTCCCGACGTCAGTGCCGAAACGGTGGTTACATCGATATGTAAGCAGGACAGGATGGAGAAGGTGTTCTCTGACTTCCGTCCCGACTATGTGTTCCACGCCGCTGCCTACAAGCACGTGCCGATGATGGAGGATAACCCCTCTGAGGCTGTGCAGAACAATATTGTCGGTACAAAGGTGATTGCAGATCTCAGTGTGAAGTACGGAGTGAAGAAGTTTGTCATGATTTCCACCGACAAGGCCGTTAATCCTACGAATGTCATGGGATGTTCGAAACGTATATGTGAGATATATGTGCAGAGCCTTGGTGAGGCTACGGGACATAAAACACAGTTTGTCACCACGCGTTTCGGAAATGTGCTCGGTTCTAACGGCAGTGTAATTCCGCTGTTTAAGGAGCAGATAAAGAACGGAGGACCTGTTACGGTAACTCATAAGGATATTATACGCTTTTTCATGCTTATTTCAGAAGCATGTAAGCTTGTGCTTGAGGCTGGAACAAAGGGTAAGGGAGGTGAAATCTTTGTGTTCGACATGGGCGAACCGGTGAGGATTGCAGACCTGGCAAAGCGCATGATTTTGCTCAGCGGTGCAAAGAATGTGAAAATCGAATACACCGGACTCCGCGACGGCGAGAAACTATATGAGGAGGTGCTAAACGAAAAAGAGGGAACAAAACCGTCGTTCCATGAGAAAATCCGTATTGCCGATGTGCGTAAATACGACTATGACGATGTCTGCAAACAGATAGATGAACTTATTTCCATAGCCGCACAATATGATGATATGGCTACGGTGAAGAAAATGAAAGAGATAGTGCCGGAATATAAGTCGCAGCACTCAAAGTATGAAATCCTCGACAACGACTGACAAGTTTAGCGTCCGTTGGGGATTTCAAGAATCTTGCTAACAGTTTTCTTTGATATTTTCGAGTTGAGGAAGAATTCCACGAATCGAAGAGAGTGGGTGTCGGTGCCACAAAATTCATAGTAGCCTTTATTCAGAAGCATTTCTGCCTTTGCCTGAACCACAGCATCGTAGGCTCCAACTATCGACGGAATGTTAAGCTGGAAGAGTATGCCCTTGTCTTTCAGACGACGGTAGTCTTTCTTGTCCATATAGACGTAACGTTCGGGGTGAGCCAGTACGGGGAAATAGCCTAACTTGAACACTTCGTCGAGCATTTCATCCATGCGGAACGGCGGATTGAAATAAGAGGTCTCTACAAGCAGGTGGTTGGCATTGACGGTGAGTGGGAGTACATCTTTCCTTGACAGACGCTCGGTAAATAGGTCGTCAATCATGTTCTCGGCTGACAGATGCAGCTTAATGGGACCTTTATATATGGATTGAAACGAATCGAATCTTTCCTTCAGTTCGGTTGAAGTATTGGGGATGTCTTCCATGATATGGGGGGTGAACCATATCTCCTTAACTCCCACACTCTCCCATTGGCTCAGAATCTTCAATGTCTCGTCGGGCTCCCCTACGCCGTCGTCAACACCTGGAAGAAGATGGCAGTGGAAATCAGTGAAGCCTTCAAGAAGGCCGCTGTCTTTTACCAAAATACTATTGTTGAAAAAAAGCATCTTTACTCTTATTTAACTTTTGAATTTCTCAAGACGGGCAATGTATTTTCCAAGAATGTCGAACTCGATATTTACAACCGAACCTACACGAATGTCGCAGAAGTTGGTATGCTCAAAGGTGTAGGGAATGATTGCCACCTGGAAAGTATTGTCGGAAGGATTGCATACAGTCAGCGAGACTCCGTTGACGGTGACGCTGCCTTTATCTACGGTGAAATAGCCGTTGAGAGCCATTGCACGGTCTTGCTTATACTCGAATGTAAAATATGTACTGCCGTCGGCATCGTCAACGGCTATACACTTTGCCGTCTCATCCACATGACCCTGAACGATATGACCGTCGAGACGGCCGTTCATAAGCATGGAGCGCTCAACATTCACTTTGTCGCCAACCTTAAGTAAACCAAGGTTGCTGCGGTCGAGGGTCTCCTTCATTGCGGTGACGGTGTATGTGCCGTCGGCAATTCTTACTACTGTCAGACATACGCCGTTGTGAGCTACACTCTGGTCAATCTTCAATTCATCGACAAACGAGCAGCGCAACGTGAAGTCGATATTCTCACGGTCTTTTCTGATGTCAACGACAATCGCAAATTCCTCTATTATTCCTGAAAACATTTTTTTGTTATTATTTCAACTTAAAAAAGGGGGATCGTGCCAATGATGTGATGAAAACTCCTATGCTATAAGATTTGAGCGCTCTCCGTCTTTGTAATCCACCGGCAATTCTGCTACCCGAAGGCATGTGGCCCGCCATTGGCAAGAGATACGGCCTCTGTTTTCATTTTTAATTTGATGAGTATCCCAGTCGAACTGACACGATCCCATTTCTATTCTGTCTGCAAAGTTACGATTTTTATTTGGATTTTCCAAAGTTTTTTTGCTTTTTCTCGTGTAAAGTTAATCTTCTATTATTTCATAGTCGGTTATCGCTTCATCAGGGTCGTCAATACCGTTGGTCTTCCGGTATTCGTGAGGGTCGCAACCAGCTTTCTGCGTAAAGAAAGCGATGAAGTCGCTCACATCGTTGAATCCTATGGAGTAGGCCACCTCTGACACGGTTTTAGTACCGTCGGAAAGAAGTTTCTGTGATTTCTTGTAGCGGAAGTCGGCGATGAACTCCTTTGGCGTCAGGCCGGTGAGGGCTTTGATTTGGTTGAAATATATGGTGCGCGTCATGCCCGACTGTTTTATAAGTGCATCAGGTTTCAGGTCTGGCTCGCAACAGTGCTGCTCAAGCCAGTCAAGTTGCGCGTTCATGAAGTCAATGTCCTTCTGGTCTTTCAGATCGATACCTTCAGTGCCTACTTTTATCTTCTCTTCCGCGGATAGATGTTTTTTGAGGATTGTTTTCTCACGCCATAGCAACAGACCGATGAAGAACACTATCGCAAGTAGCATGTATATCCATATTGCTGTAGATGATAGTAAAAACAACGGTGGAATGACAACAGTGATTTCGCGAATGTCGTACTTGTCGGGAGATTCGAGCATGAATGCCTTGACCTTGAACTTATATGTTCCTGAGGGAAGACCGGAGAACATTACCGTTCGGCTGTCGTCAACATTCTTCCACTCGTGATCGTAACCTTCAAGCATGTACTGGTAGTGAATGCGGTGCTGCAACTGATAGTTAAGTGAGGCAAAGCGAAAACCGAAATGGGTATGGTTGGTGGGAAGTTCAACACTCTTTGAAGAGGGTACGTAATAGTCGTAATGGCCGTCGGTGCGAGGGGTGATGATTTTGTCATCCATGATGAAGTCGGTAATCTGCAGTTTCAGCATCGTTCCGTAGGAGTTTATAAGCTTTTTCTGGTCGATAGTATAGAAACCATTGATGGTTCCGATAATTACATTGCCGTTTTTAAGAGTTATGGCTGCGCATTCCGAGCAGTTGGTGTCATCAACACCGTCCTGTACGTCGAAAGTACTGAAGATGCGCTTCGAAGTGTTGTATGAGCAGATGGCGCGGTCACTGGCAAACCATACGTTACCTTTCTGGTCGAATGTGATGCTCTTGATTTCTTCAGATGGCAGACCGTCTTGGCTTCCGAAATTCTCAAAGCGGTAACGGCCGTCGTCATCCTTGCCTATCACGTGGCTCAGACCACCTCCGTTAGTGCCTATCCACATCGAACCTTTGTTGTCAAGACCGAGGCATACGATGTCGTTGCTGTTGAGCGTATAGACAGGATCCTTGCTCTGGAGAAGTTTCTGTATTTTTATCTTCTTGTTCTTGTACGACAACAGAAGGATGCCGTCTGTTGTTCCGGCCCATACGTTGCCTTCATTATCGAGGGCCACGTTGCGCACTTTCTGGTATGAATTGTGAGGATAACGGCGCATTATGTTGTCCTTGTGAAGAACAATCCACTTTCCGTTCTGTTGTGTCAGCAGATTGACACCGCCACCGTATGTCGCTATCCAGAAGTTGCCGTACTTGTCCTCAACGGCATAGTAGCAGTTGTCGTTGTTAAGCGACATGTTGTCGCCGGGAATATGCTTTAGTTTATTATATGTATATCCTCCATTGCCGTCGGGAATCATGAAAATTATGCCTTCTCCCTTTGAACAGATGATGTAATGTCCCTTGCTTGTCTTGGTTATGCCATAGATACGTCCAAGCAGACTGCCTGACTCCATTATTTGCTTTTGTCCTGAGTGGCTCAGCTCGAACAAAGCGCCGGTTTTAGTGCCCATGAGGGTGACGTGACGATTACCGTCGTTATACATGGCGCGTATCTCGTTCATATTGGTGTTTTCGCCAATGTCTTTGACAAGCAGCGTGCGGGTAATAGTGTTTTTCAGTATCTCCAACTTTTCAAGCCCACGGCGGCTGGTGGTCTCCCAAATGACACCTTCTTCCATAGGCAGGAACGACGTCACTGTGTTTGAAAGGTTCCAAGGGTTGGCAGGGTCGTTGTGGAAATATTCCACTTTGTCTGCGTCACGGTTGTAGTAGCCGAAACCGCCGTGGTTCATGTTTATCCAAACCACACCGTTGATTTCGTGGATGATGGCACCATTACTGTCGAAGTGGGGAATTAAAATATTCTGTGTATAGTCGGTGCTCTTGCCTGTGTTCAAGTCTATCTTCGTAATCCCCTGCTTATCACCCACGGAATACCACAGTTCATTGCGGCTGTCAACAAAGACTGAGTGAATTCGATCATCATTGTCGGCAAGGACTACCGCCGGCTGTCCGTATGCAAAGGTAACAATCTTGCCAGATTCGGTGCCGGCATATATATTGAAACCATTGGAGTGCATACATGTAATCCTCTCATCGGTGAACTCACCGTTGCGTTCCAGACTCTCGTCGCTGACATTCAGGCGGTGGATGCCATGGTCAGTGCCTATCCACAGGTCGCCGTGATAACCCTCACAGATGGTAGTCGGCGTAAACTTGCCTGTAGTGATGAGAGAACGCTTAATACCATTCTTGTCGATACGCAGCTTATAGATTCCGACATCTCGGATAGATACATACACATCGCCGCTCGTAGTGACTATTGCGTTATGTATGGAATGGAAATTCTGATAGCCAGTCAGACCCTCGAATGGATTGATAATCTTGTCGGTGGTGCGGTCGAGCACAAACACACGGTCATCGTACATCCACAGCCATACGTTTTGCGACAGGTCAATTTCTATCATTTTTATGCGGTTGTGCATAAGAGGAACGCCACTGTGCGGACCTGTGTTGTAATTGAAGAAATTATAGCCGTCGAAACGTGACAGTCCGTTCCATGATGCAATCCATATATAACCATAGTCGTCCTGCCTTAGATCCGACACCGCGTTGCTACATAGTCCGTCGGCAGCAGAATAATGGGTGAGTGTAGCCTGGAAGTGCTGGGCATGAACCGCTGTCGTGCCGGGTAATAAAAGAAGTGTGAACGACAGTATTATATTCCTTATAAAGTTTAATGTTTTAAGCATTTCTCATTCCGCGTATTCGAACTGTAATACAAAAGTAGTAAAAAGGTAAAGCAGAACCGATATGCATCATATATCTACTTTACCTCCTTAACTCTTTGACTTGTTAATAAGCAAATAGGGGATAGCCCTTCATCGTTTCGTTCACTTCACCGCGAACCTTGGCGATAACCTGGTCGTTCTCTGGATCGTTGAGCACTTCTTCAATCCATGCCGCAATCTTAATCATGAGGTCTTCCTTTGCACCACGCGTAGTGATGGCGGGAGTGCCAAGACGGATGCCACTGGTTTGGAAGGCTGAGCGGCTGTCGAACGGAACCATGTTCTTGTTCACCGTTATGTCGGCTGCAACGAGGGCGTTCTCTGCTACCTTTCCTGTCAAGTCGGGGTATTTGCTGCGCAGGTCAACAAGCATCGAGTGGTTGTCGGTTCCGCCGCTTACAATTCCGAATCCGCGCTTAATAAGTTCTTCGGCAAGAACGGCGGCATTCTTCTTTACTTGTGCTGCCCACTCCTTGAATTCAGGCTGGAGTGCTTCGCCGAAGGCTACGGCTTTAGCTGCAATTACATGCTCTAACGGACCGCCCTGCTGACCGGGAAATACTGCACTGTTGATGAGTGCCGACATCTTCTTAACTATTCCCTTCGGAGTGGTAAGTCCCCATGGATTGTCGAAGTCTTTACCAAGAAGGATGAGACCTCCGCGAGGGCCGCGCAGAGTCTTGTGGGTGGTAGAGGTTACGATATGTGCGTATTTCACAGGGTTTTCAAGCAGTCCGGCTGCAATCAATCCTGCGGGATGAGCCATGTCGATCATCAGCAATGCGCCTACTTTGTCGGCAATCTCGCGCATACGCTTATAGTCCCATTCACGACTGTAGGCAGAGCCACCACCGATAATCAGCTTCGGCTTGTGCTCCAAGGCCAGACGCTCCATCTCGTCATAGTCAACTCGGCCGGTCTCTTTGTTCAGGTTATAGCCCACTGGCTTGTAGAGAATTCCCGAAGTGTTTACATGTGAGCCGTGTGAAAGATGGCCGCCATGGTCAAGGTTCAGTCCCATGAAAGTGTCGCCCGGCTTTAGGACGGCGAGCAAGACGGCGGCATTTGCCTGGGCTCCGGAGTGAGGCTGCACGTTGGCATACTCGGCACCGAAGAGTTTGCAAACACGGTCGATGGCAAGCTGCTCCACCTCGTCCACAACCTGGCATCCGCCGTAATAGCGATGGCCGGGGTAGCCTTCTGCGTATTTGTTGGTAAGATAACTGCCCATCGCCTCCATCACTTGGTCGCTGACGAAGTTTTCAGAAGCAATGAGCTCTATGCCTTTTAGTTGGCGCTGATGTTCTTTCTCAATCAATTCAAAAATCTGATCGTCTCTTTTCATTGTCTTTATGTTTGGTAAATAATAATCCGTTAAATCTGCCAAATCCGTTTGACATTTATACTAACTCAACCTTGTCAATGTCCTGTTCCTTCTCGCAATAGTGGCATTTCATCAGCCCTTGTTCCTTATTCACTACATGGAAGATGGTCGGCATCGGCTCGTTGTTGCAGATGCATTTTGGATTGTTGCATTTAACTATATTGTGAAGAATATTCGGCAGCGAAGCTTTTTTCTTATCAACAACTTCAAAATCATGTATTATGTTGAGCACAATATTGGGGGCTACCACAGAGAGGCGGGAAATCTCTTCGTCGGTGAAAAACTTGTCTTCAATCTTGATAATCCCCTTCTTTCCGAGCTTTTTCGACAGTAGGTTGTAGCCAATTGTGACGGGGGTCTGCATGTCTTGCAAACGCAACAGCTGTACAACTTGGTATGTCTTGTCGGAGGGAATGTGGTCGATTACTGTGCCGTTCTGGATGGCGGCAACCATCATTTCTTTCTTTGCCATAAACAATATTTCGTAAAATCAAATAATTGTCTTGTCGTTGCGGACATCGTCTATTGATATGCCGAGTACGTCGCAGAAAATAGCTTCGCGAGCATAGAGGCCATTGCCTGCCTGCTGGATGTAGTATGCGTGAGGATTGTCGTCAACGTCATACGCAATCTCGTTTACACGGGGGAGGGGATGGAGTATCTTCATGTTTTCCTTTGCATTTGCAAGCATGTCGGCTTTGAGAATATATACGTTTTTCACACGTTCATATTCCATCAGGTCGCTGAATCGTTCCTTCTGTACGCGCGTCATATATATTATGTCGGCATCGGCGATTGTCTTGCTTGTAAATTCCGAATGCTCCTCGAAACGGATACCCTGCTCACGGCAGTATAGCTTATATTCCTGTGGCATGGCAAGCTCTTTCGGAGAAACGAAATGGAATGTAGGATTGAAATGGCGCATTGCCATAATCAGCGAATGGACGGTACGGCCATATTTCAGGTCGCCGACAAGATAAATGTTCAGATTATCAAGCGTACCCTGCGTCTTGTAGATACTGTAAAGGTCGAGCATGCATTGGGATGGGTGCTGATGGGCACCATCGCCAGCATTGACAATTGGAACCGGCGACACCTCAGAGGCATATTGGGCTGCTCCTTCGATGTAGTGACGCATGACTATGACATCTGCGTAATTGCTTACCATCAAAATAGTGTCTTTGAGAGTCTCGCCCTTCGTGCCACTCGTAATCTTAGGGTCGGCGAAACCGATAACGCGAGCACCGAGACGGTTGGCGGCGGTCTCAAAACTCAGGCGGGTGCGAGTGGAAGGCTCGAAAAACAAGGTGGCCACTACTTTCCCTTTCAGAATCTCACGGTTGGGATGTGCCTCGAACTCCTGGGCCATCTGAATCATATACATGATTTTATCCTTGGTGAGGTTGGCAATTGTCACAAAATTATGCTTGTCCATCTATCGTTTGATTGTATTTTGCGTGCGAAGTTACAAATAATTTCTCAGAATGGCACAAACATTGCCTATAAATTTTGTTTTTTGAATTAAAATATTTACTTTTGCAGGCGAATTCTACATCATTTTGTTATGAGAAAGGCTTTTGTCAGATTACTATGGACTCTCTTGGTCGTCGCTATTTTGTCGATAGCTTTCGCATTCTATGCCATAGCTGAGGGATGGATTGGATACATGCCTCCTGTGGAGGATTTACAAAACCCTATAAATAGGTTTGCAACACAGGTGTATTCTTCCGACGGCAAACTCATGGGAACATGGAATTACAACAAAGAAAACAGAATACTCGTTGACTACAGTCAGATTGCTCCGTCGCTCGTGCAAGCTCTTGTGGCTACAGAGGATGTCAGATTTTACGACCATTCCGGAATAGATTTTATTGCCCTCGGACGTGCTGTCGTGAAAAGAGGACTGATGGGGCAGAAAAGTGCGGGTGGTGGATCCACGATTACTCAGCAGCTCGCAAAACAGTTATATAGCAGCACAGCACATAGCGTGATGGAGCGACTTTTGCAGAAACCTATAGAGTGGGTTATCGCCGTACAGCTGGAAAAGAACTACACCAAGGACGAAATCCTGACTATGTATCTCAATTACTTTGATTTCTTGCACAATGCTGTGGGAATCAAGACGGCATCGAATACATATTTCAGTAAAGACCCGAAAGACTTGACGATAGTGGAAAGTGCACTGTTGATAGGACTATGCAAGAATCCTTCGTATTTTAACCCGGTGAGGAATCCGGAAAGGGCAACAGAAAGACGCAATGTGGTGCTGAAGCAGATGGTGAAGGCCGGATATTTAGACGATGCTGCCTACGATTCGCTGTCTGTTAAGCCGATCGGATTAAAATTCCATGTAGCTGACCATAAGGACGGTATTGCAGCATATTTCCGTGATTTCCTACGCAGATACATGATGGCAAAAAAGCCAGAGTATGATGCATATCCGTCATGGAACAAGGGGAAGTATTCTGAGGATTCGTTGAAGTGGGAGAGAGACCCACTGTACGGATGGTGCAACAAAAACCTTAAGAAGAATGGCAAGCCATATAATGTATATACTGATGGATTGAAGGTATATACAACCATAGATTCGCGTATGCAGGAATATGCTGAACAGGCAGTGCGCGAACATGTAGTAAAGTTCCTGCAGCCTGCGTTCAACAGAGAGATAAGAAGTAACAGACGCAATGCACCATACTCAGGTTCGTTGTCACAGGCGCAATTCGAAAAGATTATGATGAGGTCGGTGCGACAGAGCGAGCGCTATAGAGTCCTTTCTGAACAGGGACTCTCTGAAACTGAGATAAAAAAATCGTTCAGAACTCCAGTTGAAATGTCGGTGTTTACATATCATGGAGAAATAGATACAGTTATGACACCGATCGACTCGATAAGGTATTATAAGAAGTTCCTTAGATGCGGTTTCTTCAGCATGTCGCCAAAGGATGGGGCTGTGAAAGCCTACGTGGGAGGAACTGACTTCATGCATTTCACCTATGATATGGCAACAGAAGGAAGGAGGCAAGTAGGGTCCACGATAAAACCGTTCTTGTATTCATTAGCCATGGAAAACGGGTTCTCACCATGTGACATGGCTCCCAACGTGCAACAGACATACTATGTGGCAGGGCAGCCATGGACACCACGTAACGGCAGTCGGGCACGATATGGAGAGATGGTTACACTTAAATGGGGATTGCAACAGTCGAACAACTGGATTTCCGCATATCTGATGAGTAAATTGAATCCGCAGGCTTTTGTAAACCTTCTCAATGAGTATGGCATTATCCACAGCGACATACATCCTTCTATGGCATTGTGCCTCGGACCGTGCGATATTACTGTTTCTGAGATGGTAAGTGCCTATACGGCGTTCGCTAATCATGGTATAAGATGCACTCCTCTGTATGTTACGCGAATCGAGGATAACGAAGGCAATGTTATTGCTCAGTTCCAGCCGCGAATGAACGAGGTAATAAGTGAAGAAAGCGCTAACAAAATGCTCTATATGCTTAAGGCTGTTGTTGACGGAGGAACCGGTGGAAGGCTGAGATTCAAATATGGCTTGACTGCTGAGATGGGCGGAAAGACAGGTACAACCAATAATAATAGCGATGCGTGGTTTATGGGTGTTACACCGCAACTTGTGAGTGGAGCATGGGTAGGGGGTGACGACCGAGATATCCATTTCTCGTCTATGGCAATGGGACAAGGTGCAACTATGGCTCTCCCGATTTTTGCATACTATATGCAGCGAGTCTATGCCGACAGTCGTCTGCCATATACTCAGGATATGATATTTGACATTCCAGACGACTTCGATCCGTGTAAATCGTCATACATTGACTCCGACTCTGTCGATGTCAATGACATAGATGAGATATACGAGTAACATACATTATTATATTTAGATATGAAGTCGTTCTTTTGTCAACTAATCCGAAAACTTTCATATATTTTTGAAAAAAAAGTCTGAAA
>CAMOEW010000018.1 GCA_946612625.1 uncultured Prevotella sp.
TGTCAAGACACAAAGAGAATATACATTATATTATATATAAGTATCACTCTGTTGTTTTGAAAAACGTAGTTCGACGCGATGTGGACTCAGCAATCTTCACGAATTAGGGACAATTATTTGAAACGCAGAAAAAAAACACATAAATATTTGCTTAATTGCATAAATATTAATACCTTTGCAGCCAAATTTGGAATAAATATACCGATATGAAGAGTAAGAAGAACAGATTAGAAGCACTCCGGTTGATTATCTCAAGTCAGGAGTTAGGCAGTCAAGAAGAACTTCTTGGAGCCCTGCAAAAGGAAGGATTCAAGCTGACCCAAGCTACACTGAGCCGTGACCTGAAACAACTGAAGGTGGCAAAGGCAGCCTCAATGCGCGGCGACTATGTATATGTGCTTCCCAACGAAACGATGTACAAGCGAATAAGTACTCCGGCTTCGGCAAGAGAGATGATGATGGTTCCCGGCTTTATGAGCATAAACTTCTCTGGTAACATAGGAGTGATAAAAACACGCCCAGGATATGCCAGCTCGATTGCATACAATATCGACAATCACGACATACCCTATATATTAGGCACGATAGCTGGCGACGACACCATCTTTATAGTAATAAAACAGGGCGTTAACTATAACGACGTGACCGAAGCTCTTAGCGAAGTTGTGCCGAACATGAAATAAGACAATACAGTATTAATAATAAGAAATGGACAAAGAAGAAATTGAAATTCTTGTAGCTGGTCCGGAACATGAGAAATATGTAGATACCATATTGACAACAATTTCCGAAGCGGCAAAAGTAAGAGGCACTGGAATCGCCAAACGAACACATGAATATCTAACCACGAAGATGAGAGAAGCAAAGGCAGTGATTGCACTGACCGCCGATGAACAATTTGCAGGATTCAGCTACATCGAGACCTGGGGTAACAAGCAGTATGTAACAACTTCAGGACTTATCGTACACCCAAACTTCCGAGGACTCGGAATCGCTAAACGGATAAAAGACATGACATTCACTTTGGCACGTACTCGATGGCCACATGCAAAAATATTCTCTCTCACCAGCGGAGCAGCGGTGATGGCAATGAACACCCAGTTAGGCTACAAGCCAGTGACATTTGCCGACCTTACCGACGACGAAGCATTTTGGAAAGGATGTGAAGGATGCGTTAACGTTGACGTTCTTCACCGCACAGAACGCAAGTATTGTATATGTACAGGAATGCTGTTCGACCCAGAAGAACATCTTCCTGCAAAAATCCCCCAGGAAGTACTGGAAAGAATCAAGACATTAGACAATTAAAAAAACTCAAGCAACATACAATGGCAAAAAAAGTAGTAGTAGCATTTTCAGGTGGTCTCGACACCAGCTACACAGTAATGAAACTGCACAACGACGGCTATGAAGTATATGCAGCATGTGCAAACACAGGCGGTTTTTCTGCCGAACAGTTGAAAAAAAACGAAGAGAACGCTTACAAATTAGGCGCAAAGGAGTATGTCACCCTCGATGTTACTCAGGAGTATTATGAGAAGTCGCTGAAATACATGATTTTCGGCAATGTTCTTCGCAACAACTGCTATCCTATCAGTGTCAGCTCTGAGCGCATTTTCCAGGCAATTGCCATAGCCCGCTATGCCAACGAGATAGGGGCAGATGCCATAGCCCACGGTTCTACCGGTGCCGGTAATGACCAGATACGATTCGATATGACATTTCTCGTAATGGCTCCTACCGTAGAAATTATCACTCTAACGCGAGACCATGCGCTCTCACGCAAGGAAGAAGTTGACTATCTCAATGATCACGGTTTTACTGCAGATTTCACCAAACTGAAATACAGCTACAATGTTGGCATTTGGGGAACAAGCATATGCGGTGGCGAGATTCTCGACCCCACTCAAGGTCTTCCCGAAGAGGCTTATCTCAAACACGTGACCCATGAGCAACCTTCACAGCTGAAGATAACTTTCGAGAAAGGCGAAATTGCAGCTGTTAACGGCGAAAAGTTCGATGACAAGATTAAAGCAATCCAGAAGATTGAGGAAATTGGTGCTTCATATGCCATTGGCCGCGACTGTAATGTTGGCGACACTATCATCGGCATCAAGGGGCGTGTAGCATTCGAGGCAGCGGCTCCGAAGCTCATCATCGAAGCTCATCGCCTACTTGAGAAATCGACCCTTTCCAAATGGCAGCAATACTGGAAGGACCAGGTAGCCAACTGGTATGGCATGTTCCTGCACGAAAGTCAGTATCTGGAGCCTGTTATGCCCGACATAGAGGCAATGCTTACATCGTCGCAGCGTAATGTCACTGGGACAGCTATCCTTGAATTGCGCCCTTATGGTTTCCAAACTGTTGGTGTTGATAGCGAGAACGACCTCTCAAAGTCGAAACTCGGTGAATATGGCGAGATGCAGCACGGCTGGACTTCTGATGAAGCCAAAGGATTCATCAAGGTCAGCTCTACCCCACTGCGCGTATATTATGGAATACACAAGAACGAAAAAAGATAATCATTATGCAAAAGCAATTCAAGTTATCTGTCGTTGATAAGAAAGTCGGAGGAGTTTGCGGAGGCATTGCCGAATACTTTCAAATAGACTCACTGCTGGTACGTATTGCGTTCCTGATTCTGATATTTGGATTCGGAACCGGTCTGCTCGCGTACATTTTATTATGGATATTAGCTCCCAAAGACAACAACTATCTGCCATGATTAGAGTAGGAATTTTAGGCGCCGCTGGATACACTGGCGGTGAACTCATCCGTCTGTTACTGAACCATCAGCAAGCAGAGATTGTCTTTGCATATAGCGAAAGTAATGCTGGCAATCTGTTATCCGATGTACATGAGGGGCTTATTGGCGAAACAAACATGAAATTCACCTCGAATATGCCCTTCGATGATGTTGACGTACTGTTTTTCTGCTTTGGACACGGCAAGAGCGAACAGTTCCTTAAAGAGCACACTATACCCACCAATGTTAAGATTATCGACCTGGCCCAGGACTTTCGCATACAGGCACACACACAGCCCCTCCATATCATGAATAGGAGTGATGTATCTCAAGATCTGTTTATCTATGGTTTGCCTGAAATAAACCGCGAGACGATTCGCCATACACGTTGCTTGGCCAATCCCGGCTGCTTTGCAACCTGCATACAGCTTGGCCTACTGCCTGCTGCAAGGATGGGAATTCTCATCGATGATGTGATTGTCAACGGCATAACAGGCAGTACCGGAGCAGGTCAAAAGCCCAGTGCCACCACCCACTTCTCCTGGCGCAATAACAACATCAGTACATATAAGATGCTAACCCACCAACATCTTCACGAGATTTGCCAAAGTCTGAATCAGGTCCGTCCCAATGGCAGCAAACCCATAGGCTCTCCTATAGACCCCGTTACCGACGGCGTAGAAATCGATTTCATCCCCTATCGCGGCGACTTCGCCCGTGGCATATTTGTTACGAGCATTATCAAGACAGATGCAGACGGTGCCGCCGTGGTTGCTGAATTCAAGAATTTCTATAAAGATGCAGCTTTCACCCACTACAGCGAAAAGCCAATTGACTTGAAGCAGGTAGTCAACACGAACAAATGCCTCGTTCACGTTGATTGTATCAATGGCAAGGTAGTAATCACATCTGCGATTGACAATCTGTTGAAGGGTGCTGTCGGACAAGCCGTCCAGAACATGAACCTAATGTTTGGAATCGACGAGACTACAGGTCTCCGACTGAAAGCCTCAGCATTTTAAGCATAAAAATAGTCGCAGTAGGTCAACTCCCATTGCGACTATTTCTTTTATTGTTATCTCTCTTCTTATTATATTAGAACTCGAACAGAGATTTGCGCGACTGTGCCACCTCTTCTTTAGAATCGTTAAGCTGCTGTCTGAGCTGGTCAACGCTAATAGCATTGAGTTTCTCAAGTGGCTGAAGAACTGAAAGAAGCTGCATCAGCTGAGGGTTATACTCAGATAGTTCCTCAAAGGCGTCAACCAGCAATGCGATGCGATAAGTAATGTCTTCGGCATCCTTGTCGGTGAAGTTTGCCAGAAGCTTTTCCTGATTCTGTGTGAGCAGAAAAGTCTGTTCTACAATAGCAGTAGCTGCACATTCCCAGAAGAAGTTAGCACGTCCGTTTTCTTCTTCTATCTTATAGAGTTTTTTGTTCGTCTCTGCGAAGTTCTTATCGTTATATGTCACTTCTTCGTCCTTGATGAGTTTGAGTGCCGGATCGTTTACTTCAGAAGCGAGTTTCTGCATTGCCTGACTATACATATCGTTCATCTCGTACTGCTGAGCTACTTTTTGGTCGATGTAATATACAGTCAATGCACGATACTTAGCCGAGAGAGTCTCCAGTTTTCCTTCGAGCTTTTCAGGAATAAAGAGATAGTCGGGTGTCACTTTCTTTTCATCAGCAGAAAGATTTATTTTTCCATCTGGAGTAACAGAATAGAACTTCGACGGATTGAGCCTCAGCAGACACTGCGTTAGGCTGTCGAGCTGAACGCTCATACCAGCCTTAATCTGTCTCTCTTCGAACGTCTCGGTAGAGTCGGACGAGCCCTCGGCTGCTTTCTGTTTGTTTCCACACGCAGCCATCATCATAGCTGCTACAGCAACGAATGTAAATGTTAACTTTTTCATTTCATTTTGTTTTAAGTAATTATTAATGACTTTCTAACTCTTTCTCAAAAATCGTCCCGGGCAGTCGGTGTATATCATCATCGCTATCAACACTGCCATGAATGCCATCACCATCAGATTGAACCACATTGTATTGACTCGTGTATTACCAATCATCTTGACGGCACTGTAGAAAGGAGCGCCTCCGCAACGTGTCACAGGTTCGAGATACACCTGCCCCACCATCGGCACTATATATCCATCAACAATCTGCCTGTCGCTCTCCGCAGCAGAGTTAACAAGCATGCTCTCCAGCTTTCTATTGGTGTGTGAAGCCACAAATTCATGATAGGCATCGCGTCCCATTCTCTGCATTTCGTTGCATACTATCCTGTCAGCTTCAAGCGTAGCCTCATTTCCACGCTTAACAAATACCTTATCGGCTTTTTTGAAATAAGTCTTAAGCGAGTTATAACTGCTGTCGCCACGATATGGTTCAAGCCCTGCCCTCAAGGCCAGTCTTGGCAGCTCAGTAGCAATAACCTTCATGTGTTGCGAACTCACACTCTGGCCTTTGTCAATCTCATCGCGCATTTTTTCCAGCTGCGACTCCATTTCGTAGAGATATGACATGCGGTAATACTGGTTCTGGTATTGTCGGCGATGCAGGTCGAAGAGTGCTGTTTCGTGGGCATTATCCGTAAATGTCGTCACTGCAAGAGCTTCATACGCCCATCTTGACGGTATAATGTTTCCAATCAAAGGAACGTTGCCCGTAATGCTCTTTCCGTTTAGGTCGTTAAAATCTACCACCACTCCACAGAGCAGAATCTGTGGAATAAGCAACAGTGGGATAGTAATATAAATTGCCACAACCGAGTTTAGGCATTGTGAGAGCAACAATCCTGTGAGACTTGCCACAAAAGCTGCAGCAAACAATAGCAGCCACCACTCGAAGAACAAATCGTGGAATCCCATCACCCACTGTGATACAGCTATAAACACCAATGTCTGCAATAGCGATACAGCAGCGAGCAACACCACCTTAGAGCTGACATAGCTTCCATAGGACAGGTGCAGGAATTTCTCACGTTTGAGCAATGCCCTGTCGCGTATAATCTCCTCGGCCGAGCCGCTCATACCAATAAATGTAGAGACAATCACCGCCATGAACAGGAACGACACAAAGTTCTTGTTAGCAGCCACCGTGTAACCACTTTCGGGCGCATAGCGAGTGAGCCACGAACATATCAGTGCTAAAAGCGGAGCCTCAAGCAGCGTTATCAGCATATACTGCCGGTTGGCAGTCTTTGTCTTCCAATAGCGTTCCAGCTGTATCATAAACTGGCTTATCACTCCCGGTTTTTTCAATGCCGACGGCGGAATGTCATATACTTTCGCTTCTTTATTGTCTATTTTTTTGTGCTCAAGATACATTTCATGCCACTGCTGTGGTGTTACGCGTCGGTTGTTGCTTATTCGTCCAGAGGTGTCCAGAGCTTTTTCGTCGATGATATTAAGGACTGTCTCCGGTTTTACATTTCCACAATAGGGACATGTGCTAACATCAGCATCGGCATAGTTAGCAGCATTTTTGAAGTATGTAATCGCGTCAATCGGGTTGCCGTCGAAAATCGGATACCCACCCCGGTCGAGCAACCATAGGCGGTCGAACATTTTATAGACATCGCTCGACGGCTGGTGGATGTTCACAATGACGAGACACCCACGGTATGTCTGCTCCTTCAACAGTCCCACGACATGCTCTGTGTCTGCCGAAGACAATCCCGAAGTAGGTTCGTCGAGCATTAGTACTGCCGGTTCGCGAATCAACTCCAATGCGATATTCAATCGTTTGCGCTGACCACCTGATATCGTCTTGTTGATTGGGGAACCCACTCTGAGGTCTTTTATCGTATCAAGTCCCAGATTCGTAAGAGTATGCATAACCCTGCGGTCAATTTCACTGTCGTTCATGCCGTCGAAACAGAGGCGGGCTGTGTAATAAAGGTTCTGATATACCGTCAGTTCCTCTATCAGCAGGTCGTCCTGCGGAACAAATCCCACGAGAGCCTTTGCCACAGGATCATTTGCGTCGTGACCGTTGATAGTAATCATACCTTGCTGCGGCTTTAGCGTTCCGTTAAGCAGCGAGAGCAGTGTGGTCTTGCCTGTACCGCTCCCCCCCATTATTGCCACAAGTTCTCCGCTATGCAGACAGAAGTCAAGGTCGTGCATACCATTGTCTGAGCTCGGATAGCGAAAGTTAATGTCGCGTCCGCAGAACTCAACGACGTTGGCTATGCTGCCCTCATAGGCTTTCATAATGGTAGTGTAATACAGTGGTGAACTCTTGTGGTTCTTCAACACACAGCTCTTATGCCACACATGAAAGACACCAGGGAGCACCGGAATGTCGTTGAGCAAAACCTTGTCGTTTCCTATATACGAAAATAGCAAACGGTGTTCTTCTTCTATCCACAAGGTTCTGAAATAACCTTCATACCCGTCAATCCTCTGAAGCTTCACTTCGTCAGTTGCCCTGTCGTTTACAAAGTCGGCAAACATACGCTGAGTTTGCGCATCCACTCCGAACTGTTTGCCAATCATGGCTAACAGTTCGTCGTCAGTATCGAAGGTGCTACTTGTGTTCTTACAGAACTCCATTAATCGCAACAATATAAGCCGCTGTTCACTTTCTTCCACCTCGCCCTTCATCTTACTACAGATATTGAGGGCAACAATCTGTTTGTCAAAGCTTTCGTCTACATAGAGTTCTCTAAGGTCGCAAAAAAGTCCCAAATACGTTCCACGGTTGCTAATACCAAAAAAAGCACTAAGATAGTTGTCCAATAGCTTTGTGCAACTGTCCACACAACCATCATATTTTGCACTCATTAATGCAAAGAGACTCGAAAAACCCGATATTACAGCATCATTCTGCATGTATATATTTTGATTGTCATTAAGATATTCGGAACAAAGTTACAAATAAAAATTCCTTTAAAATACATTGCCGTGTTTTTTTTAGATGTTTTAACATCACTTATACCCTTTTCGTTTGTTTTCTCAGAAAATATGCGTAATTTTGCATCCGTTTTTAAATTAGACTATTTAACATGAAGTTATTCGATGTATATCCTCTGTTCGACATAAATATTGTCGAAGGTAAGGGATGCAAAGTATGGGACGATAAAGGCCGGGAATTCCTTGATCTTTACGGTGGTCACGCTGTCATCAGCATCGGCCATTCACATCCTCACTATATAGAAAAGTTGACTGAACAGCTACAGAAAATTGGGTTCTACAGCAATTCTGTCATTAACAGTCTTCAAGGTGAATTGGCTGAACGTCTTGGGCATATCAGCGGCTATTCCGACTATCAGCTGTTTCTTATCAACAGTGGAGCCGAGGCGAACGAGAATGCTCTGAAGCTCGCATCGTTCACTAACGGGCGCTCCCGCGTTCTCTCTGCTGAGAAAGCATTCCACGGCCGCACAAGCCTTGCCGTAGAAGTGACCGACAACCCCAAAATCATTGCCCCCATCAATGCTAACAATCATGTGACATATCTGCCTCTTAACGATTTAGAGGCATGGGAAAGAGAACTTTCAAAAAACGATGTATGTGCTGTAATACTTGAATGTATTCAAGGTGTGGGAGGCATTAGGATGGCCTCTGCAGAGTTTGTACAGGGGCTTTCTGCTGCTTGCAAGAAACATGGCACGGTTCTCATCTGCGACGAAATTCAATGCGGCTATGGGCGCACCGGCAAATTCTTCGCCCATCAGTGGCTCGGCATCCGCCCCGACATCATCACCGTGGCTAAAGGCATTGCCAACGGTTTCCCCATGGGAGCAGTACTCATTTCGCCACAATTCAAACCCATATTTGGCCAGCTCGGAACCACTTTCGGCGGCAATCATTTGGCATGTGCGGCAGCACTTGCTGTGCTCGAAGTGTTCGAGCAGGAGCATTTGGTAAAAAATGCTCATGAAACTGGTGAATACCTCATAGAAAAAGTCAAGGAGTTGAACAACAAAAAGATTACCGAAGTTCGTGGGCGCGGCTTCATGATTGGCATTGAGCTGAATGAGCCATACCGTGAGATCAGGAACCGTCTTGTGTACGAACAACACTGTTTCACGGGCTGCGCCGGAACAAACACACTGCGCCTGCTACCCCCCCTGTGTCTCACGAAAGCGGAAGCCGACGATTTTGTTGAACGTCTGAAAATTGTATTATGAAGATAGCGATAATAGGAGCAGGAGCAATGGGCGGAACCACCGCCTCAGGATTGCTCAAACAACGGGAGATAAACGTTGAATTGACCATCAGCGACCCTGTAGATTCTACTCGTGAGAAATTTGCAGCCTTAGGAGCCGAAGTGACAGTCAACAACAGCGAAGCCATTCGCAATAAAGACCTTGTCATGGTAGTGGTAAAGCCGTGGCTCGTTGAGCAAGTGCTAAAGGAGATAAGCCCATCATTGGCAGAGAGCCAAACGCTCGTAGTCATTGCAGCCGGAGTGCCATCGGCGAAGATTCTCGAATGGACGAGCCGCACTCGCACATTCCTTGCCATCCCCAACATTGCCATTGCTGAGCTGGCCTCAATGACATTTCTCGTTCCCATAGGAGCATCAGATGCTGAAACCGCTTGTGTAAAAGGTCTCTTCGACGCTCTCGGCACAACACTCATTACCGACGAGCAGCATCTTGCCGCCGGCACAACACTTGCATCCTGCGGCATTGCTTACGCCCTACGCTACATACGCGCGGCAAGCGAAGGTGGAGTTGAACTGGGTTTCAAAGCCAACGATGCCAAACATATAGTGATGCAGACAGTTGAAGGCGCTGTAAGACTTCTCAGTGCCACAGGCATGCACTCTGAGCAGGTCATCGACATGGTGACCACTCCCGGTGGCGTAACCATTAAGGGGCTGAACGAGATGGAACACGCAGGCTTCACCTCAGCTGTTATCCGCGGATTGAAAGCAGGACTGAAATAAACATATGGAATACATGTCAAAGGAGGGCTACGACAAGCTCGTAGCCGAACTTCGCCACCTTGAGAAAGTGGAACTACCCCAAGTGAGAGAAGCTATCGCCGAAGCACGCGACAAGGGCGACTTAAGCGAGAATTTCGAGTATCATGCCGCTAAGCGCGAGCAGTCGCGTCTGTTGAGCAGGATACGTTTCAAGCAGCGTGTACTCGAAAACGCCAGAGTGCTCGAAACGTCGCTACTTCAGACCGACTGTATCCAGTTGCTCAGCCATGTGGAGATGACCAACCTCGCCACAAACGCCCACATGACTTATATCATTGTCAGTCCACACGAGGCAAATATGCGCGAGGGAAAGATTTCGGTAAAGTCACCTATTGCCCAGGCTCTCTTAAAAAAGAAAGTCGGCGACACAGTGGCAGTGAAAGTGCCTGCCGGAATCATGAATCTTCGTATTGAGCGCATATATTTGTAGTATTGATTATGACCATACTAATTGTTATCCCAGTGCTGACGCTGCTTATGTTCGAGCTCGGACTGACGCTTGTACCGGCAGACTTTAGGATGGTGGCCAAACGCCCACGTACCATCGTCACCGGACTGATCGGACAACTGCTATTGCTACCCGTAATCGCCTATATACTCGGGACTGTGTTTCAGCTTGATGTAATATTTTTCCTTGGTCTTATTCTCATAGCGTGCAGCCCGGGCGGCAGTTCGTCGAATGTCTTTTCTATGCTCGTCAAAGGCGATGTAGCGCTAAGCGTGTCACTCACAGCTTGCAGCAGTCTCATCACCCTGATAACCATTCCCATAGTTATGACCGCAGCCGCAGCCCTTCTTCCAGGGGCTTACAGCGGAAGCATCGAGATGCCCATAGGCAAGCTGATTGTCCAGAACATTGTGCTCACCTTGTTCCCTGTATCCATCGGAATGCTGATACGCCGGAAGTGGGAAACGGCTGCAAAAACACTCAGCCGCATATTGGAAAAAGCCGCCCTACCTTTACTGGTGCTCCTTGTGGCTGTATTCTACTCACAGAACAGCGCTGCTATTATCGACCATCTGCCTCGTCTGGGAGTAGTCGTGACGCTGCTCATACTTCTTGCCATCGGCGGAGGCATGTTACTCTCACACCTGTCACACCTAAACCGCAAAGAGCATCGCACCATCGTCATCGAAATAGGAATGCAGAATGCCGCCCAGGCTATAGCCATGGCCTCCAGTCCATTTGTCTTCAACAACGAGACAATGGCCATCCCCGCCATCATCTACTCGCTAATGATGAATGTAGTTCTTATCACTTACGTCCTTATTGTAAAGAATAGTTCTACGGATACCTAAAAAATTGTATTTAACACCTAACATTTTGATAATTATTTGTACTTTTGCAATCAAAAAATCAAACACAAATGGAAGAAGCAATAAAACAGATTGGCGAACGCTTGAAAGGGCTGCGCGAGGTGCTCGACATACCTGCGGAAGAGGTGGCAGAGACCTGTGGAATTAATCTCGATACCTACGAAGCGATAGAGCGCGGCGAGGTTGACATCACCATCTCCAACATCATGAAGATAGCAAAGAAATATGGAGTGTCAGCCGATGCACTGATGTTTGCCGAGGAGCCCCACATGCGTTCCTATTTCGTCACCCGTAAAGGTCAGGGGCTTAGTGTTGAGCGCACAAAAGCCTACAAATACCAGAGTCTTGCAAGCGGATTCACCAACCGCAAGGCCGAGGTGTTCATCGTAACAGTGGAGCCAAAACCCAAAGTTCACAAGATATACAAGAACACCCACCCCGGACAGGAATTCAACATGGTGCTCGAAGGAAGCATGGAGTTATATATCAACGGAAAAACCATCACTCTTGACGAGGGCGACTCCATTTACTTCGACTCCAGCAAGCCCCACGGAATGCTTGCCAAAGGCGACCGTCCCGTTAAATTCTTAGCATTTACCGTAGAATAAACTATGATTGAAAGATTTTTAAAACAAACACACTTCGAGTCTGTTGACGACTACAACAGGAATCTGGAATTTATCATTCCTGAGCATTTTAATTTTGCCTACGACGTAATGGATGCCTGGGCTGAGGAAGACCCCGACAGGCTTGCCCTGTTGTGGACAAACGACGAAGGAGCAGAGATACGTACAACATACGCCCAACTGAAAGAGCAGAGCGACCGCGCCGCATCCTACCTCCAGAGCATCGGCATAGGAAAAGGCGACCCAGTGATGCTCATTTTGAAGCGACGCTACGAGTGGTGGCTGTCGATGCTAGCGCTGTGTAAGTTGGGGGCTGTGGTGATTCCCGCCACCCACATGCTTACGAAACACGACATAGTATATCGTTGCACGCGTGCCTCTGTCAAGGCTATCGTGTGTGTTGACGACGAATATGTTTGCCGGCAGGTACAGGATGCACTACCAGAAAGTCCTACGGTGAAAGTGCTCATAGCCGTGAACGAGGCAGCACAAGGCAAGAGCAGTCCAGTGCCTGACGGTTTCCACGACTGGGAGAACGAATGGCTAAAAGCACCAGCTTTCGTACGCCCGTCCCATGTCAACGACAATAATGATACCATGCTGATGTATTTCACCAGCGGAACCAGCGGCGAGCCGAAAATGGTAGCTCACGACTATCTGTATGCTATGGGGCATCTTACCACAGGTTGCTTTTGGCACAACCTTCACAAGGGTTCGCTCCATCTCACTGTTGCCGACACAGGCTGGGGTAAGGCCGTCTGGGGAAAATTCTACGGCCAGTGGTTTGCAGGAGCTACTGTATTCGTATTCGATCATGAGAAATTCAATGCCGACACTATGCTCCGTCAGATGTCGAAATACCACGTAACATCGTTCTGCGCCCCGCCCACAATCTACCGTTTCATGATTCGCGAAGATTTTTCGAAATACGACCTGTCAAGCCTTGAATATTGCTGCACTGCAGGCGAGGCGTTGAACCCTGCCGTATTCGACAAGTTCAAGGAACTGACAGGCATAACCATTTACGAAGGCTTCGGACAGACCGAGACCACGATGACGCTTGGCACTATGCCGTGGATGACCGCAAAACCCGGCTCAATGGGAATGCCCAATGCGCAATACAATATCGGACTGGTACGTGCCGATGGCACACCGTGCGAGGATGGCGAAAAAGGTGAAATCGTGGTGTATGCCACCCCAGACAAAAAACCAGTAGGACTTTTCAAGGGATACTACCGCGACGACGAGCTGACAGCAAAAGCATGGCACGACGGTGTTTACCACACTGGCGATATGGCCTGGCGTGACGAAGATGGCTACTACTGGTTTGAAGGCCGCATTGACGATGTAATCAAGTCGTCAGGATACCGCATCGGTCCTTTCGAAGTCGAGTCGGCACTGATGACTCACCCAGCCGTTGTAGAATGTGCTATCACCGGTGTACCCGACGACATACGCGGAATGGTGGTCAAGGCTACTGTTGTGCTTGGCAAGGAATGGAAGCAAAAGGCTAGCGACGCTCTCATCAAGGAACTTCAGCAGCATGTAAAGCGCGAGACTGCTCCCTACAAGTATCCCCGTATTATCGAGTTCGTTGACGAGTTGCCGAAGACCATAAGCGGCAAAATACGCCGGGTGGAAATACGTCAGAAAGACAATCAGTCGTAACTATCATGAGATTATGAAACACAGGATAGTGGTAAAAATCGGTTCCAACGTACTTACGCGCAACGACGGCAAGCTCAACATCAGTCGCATGTCGGCACTTGTTGACCAGATAGCATGGCTTCGTCTCAACGGCTATGAAGTGATTCTTGTCAGCTCCGGAGCAATGGCTTCTGGTCGTGGCGAGCTGCACGTTGACCACGATCTCGACTCTGTAGAACAGCGGCAGCTGTTCTCTGCCATAGGTCAGGTGAAGCTCGTAGGTTTATACTACGACCTTTTCCGCGAGTACGGTATGCACGTGGGACAAGTACTTACGATGAAAGAGAACTTTCAACCAGGTGAGCAATACGACAATCAGCGAGCGTGCATGACCGTAATGCTTGAAAACGACGTACTTCCCATCGTCAACGAGAACGACACGGTAAGTGTCACCGAGCTGATGTTCACCGACAACGACGAGCTTAGCGGTCTGATTGCCAAAATGATGGAGGCAGAGACACTGGTATTGCTGTCGAACATCGACGGCATCTTCAACGGACATCCCGATGACCCGCACTCGGAAATAATCAGAAACGTAGCTCCCGGCACCGACCTCAGCAAGTATATCAAAGAAGAGAAAAGCGCATTCGGTCGCGGCGGTATGCACTCCAAATATCAGACAGCCGCCACTACCGCCGCCAACGGCATCCGGGTAATCGTAGCCAACGGCAGCCGCGACAATATACTGACCGACCTGGTGACAAAACCCAATCTCACGCCTCACACAGAATTTTTTCCGAAAAAGTGACACATACAATACACAGCCATTATGGAACTGAAAGAGACTTTTGAAAACGTCAAGGCCGCAAGCCGGAAACTTGCCCTCATGACAAACGACGAACGCAACGCCATACTCTGTGCCGTTGCCGACGCCATTGACAGCCAACACGAGCGGATACTCGCCGCCAATGCTGCAGACCTGGCGAAGATGGACACTGCGAGCCCTCTCTACGACCGTCTGCGACTCTCCGACTCGCGCCTTAACGACATCGCCAACGACACGCGCAACGTGGCATCACTGCCTTCGCCGTTAGGACGCACGCTCAGAGAAAAGACACTCGCCAACGGTTTGCATCTTCGACGCGTCAGCGTTCCTTTCGGCGTAATCGGCATTATCTACGAGGCACGCCCCAACGTAACATACGATGTATTTTCATTGTGTTTCAAAACAGGTAATGCCTGCATACTGAAGGGAGGCAAGGATGCCGACTGTTCAAACCGCGAGAGTGTGGAAATAATCCATGAGGTGCTCGTACAGCATGGCATCGACACCAGCGCCGTGTCGCTGCTTCCTGCCACACATGAAGCAACAGGCGAGCTGCTCAGTGCCGTGGGCTACATCGATCTTGTTATTCCCCGTGGCTCTAAGCGTCTCATTGACTTTGTGCGCGACACGGCAAAAGTACCCGTGATTGAGACTGGTGCCGGAGTGGTGAACACCTATTTTGATGAAGCCGGCAACGTGGAAATGGCAAAGGCGATTGTGCTGAATGCCAAGACACGTCGCGTTAGCGTCTGCAACGCCCTCGACTGTCTCATCATCCACAGTTCACGCCTCAAGTCGTTGCAATCCATCTGCGACCCTCTGGCCGCTAAGAATGTGATTATTTATGCCGACGAACGTGCATACACAGCACTGAAACAGAGCTATCCATATCTAGAGCACGCCACTTCCGACGACTTTGGCCGCGAATGGATGGACTATAAGATGGCCGTTCGCACCGTTGACAGCCTCGACGCGGCACTTGAACATATCGCTCACTACGGCAGCGGCCACAGCGAGTGCATCATCACCGACGATGTGGCTACAGCACGCAAGTTCCAGCAGATGGTAGATGCAGCATGCGTCTATTGGAATGCGCCTACAAGCTTCACCGACGGAGCACAGTTCGGACTGGGAGCCGAAATTGGAATCTCCACACAGAAGCTTGGTGCTCGCGGTCCGATGGCTCTTGAAGAAATATGCACATACAAATGGCTTATCGATGGCGAAGGGCAAGTCAGGAATTAAGAATTAAGAGATAGAAGGTAAGAACTAAAAGGTAAGAATTAAAACAATGAATAGCTTTATAAACGTAGAAGACATCGGCAATCTGCAGCAGGCACTGGCCGAAGCACAAGAGATAAAGAACGACCGTTTCAAATATAAGCATCTTGGCAAGGACAAGACCTTGTTGATGATATTCTTCAACAATTCTCTCCGCACTCGCCTGAGCACTCAGAAGGCGGCGATGAACTTGGGCATGAACGTTATCGTGCTAGACATCAATGCCGGCGCGTGGAAGTTAGAGACTGAACGTGGGGTAATCATGGACGGCGATAAGAGCGAACACCTTCTTGAAGCCATTCCTGTAATGGGCTGCTACTGCGACATGATCGGAGTGCGCTCGTTTGCAGGACTTACCGACCGCGATTACGACTATGCCGAGACCGTGCTACAGCAGTTCATCAAATACAGTGGACGCCCCGTTTTTGCCATGGAGACTGCGACGGTGCATCCACTGCAGGCATTTGCCGACCTCATAACTATTGAGGAGCACAAGACCATAGCACGTCCGAAAGTTGTACTCACGTGGGCACCCCATTGCCGCGCACTGCCCCAAGCCGTTCCGAACTCATTTGCACAGTGGATGAACGCTGCCGATGTGAATCTCGTAATTGCCAATCCTGAGGGCTATGATCTCGACCCAGCGTTTGTCGGCAATGCCAAGGTAACTCACAATCAGCGCGAGGCATTTGATGGCGCTGACTTCATCTACGCCAAAAATTGGAGTAACCCGGGCGTAGTCAATCCCGCAAACTATGGCAAGATTACGTGCCAAGACATGTCTTGGACTGTTGACGCAGAACATATGAGCTGGACACGCAATGCCAAGTTTATGCACTGCCTGCCTGTGCGTCGAGGTCTAATCGTCACCGACGATGTCATCGAAAGTCCCAACTCGTTGGTTATCCCTGAGGCTGCCAATCGCGAAATCAGCTGTTCAGTGGTTATCAAACGTATGCTTGAATAGGAGGGGAAGCGTTTTTGTTACGATACCGAGGTCGTAGGTGTTGACTCTCACGGAGATACTGTCGGCTGAGATACTGTCGGCAGGAATACTGAAATAGAAGTTCGAGGTGTAGTATTCGGGCATTCCTCCCTGGTCGTGATAAAGCACGACCACCTCTGTCTTCATCCCATTGTCGTGGACAATAACAGTATCGCGAATCAAGGCTATTGATTGGTGCACGTTACTACCTGCATCCACATATGCTGTCTTCACCCCTATACTGAAGTTCACGAAGCGTCCGTTTTTGCTCTTCCATGCACTCTGAAGAAACACCGGATCGGTCTTCATCTCAACACTGTCAGGTCTATCCTTGGGCTGAAGCACATATACGCGTTCTGCATCCTCAACAAAGGCAGTGCCGGAAGGTTGGCGGTCGTAATAGAGCAGTGTTCGGTAAAGCGTGTCGGCTACGGCAGCCCAGTTGACAGCAATGGTACAAGTGAGCAGAAGCGAGTCGCCATCATCGGTAACAGCATAGTCGAAGTGTGTCTCACGGTCTGTATGCGCCACAGCAAAGTCAGATTGCATCAGCGAGTATTTTCCCTCGCCCTTGTCGTAGGCATCCTTGGTACATGCCCACATGCAGGCTATCATCGCCGGAATCACACAGAAGAGCAGTATTACTCTTCTCATTTCGTAGCCTCCATATAGTTACGAAGCGGATTGGCATACATAGTGAGCATCATCTTCCGCAAGAACGCCTCATCTTTATCCTTTATGGTTGCCTTACCTATCTGCTGTTCGATATATTTTTCGAACGATGTCTTGTCGGCCGCCGTATAATGGCTGATGTTGTCGCTACTGCCATTAAGACAATCGAGGGCGATGTAGTTGCATGGATAGAGCCTGTAGTTGGAGTGTATTATCCTATCCATCCTCTTGGCCACGGCATCGAAAAACTCGTTACGAGGCAGCCCCTCGTAGTCGCCTATCCACTCGTTTATGGGCTGTCCGCAGTAATAAGCCACGCGCCCCTTATACCCCATAATACCTATACGCATGTTGTCGAGGTCGTCTTGACGGCTCTTCTTGTACGCTGGGTTGTCGCGCTTCTGCTGAAACTCCACAGCCTTGAGATAGTCGCATGGGTCGTATTCATAGCTGATTGTCAGGGGCACTATGTTCAACTCTCGCAGATTACCTCCCATGGCGAGCATCTTCAGCACACTGTCCTGAGTGCGGTCGTCACTGTCCTTGGCACGTCCCTCGCGCTGGGCTATCCATATATTCTCTTTCTTGTCGCCAACGGCATGATGAATATAGCGGCTCATCAGCTGACTCGAACGAAGCATCTCCTTAGGATGCAGTCCACGTCGCACGATAAAGGCCTTATTCATTCTTACGAACCGTTCAATCCACGGATATATAAGCAGATTGTTGCCAATGCCGATTTCAACAGTGGTGGGATAGCCTGCCTCAACAAGGGCTACGTCGAGGAGAGCCGAGTCGAGCACAATGTCGCGGTGGTTGCTGACAAAGGTATAGCGCAAGCTTTTGTCACGCGGCAGTTCGCTCTCGTCGAAAGTGAAACCGTCAGTTTTCTTCCTAATCAGATATTTCACAACCGGTTTCATGAATCGTAGCTGGAATTGTATGGGAGTCTCAACCCCGGCAAAGGCCAGACGGAGCAAACCATTGCGAACGATTTTCGGCATCCAGGGTACAAAACCCTGCATGATTTTCGAGAACTGACGGTCAGCCAACAGACCCTCGAAAGCCTCTTTTATCTCGCCATCCTCGTAAGGGCGAATCTCGTCGAACTCACTTGGCATAGTATATTATATCTTAGAACTGATTCTCTACGATATCTGTGAGCACATCTTTCATTTCCATGCCTGCAGCCTTAACCTGCTGTGGAATGAAACTCGTGGGAGTCATGCCCGGAGTGGTATTTACTTCGAGCATATTTATCTTCTGGGCTTTAGAGATAATATAGTCGATGCGTATTATGCCATTGCAATGCAGTATATCATAGATATGGCTGGTTATCTCACGCACGCGATTAGTAGTAGATTCTGACAATCGTGCTGGCGTTATCTCCTGGACTTCGCCGTTGTATTTGGCATCGTAGTCGAAGAATTCGTTCTTTGTCACCACCTCGGTAGCAGGCAGGATGACACTTTTTTCGCGAGTCTTGTAACATCCGATAGATATTTCGGTTCCCTCAAGGAATGCCTCGACCATCACCTCCGAGCTCTCCATCATCGCTTTTCGGATGGCAGGAGCCAGCTGGTCGGCATTTTTCACCTTGCTCACGCCGAACGAACTGCCATCAGCAGCTGGCTTAACGAAGCATGGCATACCGATACGACTCTCTATTTCGTCGTCTGGCACAAGCTCCTCGTATCCCTGGCGGATGAGCAACGAATCAGCAACACTTATACCATAGCCTCTCAGATACTGGTTGAGCACGAACTTGTCGAAAGTCATTGCTTCTACCAGTACTCCGCTGGTGGAATAGGGTATGCCTATCAGGTCGAAGTAACCCTGGAGCACACCGTTCTCTCCAGGAGTGCCATGTATTGTTATGTAAGCATAGTCGAACAGCCGTGCCTTTCCATTCTCCATGAACGAGAAGTCGTTGCGGTCGATACGGGCCGTGGTACCATCGTTCAGTTCCACATGCCAGTCCTGCCCCTTGATGTCAACAATATACACATCGTAACGCTCTCTGTCGAAAAACGAGAACAGCCCCTGAGCCGAGCGTAGCGATACGTCGTGCTCCGACGAATCGCCACCACAGACGATTGCAATAGTTCTTTTTAAATTTTTCATCGTATTCTTAATTATATTTATTCAAGTTTCAAATATTTCGAAAGTTCTGGTGAACATGGGACGTAGGAGCGAAATTTCTCCATTTCTCCAACAGCATCCTCATATCGTCGGCAAGAGGCGTCGTGAAGTCCATCTGCTGTCCGGTTTTAGGATGGACAAAGCCCAGCGTACGGGCATGCAGAGCCTGACGAGGGCACAGCCCGAAACAGTTGCGGATGAACTGTCGATAGCTACTGGTACGCTCACCTCTGAGGATTTCGCTTCCGCCGTAACGCTCGTCGCTGAACAGCGGATGTCCGATATGTCGCATGTGGGCACGTATCTGATGGGTGCGTCCTGTCTCAAGAATACACTCCACCAACGATACATAGCCAAACCGCTCTATGACGCGGTAGTGAGTGACGGCAGTCTTGCCTATGCCGCTATCAGGAGGAAACACCTCCATGCGCAGACGGTCTTTCGGATCGCGCCCTATGTTGCCTTCTATCCTACCTTCGTCCTCAGCAAAATTGCCCCACACGAGCGCATCATAGCTGCGGTGAGTGGTCTTGTTGAAGAACTGCACACCAAGGGCTGACTTCGCGTCTGGAGTCTTTGCAACAACAAGCAATCCGCTGGTGTCCTTGTCTATGCGGTGTACAAGCCCAACCTGAGGGTCGTTCGGATCGTAGTCGGGATTATTACGCAAATGCCAGGCAACGGCATTCACAAGCGTTCCACTGAAGTTGCCGCATCCTGGATGAACCACCATTCCTGCAGGTTTATTGACTACCATCAACTCAGCATCTTCATATAAGATATCAAGCGGTATTTCTTCGGGTTCTATCGTCGTGTCGTAGTGCGGGCGGTCGAGCATCAGCGTAATCACATCGCCAGGGCGCACCTTGTAGTTGCATTTCACCGGACGGTCGTTAACATGCACAAAACCGGCATCAGCGGCCTTTTGTATGCGGTTGCGACTTGAATGCTGCAGTTTCTCAAACATGAACTTGTCAACACGCAACGGTATCTGGCCTGTATCCACCTCTATGCGGAAATGCTCATACAGACGCCCGTCCTGTTCCTCGTTGTCCTCCAAGACGGGAATATCTTCCAAATAGTCTTCACTCAATAACGTTGCCACAATGTCCTCAGTACTCCTTTACCTCTTCAAAATCGTCGATATCGGCTCCTTCCGTCGCCCCATGATAGAGCTCGGTGGCAGGAGCGTCTGTATAGTTGATATCATCGGACGTTTCATCGAATGTTCCGTCACCAACGACAAGAGTCAACGGCGATTCTATACTTACGCGGTCGCCTGTAGAGACCCTATGTCCGTGGCACAATATTCCATACACCCAGTCTTTCTCACCTGCCGTAAACTGCGGAGGAAGCATTCTGAATCCCATTGCAGTGAGCCGTGCCTCGGCTTCCCTCAAACTGCTGTTGTCAACGATGTCGGGTATAGAAACCGTGGGCGACGATGGGGAATTGACAGTCACATAAACAATGTGTCCCGCCTTGACCTTTGTGCCATAACCAGGATTCTGCGCCAGAATACTTAATGCAGGCTGGCGCTTGTTGTAGCCAGAATCGCTGACCACAATAGCGAGTCCGTCGGATCTTAGCAAACTGTATGCCTTATCGTAAGACATACCCTTAACATTAGGTACTACAATACCTTCACCATGATGAGTATATATATCGAGCCCATACTTTACGCCCATACACAACACCACGACAACGACTGCCATTGCGAGCAGGTGACTCCACAGATAGCGGCTGAAACACTTGCCGAAAAAATCCTTCACTGTCATTCTGATTGCAAAGGTAGTGCAAATAGAAGACAAAACAAAGCAGAATTCGCAAATACAACATATTTAAAGAGATAGTCAACATCGGTTTTTGCATAATTATATCTAATTTTGCAGCCGCAAACGAACAATACGTCAAATGGAAGAAAAAAAAGGTGTTATAAGTCTGTTTCAAGATGAGCTTATGATTGTCAAGAGTCTTGACAGACTGCCATCGTCGGCAGCAGTAAAGACAGGGTATAACACTGCCGTTCTTTGCCGAAGGGGAAAGATACAGATTGAGCTTGGCAACGAAAAACAGATAAACCTGCGCCAAGGTCAAATTCTACTCGTGCCAACTAACAAGTTGGTGCAGCCACTGATGGTTAGTACCGATGTATCTGCAAGCGTGGTGTTCATATCAGACCATTTGCTAAAGTCGGTTTTAGGCGGACAAATTGAAATATGGAATCAGGCAATGTATCTTGAGCAAACGCACGTAATCGACGGAGCTTGGATCGAAGGCTTTCAGATGTATGCCAACGGAATATTCAATGCCAGAGAAAGCCACCAACTGCAATCGGAGATTATTCTCTCGGTATTAAGGACGCTATTCTTGATGATTTGCGAGGAACTGATGAATCAGATGGGAGCAAACCTCGATTCCGCAGCAATGGCAAGCCACGATAAGGTTGTTTTCAACAATTTCCTGAAACTCATTGCATCGCAGAAACAAAAAAGACAGCAGGTGTCATTCTATGCCTCACAATTATACATCACCCCCAAGTATCTTTCGGCCATCTGCAAGAAAGTAAGCGGAAAGACGCCTTTGAAATGGATTACAGAGAGCGTCATGGAAGACATATACATATCGCTGCGCGAAACCGACATGAGTATAAAGCAGATATCCCAGCAACTGGGATTCCCCAACCAATCGTTCTTCGGACAATATTTCCGTGAGCAGACAGGGATGACACCTGCCGACTACCGCACAAAATACAGGAAAGGGTTCGCCAATGGCTAAGATAGAAATCAGGAAAGTCAGCACGAACAAGGAGATGGACGATTTCATCCACGTGGTTGACCATATTTATAAAGGCTGCGAACAATATGTGCCAGACTTGGAATCAGGCATACGCGACACTTTTAACCCACAAAAGAACGACGGTCTGAAGTTCACTAAGCTGCAGCCGTTCGTGGCATACAAGAACGGTGAGCCTGCTGGGCGCATTCTCGGAATCATCAACCAGCGTTCGAACAAAAAATGGAACGTTGAAAATGTACGCTTCAGCATGATTGAGTTCATCGACGACGAGGATGTATCGCGAGGACTTCTCAAGGCCGTGGAACGCTGGGGCATAGAAAATGACATGGATGCCATACAGGGCCCGTTGGGAATTACCGACTACGACAAGGAGGGCATGCTCATCGAGGACTTCGACAAAATCGGCTCGATAAGCATGACCTACAACCCAGAATACTATCCGCGACACATGGAGCTGATGGGATACAGGAAGCAAATAGATTGGGTGCAGGTGCATATCGACATTCCAAAGGAGACGCCTGCCAAATATGCGCGTGTGGCTGAATACTGCCGCACGGCTATGGGTCTGCGCGTAATCAAAACTACGAACAAGGCACTGCTGGGCGAACTGGGTCAAGAGGCCTTCAGGGTATTCAATGCAGCATACTCAGGCATCTTCGGATTCACAGAATTCACGCCCGAGCAGGCATACGAAGTTATCGACAAGTATATCCGAATGATCGACAAAGACCTGTTGCCCATCATCGTGGATTCCGATAACAAGGTGGTGGGACTCGCTGTCACCATGGGAAGCATCTCGAAGGCCATGCAAAAGGCAAAGGGGCGGCTGCTGCCGTTTGGATGGTATCATCTGCTGAAGGCTCTTTACTGGAAGCACGAGGACAATGCCGAGATGCTGCTCATCGCCGTCCGACCCGATTATCAGGGATTAGGCGTCAACGCAATGTTCTTCGACGACCTCATACCTATCTACAACAGGAAGGGATTCAAATGGGCCGAAACAGGACCTCAACTTGAGGACAACATACGCGAACTGACACAGTGGAAGCCCCTGAACCCCAAATTTGTCAAACGACGCAGATGCTATATTAAGGATCTGAGAAGTAAATTATAAATATATAATGGAAAGAAGAGTAGTAATAACTGGCATGGGAATATGGTCATGCCTTGGAACAAACCTTAATGATGTACGCCAGTCGCTATACGAACAGAAAAGCGGCATCATCTTCAGTCAAGAACGAAAGGACGCCGGTTTCCGTTCTGCACTCTGCGGCAATGTGCCCAGGGCAGACTTGAAGCCGTTTCTGAACCGTAACCTACGACAACTTATGCCAGAAGAGGCAGAATATGCATATATGGCAACCAAGCAGGCACTCGAAATGGCAGCCTTGGATCAGGACTATATCGACGCTCACGAGGTTGGACTCATCTACGGCAACGACTCTGTAGCCGAGGCCACGATGATTGCACTCGACAAGTTCCGCAATGCAGGCAGCACTGCAGCCTGCGGCAGTGGAGCCATCTTCAAGTCGATGAACTCGACAGTGACAATGAACCTTGCCACGCTGTTCCATCTGAAAGGTATTAACCTGACTGCCGCGGCAGCATGTGCATCCGGCTCGCAGGCCGTGGGTCTGAGCTATCTGCTCATAAAGGACGGACTGCAGGATTGCATCGTATGCGGCGGAGCACAAGAGGCGAACATGTATTGTGTTGCTTCATTCGACGGATTACAGGCATTCTCCATACGCGAAGACGAACCCACCAAAGCTTGTCGGCCATTCGACCGCGACCGCGACGGACTGATACCGAGCGGAGGCGGTGCCACACTTATCGTCGAGAGCTACGAACATGCAGTAGCACGCGGAGCAAATATCATCGCAGAAATCGTTGGATGGGGATTCTCGGGCAATGGCGACCATATCTCGACACCGAACGTAGCAGGACCTGCACGCTCGCTTGAACTTTGCTTCAAGAATAGCGGAGTCAACCCACAGCAGATTGGCTATGTAAACGCCCACGCCACCTCGACACATGCCGGCGACGGACGAGAAGCAATGGCAATAGCACAAATTTTCGGCGACTATAAGGTGCCTGTAACATCGACAAAGAGTCTTACAGGCCACGAGATGTGGATGGCAGGAGCCAGCGAGCTTATATACTCCATCCTCATGATGAAGAACGGATTCATATCGGGAAATCTCAACTTCGAGAATCCCGACGAAGAGACCGCCTGTATAAATGTGCTTCCGGAAACCAAAGAGGCTCAGTTCGACATGTTCCTGAGCAACTCGTTTGGATTCGGAGGAACAAACTCGACATTGATAGTAAAGAATATTTGAATAATTGAATCAAAAAAAACAAAAAATTATGACAAGAGAAGAAATCATTTCGCAGGTTAACAGCCTGCTGGCAGAAGAGTTTGAGATGGACGAGAGCACTTTCACTCCCGATGCTAACCTCAAGGAAACACTGGAGCTTGACAGCATCAACCTCGTTGACCTCGTAGCAATCGTTCAGACCACATACAAGATTACAATTCCCGTTGCCGAACTGAAGAATATTCAGACCTTCAACGACCTGTACAACTACATCGAGCAGCATCAGGCGTAATGAAGAAACTGCAAGGTGAGGAGATAAAACTACTCATACCTCAACGCTACCCGATGATGATGGTAGATGAGTTTGAAAGCGGCGAGGACGACAGTGCAACCACCACCCTCTCAGTGCGTACAGACAACATGTTCTGTTACGGCTCCGGGGAAATGGCTCCTACAGGACTGATTGAGCATATCGCTCAGTCAATGTCCTGCCTTGCCGGATTCAAGGCTCTTGAGGCAAATGTCAGCGAGCCGCCGGTGGGAATAATTGGAGAGGTGAAGCATTTCACATGCAGCCGCTACCCACGTGCAAACGAAAAAATCTCGACTACCGTAAGATTCACGATGACATTCGGTAATGTCACCATTGCAGAAGGCAAAAGTCACATCGGCGAGGAACTTATTGCCGAGGCTAAAATGAAAATATTCATCGAATGACACGACTGTTCATCCAACTGTACCGCTACTTCAGCAGCCACCGCACAGTATGCTGGCTGACGATGGTAGCGCTTTTTCTTTTCTTCGGGTTCTTTGCATCGCAGATCCATCTCGAAGAAGACATCAACCGTCTGATGCCATCGTCGAGAAATGAAGACGGAAGCATCAAACTGGCATTCTCAGACCTGAAGATTAAGGACATGACGTTCATCATCTTCGAAGGCGACAACACCGACAGCATCGTCAGCACTTGCGACGCGTTCATCGACAGCTTAGGCAAGCGCGACTCTGCAGCCCACGTCATAGGCGATGTGTTCTACAGGTTGCCCGACGATCTCATGGAGAATGCCATCTACTATCTTACCGACCATTTGCCGTCATTCATCGACACGACAGCATACGCCTCCATAGACACCATGCTCAACCAAAAGCACATGATGCACCAGATGCAGCAAAACAAGAGCGACATGGAGAGCGAGATTGGCGAGATGTACCCGGAGATATTACAGACCGACCCTATTGGCATAAGAAACATTCTCACCCCACCAATGCCATCCACGGGCAATTACCAGACCATCGACAACCATTTCTTCGTAGCCGACAGCAGCCTATGCGTGGCTTTCATGACACCGCGCTTTTCGTCAACCAACACCGGGCAGGGCTCACAACTGTTCGAGATGATGAATGCCGAGATTGAGGCGTTCAGCAAAAGCCACCCTGATGTCCACATCAGCTACCACGGTACACCAGCAAGCGGATTCTACAATTCTACACAGATAAAACACGATCTGACGACGACAATCAGCGGAGCACTCATTCTGGTGCTGATTTTCATATTCATCTGTTTCCGCAACCTGAATACCATACCTCTGCTCCTGCTACCCATAGCCTTCGGAACGCTCTTCGGACTGACGATGATGTACTTCATACGCGGAGAATTCTCGCTACTTGCTTTGGGCATCGGAGGAGTGGTGCTCGGGGTGGCAATGAGCTACGTGCTACATATACTGACACACTATAAATACGTTGATGATGCAGAACAGGTATTGCGCGACCAGGTGAAACCCGTGCTTTTGGGATGCATAACCACAATAGGCTCGTTCTCGGCACTCATCTTCATACAGACCGACCTACTGCGCGACTTCGGTCTCTTCGCCGCTTTCGCCATATTGGGAACGACGCTGTTCTCGCTTGCCTACCTTCCACAGATGATAAACCCGAAGAAGACAAAGGTGAACCAACGTGCATTCGCGCTCATCGACCGTTTCAACTCACTGAAGGTGGAGCAAAACCGTACGATAATCGCCACCGTTTGCATTGCCACGCTAATCTGTATAGGATTCTACATAGCACGTGGCAACGAATTCGATGCCGACATGCACAACCTCGGATATGAGGAGGCAAACACCACACGTTCGGAGAAACTGCTGGAGAGCAAGACGTTCACTGGCGACAAGACGAAATACTTTGCAGCAAAAGGCAAGACAATGGAAGAAGCCATCATGAACTTTGCGCTACTCGACCAGAAGCTTGACTCTCTGAAAAAACTGGGACTCGTTAAAGACTACACACGTACCAACCAGATATTCGTACCCAAGACGGTACAACAGCAGCGCATCGATGCATGGAAAGCATATTGGACAGCAGAAAGACTCGACAAGGTGAGAACGCTAATTGCCCAGACAGCACCTTCGGCAGGGCTCACGGCCAACGGTTTCGAACCTTTCTTCGAAGCGGCGACAGCCGATTACGAACCCGACGCGCTCTACGACTCAAACATCATTCCCGAAGGCTACAAATCAACGATGATGGAGCAGTCTTACGGAGGCGACTTCCTCTGCTTCACGTCGGTGAGATGTGCCAATGACAGTTTGCGCAGCAGCCACAGCGACTACATACGCATCTGTGATGCTATTGCAAGCGACCCCAACCTGATGGTGCTCGACACATATTATTATACCACAGACACGCTGATGCAAATGAGTAACGACTTCAATCGCCTACAGTGGCTGTCGATGGCATTTGTCTTCATAGTGCTGCTCTTCAGCTTCAAATTCGACTGGCGCCTCACAATACTCGGTTTCATGCCAATACTACTGAGCTGGCTCATCGTGCTTGGTGCAATGGCAATATTCGACATGCATTTCAACCTGATAAACATCATCATATCGACATTTATATTCGGTATTGGCGTTGACTACAGCATCTTCGTAATGAACGGACTCGAGGATGGCAACCTCGCATATCACAAGACCGCCATTTTCTTTTCGGCAGTGATTCTCGTGGTAACGGTGAGCAGTATGCTGCTTGCCGAACATCCGGCAATAGAGTCAGTAGGATTCTCGACCCTCGTAGGTCTGGTTTCGGCAGTGGTGCTGTCATACGTCATACAGCCGTCAATATATGAAAAACTGAAAAATAAGGGCTGACGCCCATAGTGTCGTGACAATAAAAAAAGAGTGAAGACTGATATCATCATAATAGGAAGCGGCCTGGGTGGACTTGAATGCGCCCACATCCTTGCACGCAAGGGTATGAGCGTCAAGGTGCTAGAACGACAGACGCAGGCAGGAGGTTGCTTGCAGAGCTACTGTCGCAACGGCCGACGTTTTGACACTGGCCTGCACTATGTAGGCGGTCTCGGCGAAGGCCAGCATCTGCATAAAGCCTTCTCCGACCTTAACCTGCTGCGACTGCCCTGGCATCATCTCGATGCCGAAGGCTTCGATCTTGTAACCATCGAAGGCCGGACATTTCCATTTGCCGAAGGCTACGGACGTTTTGCCAACACACTTGCAGAATATTTTCCCAAAGAACGGCAGGCCTTGGTGAAATACACCGAGATGCTGCGCAACACCGCCGAGACATGGAACGACAGTTTCGACTCGTCGGCCTACGCCTATCTCACGGAAACCTTCAGCGACGACATGCTGATAAACGTACTATCGGGAACCTCGATAAAGATGGAACTGCAACGCGAGACACTTCCACTGTTCAACTTCGCCCACGGCACTGCAAGTTACATAGAAAGCAGCTGGCGACTGAAAGGCGACGGCAACATGATAGTCGATTCGCTCTCCGATGATATCAGGAACTACGGAGGAGAGATATTATGCCGCGCAGAAGTGAGCGAATTGATAGAAAAGGATGGAAAGATAGTGGCGGCACGATGCACCAACGGCGAGACCTACGAAGCTGACATATTCATCAGCAACGCTCATCCTGCTGTCACATTCGAGCTGATAAAGGAAAGCAGCGTGTTGAAACGTATCTTCCGCCGACGAATCAACAACATGGCTAACACCTTCGGAATATTCACCGTGCAACTGGTGATAAAACCAGGTACAATAAAATACTTCAACCACAACAAATATGTTTATCGTAAGCCTAATGTATGGACATTCTTTGAAAACGACGGTCCTACAGGTGGACTAATGATAAGCGCACGAGTGCCTGAAGACGGAAGTGACTATGTCAGCCAAATCGATTTGCTCACGCCTATGTGCTGGGAGCAATGCAGACGGTGGAGTAACACCACAGTAGGCCACAGAGACAGCGACTATCTCGAATTCAAGAAGAAAAAGACCGACGAATGTATCACCCTTGCAGCAACTGTTCTTCCGCAGCTGAACGACGCAGTGAGTGAAATCTACACCAGCTCGCCTCTCACCTACCGCGACTACAACAATACTCCCGACGGCTCTGCCTTCGGCACACGCAAAGACTACCACAACATCATCATGACCATGCTATCACCCCGAACGCCGATCTCTAACCTTTTCCTCACTGGACAGAACCTGATGCTTCACGGGTTAGAGGGGGTAACGATGACAGCCTACCAAACAACGAGCCAAATACTTAACGACTACAACAAAAATCAATAACACGCAATGAAAATACTTATCGTCAACGGTCCAAACCTCAACCTGTTAGGAGTACGCGAACCGAGCATCTACGGCTCGTCATCTTTCGATACCTACCTCACTCAATTGCGCAGCAGATATCCCGACATCGACATCGAATATTACCAGAGCAATGTAGAAGGTGAACTTATCAACAAGATGCAGGAAGCCGGTTTTACCGCCGACGGCATCATACTGAATGCCGGAGCATATACACACACGAGCATTGCACTTCACGACTGCATACGCTCGCTGAAGAGTCCCGTCGTAGAGGTACATATAAGTAATGTACACAACCGAGAGGAATTCCGCCACCATTCTATGATTTCCGCCGCCTGCAAGGGAGTGATTTGCGGATTCGGACTCGACAGCTACCGGCTGGCAATAGAAGCACTGAAGCAATGACGCACGAAGAGTCATTAGAGGTATATATCCTTCAACATACAGACCCGGAAGGCGACTATCTCTACCGTCTGTGGCGTGCCACCAACATCCATATGCTGCACGGTCGCATGGCAAGCGGACATCTGCAAGGACGGCTGCTGAAGATGCTCGTCAGCATGATACGCCCGAAAAATATCCTCGAAGTGGGAACATTCAGCGGCTACAGCGCCATCTGCATGGCCGAAGGTCTCGACGACGGAGGCAAGGTATATACTTTCGAAATCAACGACGAACAGGAGGATTTCACACGCCAGTGGATTGACAACTCACCCGTAGCCGACAAGATTGAATTTATCATCGGCGACGCCATCACCGAGGCTCCGAAACTCGGTATCGACTTCGACATGGCCTTCATCGACGGCGATAAGCGTACATATAAGCAGACCTACGACATGGTGCTCTCAATACTTCGCCCCGGAGGATTCATCCTTGCCGACAATACACTCTGGGACGGCCATGTAATCGATCATGCCTACGACAACGACCATCAGACTCAGGGTATAGAAACTTTCAACGCGTATGTCGCTAACGACACACGCGTTGAGAAAGTGATACTACCGATTCGCGACGGACTAACGCTAATAAGGAAAAAGTAGCACGTGGGTAGCGCTATTACTTTCCGTGGTTCTCGTCAGAAACAGTTAACTTCTTGCGACCCTTTGCGCGGCGTGAAGCCAGAACGCGACGGCCGTTCTTTGTTGCCATTCTCTCGCGGAAGCCATGCTTGTTCACGCGGCGGCGGTTGTGGGGCTGAAATGTTCTTTTCATTGTTTTAATACTATTATATTATTACTATTTTCACACTTTTGGGCTGCAAAATTACACATTTCTTTTGAAATACACAAATTTTATGCGAAATTTAGCCGAAACTTTTATGTTTTTTGGCAAAAAAAGAGTAACTTTGCACCCAAATTCATATAAACACAAATAAAATTATGATTAAATCACAAGACATCAAGAAAGGTACATGCATCCGCATGGATGGCAAGCTGTACTTTTGTATCGACTTCCTGCACGTAAAGCCGGGAAAGGGTAACACCATCATGCGTACAACACTGAAGGACGTTGTCAGCGGCCGTGTACTCGAGAAGCGCTTCAACATCGGTGAAGCACTTGAAGACGTACGCGTAGAGCGCCGTCCGTACCAGTACCTCTACCAGGAGGGTGCCGACTACATTTTCATGAACCAGGAGACTTTCGACCAGATTCCCATCGCCAAGGATTTAATCACCGGCGTTGACTTCATGAAAGAGAGCGACATCGTTGACGTAGTAAGCGATGCAGACACCAATACAATCCTCTATGCAGAAATGCCGGTAAAGACCGTGCTTCGCATCACTCATTCAGAACCGGGCATCAAGGGCGACACCGCAACAAACGCCACAAAACCTGCCACACTGGAAACCGGAGTAGAAATCCGTGTGCCGCTCTTCATCGACGAGGGCGAACTCGTTCAGGTAGATACCCGCGACGGAAGCTATCTGCAGAGAGTGAAGGAATAATGAAATATTCAATAATCGTCCCAGTATATAACCGTCCCGACGAAGTTAACGAACTGCTGGAAAGTCTGACGCGCCAGACGCTGACCGACTTTGAAGTGATTATCGTTGAGGACGGCTCGAAAGTTTCCTGCGAAGAAGTCTGCAAGAAATACGAGGAGAAGCTATCTATACGCTATTTTTATAAGGAGAACAGCGGTCCGGGACAGAGCCGCAACTATGGAGCCGAGCGCAGTCAGGGCGAATACCTGATTGTGCTCGATTCTGATGTTGTGCTACCCGATGGATACTTGAAGGCTGTGGATATGGAGCTATCGGCGGCGTACAGCAAATTGTCAAACAGCCAGGCACCCTCCGCTTTCGGAGGTCCCGATGCAGCTCACGACTCATTCACCCCCACTCAGAAAGCCATCTCCTACTCCATGACGAGTTTCTTCACCACCGGAGGAATACGCGGAGGAAAAGCAAAACTCGACAAGTTCTTCCCACGCTCGTTCAACATGGGTATTCGCCGCGATGTATATATGCAGCTCGGAGGATTCTCGAAGATGCGATTTGGCGAAGACATCGACTTCTCATACCGCATAGTAGAAGCAGGATACAAAACCGCACTCTTCCCCGATGCATGGGTATGGCACAAGCGGCGAACCGACTTCCGAAAGTTCTTCCGCCAAGTGTATAACAGTGGTATTGCTCGCATCAACCTGGAAAAGCGTCATCCCGGAACAATGAAGATTGTGCATCTGCTGCCGATGGTGTTCACCGTCGGAGTAATCGCACTGATTGTCTTGTCGGCAATAGGAAGAGTGCTGATGCACTACGACGATGTCCACCGCTGGTACTGGCTGTGCGCACTGCCTTGGCTGCCGATAATCGTCTATTCGCTGATTATCTTCACCGACTCAAGCATACGCAACCGAAGCGCGAAAGTCGGCCTGCTTTCCGTTCCAGCTGCTTTCGTACAGCTGATGGGCTACGGGCTGGGTTTCATCGAATCGTGGTGGAAGCGGTGCGTGATGGGGCAGGACGAATTCACGGCATTCGAAAAGAATTTCTACAAATGAGCAACAAGCTGAACATCAACGAGTGGGCCGAGGAAGACCGTCCGCGCGAGAAACTGATGACACTGGGAGCCGAGGCACTCAGCAATGCCGAGCTGCTTGCCATACTCGTCGGAAGCGGCTCCACCAAGGAGACCGCCGTTGAGCTGATGAAGCGCGTGCTGAGCGACTGTGGCAACAACCTGAACACATTGGGCAAGAAAAGCGTGCGCGAACTGACGGAATACAATGGTGTGGGCGAAGCCAAGGCAGTCACAATCCTCGCTGCCTGTGAACTGGGAAAGCGAAGGCAGGCATCGGATGCCGAGCAGCGAGCCGACATGGGTTCAGCCACCGCCATATACAATCTGCTGCATCCCAAAATGCAGGACCTCGACGTAGAAGAGTCGTGGATAGTGCTGATGAACCACAACTACCGTTTGCTCAAGTATATGCGAATATCGCATGGAGGTATCAGCGAGACTGCAGTTGACGTGAGGATAATCCTAAAGGAAGCCCTGATGCAGAATGCCACCATACTTGCACTTGCACACAATCACCCGTCGGGCAGTCTGCGCCCCAGCCGCGACGACGATAGCCTGACACAACGTATGAAGCAGGCCTGCGAAATTATGAGGATACACTTCCTCGACCATATCATTATAACTGACGGCAACTATTTCAGCTATAGGGAGAACGGAAGAATATGATCAAGTTTCTGAAAGACTGGACTCTGCCGGTTGCAATAGCATTAGGAACCATAATCTACCTGACATTCTATTTCCTGCCGGCACTCGACACAACGGGCAATCGGCTCAGTCCCATCATCGACGCCGTCTTCCCGCTATTCGTCTTTCTGACACTGCTCACCACATTCATCAAGATCGACTATCACCAACTGAAACCCCATAAGTGGCAATTCGGAGTGCTCACAAGCCAGCTGTTGCTCATCGCCCTGAATGTCATGATAATAAAATTGGTTGAGGACAATACAGAACAGAAGCTGCTGTGGGAAGGTGTGCTCACATGTGTCATAGCCCCGGCAGCAACAGCAGCACCGGTAGTAACGGGCAAGCTCGGAGGAAACATAAACACAATGACCATGCATGTGCTTATGTCATCGATACTCGGAGCACTTGTTATTCCACTCGTATTCCCACTCATAGAGAAAGGCACGGGAATGACATTCTTCGAAGCATTCGCAATTATTCTGCAGAAAGTTGCAATGGTACTGTTACTGCCTCTGTTTTTAGGGTATTTCATCCACCGCTACCTTCATCGTATGCGCAAATGGGTAACCGAGCAGCGCGATCTTGCATTCTATCTCTGGTGCATTTCACTGACCATTACCTCCGGGATAACCGTAAAGAATATCGTACATGCAGAGGCAGGCATCATGCTCATCGTAAGCATGGCTTTTGCGTGCCTCATCGTGAGCTTCATTCAGTTTGGCATAGGCAGGGTGGTCGGAAAACACTTGGGCGAACCTCTTAACGCCGGACAAGCAATGTTCCAAAAGAACACAGCCCTGTCGATATGGGTTGCATATATGTATCTCCACCCTGTCGCCTCGATAGGTGCAGGATGCTATGTACTGTGGCAGAACATAATCAACAGCATAGAACTGTGGCAGCATAGGCACAGAAAAGAATAAACGGAAAAGATTCTGGTCATCATACTGTGGATGAGATTCCTGACGAGAAGACAGTGTGGCACGTGAAGAATTTAGAACTCACCTAATAATAAAAAATGTACGTGCGTACCTTATTTGTTTTATTAATCCTGATGCTCGCCTCGGG
>CAMOEW010000019.1 GCA_946612625.1 uncultured Prevotella sp.
CCCCTGATTAACAGTCAGGTGCTCTAACCAACTGAGCTACTGAAGCAGGTTTGCTCGTCATCGTGACTTGCCGCGGCTGTCATTTCTGATTTGCGGGTGCAAAGGTAATGCAAATATTTTAATTACGCAAACTTTTTTGGCATTTTTTTTAGAAAATCAATAATAATTGCAAAAAAACGAAGTAAGATAGTGATTTTAGAGGTGAAAAGAGTAATTTTGCATGTTGATAACAGATAGAGAGGTGTCGGTCTTAGTATAAGGCATCTTCTCAGAATTATTAAAATAAAATATGAGAATAGTTAGAAGTATAACCGTGGCGATAATTCTTCTTTTGGGGATATCTCACATGAGCGGTCAAAATGTAAAAGACCATAATTTCGATGTTGCAAAGAATCTGGATCTTTTTAATAACATATACAAGAACCTTGATTTAATGTATGTTGACACTCTCAAGTCCGACGAGGTTATCGGTAATGGAATAAAATCGATGCTTCGCTCGTTGGATCCTTATACCGAGTTTTATCCTGAGGATAAAACAAACGACCTCAAGATGATGCTTACGGGAAAATATGCAGGTATAGGTGCACTCATACGTTATCATCAGCGTCTGAAGCGCGTTGTTATAGACGAACCATACGCTGGTATGCCTGCTGCGGAGGTGGGATTGAAGAAGGGTGATATAATACTTCAGATAGACGACTCGGTGATGACGGACAAAAACGTGAGTTATGTCAGCAGTCATCTGCGTGGCGATGTCGGCACAAGTTTCGTGCTCAAAGTGAAGCGTCCGAGTACAGGTAAGACTATCAAGTTTAAAATTACGCGTCGCAATATCAAGTTACCTGAGATACCGTATTATGGAATCCTCGATAATAATATTGGCTATATCAATTTCAACTCTTTTACAGACGGATGTGCCAAAGATATGCGTCGTACATACGTTGACTTACGGAAGCAAGGTATTAAATCCTTGATATTAGATCTACGTAACAATGGCGGCGGTTCACTTTCTGAGGCTATCGATATCATAAATATGTGGATACCTAAGGGAATAACCCTTGTCGAGACAAAGGGGAAGTTGAAACAGGCAAATCATACTTACAAGACCCGTTACGAGCCTATCGACTCCTTAATGCCGATTGTGGTTCTCGTCAATGGGGAGACTGCAAGTGCCAGCGAGATTACCAGTGGCAGCATTCAGGATCTTGACCGTGGTATTATAATAGGTACGCGCACATACGGTAAAGGTCTCGTACAGGTTCCTGTTGATCTTCCTTATAACTCTACGCTGAAGCTAACTACATCGAAGTATTACATTCCCAGTGGGCGATGCATTCAGGCCATTAATTATAAACATAGCGGAGGTGGTTATACCGAGCGCGTGCCTGACTCGCTCACTCATGTGTTCCATACTCTCAACGGGCGTGAGGTCCGCGATGGCGGCGGAATAAGTCCTGATGTTGAAGTCCGTCCCGACACTATTCCCAACATTCTTGTCTATCTCGACCGTCTCGACTCCACCGAGGTTATGTTCGATTATGTGGTGGAATATATCTCCAACCATCCGTCGATACCGTCTGCAGAGGATTTCCATCTTTCCGATTCCGACTTCGAGGATTTCAAGAATCGTGTTATTAATGCCGGTTTTGATTACGATCCAATCAGTAAAGCCCGTTTCAAGGAGCTTGTCAAAATTGCTCAGATAGAAGGTTACTACGACGGTGCGAAGGCAGAATTTGATGCCCTTGAGGCAAAGCTGAAGCATGACGTGGGCCATGACGTTGAGCGCAACAAAGACGTTATCCGTCAGATGCTTGAGCAGGACATCATCTCTGCATACCAATATCAGGAGGGGGCGATGATTATCGGTTTGAGGAGCGACCGTCAATTGCTTGAGGCTAAGCGCCTGCTGTCCAATCCCGAAGAATATCAAAACCTTCTTAAGTCCGGCTCAACGTCGGGCAAAAAAAGCGGAAATTAGGTTTTTCTGCATTTTTAATGCAAAATATTTGGCTATATCATTAGAATTATGTACCTTTGCAGTCGTTCAGTGGAATTGAGGAGCTAAGAAAGCTCCTCAATTTCGTTTTATAACGCTAAATATGATAGACAAGAACGTAGTAAGATTAATTGTGGAAGAATGGTTGGAAAATAACAACTACTTCCTGGTAGATGTCAACCTCACCCCCGACGGCCGTATTGTTGTTGAGATAGACCATGCCGACGGCGTGTGGATTGAGGATTGTGCTGAGCTAAGCCGTTTTCTTCAGGAGAAACTTGGCGAAGAGTCGGGTGATTATGAAATCGAGGTTGGCTCCGCAGGCATAGGGCAGCCTTTCAAGGTGGCACAGCAGTACCTTAACCATGTGGGCAAGGAGGTTGAGGTGCTCGACAGTGATGGCAAAAAAGTTCAGGGAATCCTGAAATCCGTTGAAGGCGACACTTTCGTCGTTACTGTCAAGGAGAAGCAGAAAGTGGAAGGCAGGAAGCGCCCTGTACTTGTGGAATCAGACCGTGAATATACCATTGATTCCGTAAAATACACGAAATATGTGTTGAATTTCAAATAAATAGCAATCAAAATAAAAAAAAGATATAATAATGGCAACAAAGAAAGATGCAAAAGGTCCCAGCATGATAGAGACCTTTCAGGATTTCAAAGAGACAAAAAACATTGATCGCACCACTCTTGTCAGTGTTCTTGAGGAGAGTTTCCGAAATGTCATCGCCAAGATGTTTGGCAGCGACGAGAATTTCGATGTCATCGTAAATCCCGACAAAGGCGACTTCGAGATTCACCGCAATCGCATTGTTGTGCCCGACGGAGAAGTTAAGGATGCCAACAAGGAAATCTCGCTTGCCGATGCCCAGAAGATAGAGCCCGACTACGAGGTTGGCGAGGAAGTGAGCGAGGAGGTTGACTTCCAGAAATTCGGCCGCCGCGCCATCCTTAATCTTCGCCAGACGCTGGCATCCAAGATTCTGGAGCTTGAGCATGATTCTCTCTACAACAAATACAAGGACCGCGTTGGTCAGATAGTAAGTGCCGAAGTCTATCAGATATGGAAGCGCGAGGTGCTTCTCATCGACGATGAGGGCAACGAGCTCCACCTGCCAAAGAGCGAGCAGATTCCCAACGACAGTTACCGCAAGGGTGAGACCATACGCGCAATCATTGCCCGCGTAGATAACGAGAACAATAATCCTCGTATTATGCTTAGCCGCACGAGTCCAGTCTTCCTTGAACGTCTGCTCGAAGCCGAGGTTCCGGAAATCAGCGATGGTCTAATCACCATCCGTCGTATCGCCCGTATGCCTGGCGAGCGTGCCAAGGTGGCTGTCGAGAGCTACGACGACCGCATCGACCCGGTAGGAGCCTGCGTGGGTGTTAAGGGTAGCCGTGTTCACGGTATCGTACGCGAACTTGGTGGCGAGAATATTGATGTCATCAACTATTCCAACAATATTCAGCTGTTCATCCAGCGTGCTCTCAGTCCAGCCAAGATATCGAGCATCAACCTTGACCAGGACAACCACAAGGCCGAAGTATATTTACAACCGGAAGAGGTCAGCCTTGCCATCGGTCGCGGTGGTATGAACATCAAGCTTGCATCCATGCTTACCGAGTTCACAATCGACGTGTTCCGTGTTGTCAGCGACAATGAAGCCGACGAGGACATCTACCTCGACGAATTCTCAGATGAAATCGACCAGTGGGTTATCGATTCCATCAAGGCCATCGGTCTCGACACTGCCAAGGCTGTCATCAACGCGCCTCGCGAGATGCTCATCGAGAAAGCCGACCTTGAAGAGGAGACTGTTGATAATCTGCTCGAAGTGCTCAAGGCTGAGTTCGAGTAATATTGAAACGTAAACAATTAGAATGTTTAAAAAGTTACAGAATGGGCATAAGATTAAATAAAGTATTATCAGAATTGAATATCGGGCTTCAAACGGCAGTTGATTTCCTTAAAAACAAGAGCGGCCTTGGAGATATCAAGGACGATGCCAACCTCTCAACCAAAATCAGCGACGACCAGTACGACGCATTGGTAAAAGAGTTTAAGGGCGACAAAGCCGTGAAATCCGAGGCAGAAAAGATATTCGAGAAAAAGAACAAGGAGAAGAAGAGCGACAAGCAGGAAAAAAAGATTACCAAGGCCGAAGACTTGTTGGAACGCCCACAGCAGTTCAGCGTCAAAGGAAAAATAGACCTCGACTCACTGGGAAAGCCATCGCGTCCGTCTTCTCAGCCGGTTACTCCGGAAGACGAGCCTCAAGAATCTCCGGTAGCCGAACCTGCAGCCGTCAGTGCAGAGCCTGAAGAACAGGACACGGCAGAAGCAGCCGTAGAAGTCGCTGCTCCGGCAGAGCCTGTCGGCGTAGAGACGCCGGAGCCTGTCGAGCCTGCTGAAGAACCGGAAATTGCTGAACATCAGGAAGCTGAGGCTGTCGCTCCTTCTGTCGAGCCGGAACCGGCAGCAGCTGCCCCGGCAGCCGATATGCCGGAAAAAGCCCCCGAAGAGAAGAAAATATTCACTCTCAACAGCGAGAGCAAACTGGCACCCAAAGTAAATGTTCTCGGAAAAATCGACTTGTCGGCCCTTAACCAGAGCACTCGTCCTAAGAAGAAGACAAAGGAAGAGCGCCGTAAGGAGCGTGAGGAAAAACAGGCCCAGCAAAACGGCGAGCGCCGCAAGCGTGAGCGCATTCGTACCGGTAAGGTCGATATTGAGCAGGCAGCAGCTGCCGCGCAAAACGACAAGAACGGAAAGAACGGCGGAAAGAAGAACAACAACGCCAATACAGCCCCCAACAACCAGCAGGGCGGTAAGAACAAGAAGAAAAACCGTCAGGTTCAGCGCCAGCTTGAGGTTGACGACGAAGCTGTTGCTCGTCAGGTGAAAGAGACTCTCGCGCGTCTCACCGCCAAGAGCCAAAACAAGAAAGGTGCAAAATATCGTCGCGAGAAGCGCGATGCCGTAGCAGAGCGCCTGAGCGAAGAGATGGCAGAGCAGGCAGCAGAAAGCAAGGTTCTGAAGCTTACTGAGTTTGTCACCGTCTCCGAACTTGCCACGATGATGAATGTCCCTGTCACTCAGGTTATCGGAACATGTATGTCTATCGGTATCATGGTAAGTATCAACCAGCGCCTTGATGCCGAGACTATCAATCTTGTTGCCGAGGAGTTCGGATTCTCTACCGAGTATGTCAGTGCCGAGGTACAGGAGGCAATCCAGGAAGAGGAGGACGACGAAAACGACCTCATCTCACGTGCTCCCATCGTCACCGTCATGGGACATGTCGATCATGGTAAGACATCGCTTCTCGACCATATCCGCAACACCAATGTCATAGCCGGCGAGGCTGGCGGAATCACCCAGCATATCGGTGCCTACAATGTCAAGTTGAAAGACGGCCGCCAGATCACCTTCCTCGACACTCCGGGTCACGAGGCGTTCACAGCCATGCGTGCCCGCGGAACTCAGGTCACCGATATCGCCATCATCATCATTGCTGCCGACGACTCGGTGATGCCCACCACCAAGGAGGCCATCGCCCATGCCCAGGCAGCCAACGTGCCGATGGTGTTTGCCATCAACAAGATAGACAAGCCCGGCGCTAATCCCGACAAGATACGCGAAGACCTTGCACAGATGAACCTCCTTGTCGAGGAGTGGGGTGGAAAATACCAGTGTCAGGAAATCAGTGCCAAGAAAGGCACAGGTGTTGACGAGCTTCTTGAAAAAGTACTCCTTGAAGCCGAAATGCTCGACTTGAAGGCCAACCCCAACCGCAAGGCCACCGGCAGCATCATCGAGTCGTCGCTCGACAAGGGTCGCGGCTATGTCTCTACCGTTCTCGTGAGCAACGGTACGCTGAAGGTTGGCGACATTGTCATTGCCGGAACCAGTCACGGTCGTATCAAGGCGATGTTCAACGAGCGTAACCAGCGCATGGAGAAGGCCGGTCCTTCCCAGGCTGCCATTATTCTCGGCCTGAACGGTGCTCCCACTGCCGGCGACTCATTCCACGTGATGGAGACGGAGCAGGAAGCTCGTGAGATAGCCAACAAGCGCGAGCAGCTTCAGCGCGAACAGGGTCTGCGTACTCAGCGTACACTTGGCCTCGACGATATTTCCCACCGTATAGCACTGGGCGAGTTCCACGAGCTGAACATCATTGTCAAGGGCGATACCGACGGAAGTATAGAGGCTCTCTCCGACTCATTCCTCAAGCTCTCCACAGAGAAGGTTCAGGTCAATGTCATCAACAAGGCCGTCGGCCAGATTTCCGAGAACGATGTTATGCTTGCCGCAGCCTCTGAGGCCATCATCGTGGGCTTCCAGGTGCGTCCGTCAAGCGAGGCACGTAAGTTGGCAGAGCGCGACGGCGTGGAGATCAACACCTACTCAGTCATCTATGATGCTATCGACGATGTGCGCTCAGCCATGGAGGGAATGCTCGACAAGGTTATCAAGGAGCAGATTACCGGTGAGATCGAGGTTAAGCAAGTGTTCAAGATTTCTAAGGTCGGCACGGTAGCCGGCGGTCTGGTGACAGACGGCAAAGTCCACAACAAGGACAAGGCCCGTGTCATCCGCGATGGCATTGTGGTTCATACCGCAAACATCGATGCCCTGAAGCGTTATAAGGATGATGCTAAGGAGGTTGCCACCGGTCTTGAGTGCGGTATCTCGTTAGTCAACTTCAATGATATTCAGGTTGGCGACATAATCGAGACATTCACTGAGATAGAGGTACAGCAGAAACTGTAATCTCAACACAACTTCGCAGTTGATTTTAATTTTGACCCGGCTAAAATTTACTTTTCATTTCTTTAGTAAATTTTAGCCGGGTCAAAATTTACTTTTCATTTCTTTAGTAAGTTCTGATTGCGTTCAGAGTTTACTTTTCATTTCTTTAGTAAATTTTAGTCGGACTGTAATTTACTTTTCATTTCTTTAGTAAGTTTTGATCCGCTAATTAATAGAAGAGACAGCGCTATATAAGTTTTTTTGAAAAAACGGCATTCGTTTGGCGTAAATTGCTTATCTTTGCAAAATAATGAGGATAAAGAAAGGATTTTTTGAGGAGTTCAGTGCTATAATCTTCGATGCTGACGACACGCTATGGGACTGCCAGACCCATTTTGAGGCTATGGAGAACCGCCTGTATGAGATGATTTCTCCTTGGACAGACAATCCCAAGCAGGAACTGTTTAACACCGAGAGTGGGAATATGGCCGACCTGGGATACGGTGCCAAGGCATTCACTATCTCTATTCTTGAGACGGCGATAAGAGTGAGTCACGGCGAGATAGAGGCGTCGAAGGTGGGTGAACTGCTGCAGATGGGGAAAGACTTGCTGCACTTCCCTGCATTGCCATTGCCCGGCGTAGAGGAAACGCTCTCTGAAATACGCAAGCTCGGGCTGCCCATGATTCTATTTACAAAGGGCGAGCTGCAGGACCAGGAGAATAAACTGAGGCGTTCTGGTCTTGCCGGATATTTCGACGATGTGGTGATAACGTCGAACAAGAGCGAAAAGGAATTCCGTGAGCTGTGTGAGAGGCTCGATATGAAGCCTGCGGAGCTGGTGATGATAGGCAACTCGTTCAAGAGCGACATTGCTCCTGCTGTTGCGGTCGGAATGAAAGCCATACACATCCCATTCTACGTCACATGGCAGTTGGAGACCTTCGAGGAGTTTGAACATGAGAACGTGATAAAGCTAAACGAATTCAGGGATATAATGGGATTGATTCAGAATAAATAGGCGGAAAAGATATGACTGAGGATGAGATGTATATGCGGCGTTGTCTGCAGCTTGCACGAAACGGAATGCAGAATGCAAAGCCAAACCCGATGGTTGGGGCGGTGATAGTGTGTGACGGCAGAATCATTGGTGAGGGCTATCATGTGCGCTGCGGTGAAGGTCATGCCGAAGTGAATGCCTTTGCATCGGTGAAACCGGACGACGAACCGCGTCTTCAGGACGCTACGATATACGTGTCGCTGGAGCCTTGCAGCCACTATGGGAAGACTCCGCCCTGTGCAGACCTCATAATAAGCAAAGGCGTGAAGAGGGTTGTCGTAGGATGTATCGACCCCTTTGCACAGGTGCAGGGTAGGGGAATAAAGAAGATACGCGAGGCAGGTATAGAGGTGACGGTTGGTGTACTTGAGGAAGAGTGTAAGGCGCTGAACAAGCATTTCTTCACCTTTCACAGCAAGCACCGACCCTACATATTATTAAAATGGGCGCAAACTGCCGACGGATTTCTCGACGACCACGGCAAGGCTATCGCAATATCGACTCCGTTTACAAAGATGCTCGTGCACAAGTTGCGTGCAGAATATGATGCTATCGTCGTAGGCCGTGTTACCGACGACCGCGAGCATCCGCAGCTGAATGTGCGTGAGTGGAGCGGCAAGGCACCATATAGATATGTGCTCTCGCATGACAATCCGATAGAAAACATAATTGCCGATTGTATGGCTAACAATCGGCAGTCGTTGCTGGTAGAGGGCGGAGCGAAGACCCTTCAGGCGTTCATCGATGCAGGGCTGTACGATGAGGTGCGCATCGAGACGGCGCCGTTTATCGTAGGTGGAGGAACCCATGCTCCTATTTTCTGCCGAAGTCGGCAGGAACCTCTCCCCACTTTTTCGTATCCCACTTGATTACGGGATTGCGGAAAGAGTGGGTCTGAAGCCACTGCTCGGCACGGAGGATAATCTGAAAGAGATGTTCAGTGTCGGGTGTGCGCTCCAGCTTTGTCTTGCATTTCCGCTTGCTCACCCAAAGGATGGCGTTGTATGAGTCGCTGTAGATGGCTCGGCTGTGATTGCCTTGCTGCCAGCATAGTGCGAGGGCATGCACGATGGCCAGGAATTCTCCGATATTGTTCGTGCCTTTGGTGGGCCCGAAATGAAATACGCGTGCTCCAGTGGCAAGGTCAATGCCTTGATATTCCATCGGACCGGGATTGCCGCTACAGGCAGCGTCAACAGCCCATGCGTCTGCCCTTACCTCAGGGGGCAAGGGCAGCACCGTGTCGTTGCGATAATCTGGAGGATTTAAATACTCCATCACTACATTCGCTCGGGTACCTCGATGCCGAGGAGAGCCATGCCACTTTTAAGTATCTTTGCCACGTTGCGGGCAAGCACGAGGCGGAAATTACGCTTCTGCGCGTCTTCCTCGCCAAGGATACTATAGTCGTGGTAGAACTGGTTGAACACTTTCGTCAGTTCGTAGCAGTAGTTGGCAATGCCTGACGGCGAATAGTCCTTTCCTGCCTGTTCCACTGCGGCCGTGAACTCGTTCATCTTCTGTATGAGTTCAATCTCCTTGGAGTTCAGTTCCACATTTGACATCTGGCATTGAATATTCTCAGCCTTGCGGAGAATGGAGCGGATGCGGGCATGGGTGTATTGTATGAACGGTCCGGTGTTGCCGTTGAAGTCGATACTTTCTTCTGGATTGAAAAGCATGTTCTTGCGGGCATCCACCTTCAGTATGAAATATTTAAGTGCGCCCATTCCTACAATGCGGGCAATCTCTTGGCGCTCGGTCTCGCTGAGGTCTTGGTTCTTGCCGGCTTCGTCGCTGACGCGGCGTGCATCGCTCACCATAAGCTCCATCAGGTCGTCGGCATCGACAACAGTGCCCTCGCGGCTCTTCATCTTTCCGTTGGGGAGTTCAACCATTCCGTAGGAGAAGTGTACCAACTCCTTACCCCACTTGAATCCAAGACGGTCGAGAAGAATGGAAAGTACCTGGAAATGGTAGTTCTGCTCGTTGCCCACTACGTAAATCATTTTGTCGATAGGGTAGTCGTGGAAACGCATCTCTGCCGTTCCGATGTCCTGGGTCATATATACACTCGTGCCGTCGCTGCGCAGCAGCAGTTTCTGGTCGAGGCCCTCGTTGGTGAGGTCTGCCCAGACCGAGTTGTCGTCCTTGCGGAAGAAGAGTCCCTTCTCCAAGCCTTCCTCAACCTTTGCCTTGCCTTTCAGATAGGTGTCGCTCTCATAATATATCTTGTCGAAGCTTACGCCCAATGCTTTATATGTCTCGTCGAAACCGGCATATACCCAGTCGTTCATCTTCTTCCACAGCGAGCGCACCTCAGGGTCGTTCTGCTCCCATTTCACGAGCATTTCGTGAGCCTCCTTGATGAGCGGGGCTTCCTGCTTTGCGGTTTCCTCGTCCATGCCCTGTGCCATGAGTTCTTTTATCTCTTCGCGGTAGTGCTTGTCGAAGGCAACATAGTAGTCGCCAATCAGGTGGTCGCCTTTTTTGCCTGAGGTCTCAGGAGTCTCGCCATTGCCCCATTTCAGCCATGCGAGCATCGACTTGCAGATGTGTATGCCACGGTCGTTTACGATGTTGGTCTTTACCACCTTGTTGCCGTTGGCCTGCATTATCTGTGCCAACGACCATCCGAGCAGGTTGTTGCGTACATGTCCTAAGTGCAGCGGCTTGTTGGTGTTGGGCGATGAATATTCAATCATCACCAGTGGCGACTCTTCGCTGACGGGCTTCATCCCGAAGTGCTCGTCGCGGTCGATGTCAATGAGCAGCTCTGCCCATGCCTCATTGGAGATAACAAGATTGAGGAAGCCCTTTACAACATTGAAGTCGGCGATCGACTTGCAGTTGCTCTTCAGAAATTCTCCTATTTCCTGTGCCGTATCTTCGGGTTTCTTTTTCGATATCTTCAGCAATGGGAACACCACGAGAGTGAGATTGCCTTCAAATTCACTCCTTGTCTTCTGTAGCTGCAGCATCTTCTCGGGAATGTCCTGCCCGTAGATGGCTTTAACACCCTCCTTTGCCGAATTGATGATTTGCTGTTCTATATTCATGATTTTATGCCTTTCTTCTGAATTTGGCTGCAAAGTTAAACAAAAATTCCGTAATTTTATATCTCAAAAAGTTTTTTTTACGTAACATCCCATAAAAATTCGTCTTAAAAGAATGCTATTTAGAAAAAAAAATATAATTTTGTAGCGTGATTTGGGAAGTAGTAAATTTTATTAATTGCAAAAGTATTATGAGAAAATTGTTTTTTGTATTTTTGTTGGGTCTCTTATCTGTTGCTGGAAGAGCTCAGGAAAAGATTCCTTTTGAGGGTGAAATTGTTTACGAGACCTATGAAAATTATTCCGACTACCTTCTCAAGATGCCTCACTCAATTTTTTTCAATGGAGTACACAAAATCCGTCTCATCTTAAAGGGTGAATGGATGCACATGATTGATGAGACTACAGGATGTCATATTATAGTAAATGATGCTGCTGCCCAAGCTATAATGTCTGCGCAGGGCAAGAAGAAGTCAAAAGGCACGTTAGGTGCGCTTGCGACGTTGAGTGAGAATAGAAGCAACAATAGTTGTTCGTATGTTCATTTCTGCGACTACACCAAGAGTGGTCTGGATATGAGCGATGCGCCCGGTACGCAGTATATTATGAGCAGTGGCGCTATCTCGTATGCTGATGGCTCCAAGGCTCCGGTTAAATCGTATTCGTATGAGAAGACAGGCGATTCAAAGACTATTCTTGATATGAATTGTCCTTTGTTCGCTGGGAAGATTGTGCGGAGTATGGGTGGAATGGATCAAACCTATGATGTTAAGACATGGGTAAGTGATAAGTATGCGGCTCCGGCAGGTTATAAGTGGAATCTGTATGGACTTGACGTTCCAGGTATTGCGATGAAATGGGCGATGAAATACGATGGAGGCCATGTCAGTATGATGGGTGTTGGTGAACTGAGCTACTATATTGAGGCAGACGTGGTGGAAGTTAAACCTCGTGCCGTTTCAGACGAAGAATTTAACATACCGGAAGGTTATAAGATAAAGACAGGTGGCACCAGCAATGCCTTCAAGATAATGGGCTACTATAAAGGTGTTAAGAAAGAGCTGGTAAAACTTGGAATCAAGGGTGGCGACAATAGCCAGAAAACCACTGGTATTCATTATAAGACCGACGGAGAATGGGATTTCTAAAGCATATTGCTGCAGTCGCAATTATGTTGCTCGTTCCGTCTTCGTTTTGCCAAGCACAAAACGAAGACGGAATAGAGTATGAGCGAAGTTCCATGCACGTGATGATGATAAAGCACCTCAACCAGAAGTTTGAAGACGTCGTTGAGGATGTGTTTCTTCACTCTCCTTTCCCAGAACGGTTCAACGATCATAACCTTGGAGTGAAAACGGTGTCGTTTGCCGAAATGGCAGATGACCAGAGCAAGAATATCGAATCGTTCATCAAGCAGGTAAACCTCGGTCAGAAAATGGTGGCTAAGTGGTTCAATCGTGACAAACGCACTGGGTCATTCAATATGGAACTTATAAAGCAACGTGGGTTCTACAATGCCACCCAAAGGCAGGCTAACGTTGCGCGAGCAAGCATTCGGGGATTGGCACTCATTGAGGATGCTGGAGAGAATCTGATAAGCAATACGTACTTACTCGTAAATGATATCAGCTATAAGAGCAAGGGGAGTGGAAACTGGCTACTCAAGACTGTTGGCAGTATGTACACGGGAAATGTTAGTGGGATGAACGATGCGATGACGGCCATAGGAGGTTTCCGTGTTAATGTGAAGAGCTACCTGTTCCGGCTGAAATGGAATGAAGATGTTGCACAGACTTTTTATACGAAGTACTATACTGAAGATGGAGCTAACGACCCCGACAAGGTTGCTGGATTCAAGGCCGACTCGGAATTATTTCAAATGGAATACTTAGGTAGCACAGAGAGCATTTCGTCGGAAACGAATTTTAAGGCTGCCAAGGATCCCAAGGCCGTATTAATTAAAGTATGCACACAGACAATCGACATGAACATTGCCCAGCTGCAGCATCAGTATGCAGATTTCAGAATCAAGGCTCCGCTCCTGTCGGTAAACCCTTTGAAAGCGGATATTGGTCTTAAAGAAGATGTCAAGGATGACTCTCGCTTTGAGGTACTTGAGCGTATCCTGGAGGATTCGGGCAAGACATCTTACCAGAGGGTTGGCATTATAAGACCCGTGAAAGGAATGGTCAAGGATAATCGCTTTATGGTTACATCAGAAGAGTCGGCAAATGCAGCCTTGGATGCCACTATGTTTGAGAAGGTTTCCGGTGACGATTTCTATCCGGGAATGTTGATACGTGAGATAAGGTGAAGCCTACTTCCTGTTTGTTCGTGTTTATACAATCGAAATCGCTAAAGATAAAAACTCTATATCCAAATGACTGACAAGAAACTTCAAGCTACCCGGCTTCAGCGCAGTATTACACTGCCCAATGACGTCAGCACTATCTCGCAATTGAACGAGTTCGTGGATAGCGTTTGCGAGGCCCTTGACTTAGATATGGGCATGGTGATGAAGATGAATCTCGCCATCGAGGAAGCTGTGGTTAATGTGATGGACTATGCCTATCCTGAAGGCACAAGTGGAGACGTGAGTATCAGTGCCGTAGCAGACGATGAACAACTCGAATTCACCATTACCGACAGCGGCACTCCATTCGACCCGACGGCAAAGACAGAAGTCGATGTCACACTCTCAGCCGAAGAGCGACAGATTGGCGGTCTGGGAATCCATCTCGTGAGACAGATAATGGATTCGGTAAGCTATGAGCGTAATGGTGAATACAATATATTAACATTAAGGAAACATATATAATCATTTATTTAATAACAACGAAAATGAAAACAACAATTCAAGAGCAAGAAGGCAAGCTGGTTGCAATGTTCGAGGGACGACTCGATACAGCAGCTGCTGTACAAACAGAGCAAGACATTAAACCGCTGAAAGATTCAACAGGCAAGGATATCATTCTAGACTGCACAAACTTGGAGTATATATCGTCGAGCGGGCTGCGCCTCTTCCTAAGCATACTTAAAGATGCTAAGTCGAAGGGGGGTAAGGTGTATGTGAAGAACATCGGCAACTCTATCCGTGAGGTGTTCACCATGACGGGATTCATCAATCTATTTGAGTTTATCTAAACCGACCACGCTATGAGAAAGACATTCTGCATCGTCATGCTGACAATGGCCATCTTGAATACGTCGGCACAAAAAACAGAGATTACCTATTTTACTCCAAACATCGTGAGAGTAGTGAAAGCGCCTGGTGATGCAAAAGCAGAATGTCATAGCATGGTGGTCAAAGCCAGGCCATTGAGCGGCACGAAGAGGAACATCATTGTTAAAAGCGATGCCAATGGTGTGCTGACTTTCGCTGACAAAAAGGGCAATGTGCTTATGCGGGAAGGAGCAAGTGCTTTCGCAGCTATTGCCGATGGCGTGGATAGGGGGCGTTACCGTGTTTCACAGGCATTTGCCCTCGACAGCGACGAGCCAATCTATGGTGTCGGGATGCTTCAGAACGGCAAGATGAACCAGCGCGGTGAAAATCGTCGGATGATGCAGTCGAATCTGGAAGACTACGCCCACTTCTTCCAAAGCATCAAAGGCTATGGCATCTACTGGGATAACTACTCTCCGACGCAGATTGCCGACGACGGTAAGACGCTGACGCTCACCTCAGAGGTGGGCGAACAAGTGGATTATTATTTCATATACGGCGGTGATGCCGACGGAGTAATCAGCGGTATGCGATGGCTCAGCGGCAAGGTGCCGATGACACCTCTGTGGACATACGGATTCCATCAGAGTCGCGAGCGCTACAAGAGTGCTGATGAGTTGACGAGCGTTCTCGACAAGTACCGCAAAACTGGTGTACCAATCGACGGAATGATTCAAGACTGGCAGTACTGGGGCGGCAACTATCTGTGGAATGCAATGGAGTTTGGTAACGAAGGATTCGGACACCCCGAACGATGGATTAATCATATCCATAAGTCGGATGCTCATCTCAGTATCAGCATCTGGGCGAGTTTCGGACCGATGACCAAGCCTTTTGCCCAATTGAAGGAGAAAGGCCTGCTCTACGACTTCGAAACATGGCCACAGAGTGGACTTCCTTTCTGGCCTCCGCGTATGGACTACCCAAGTGGCGTGCGTGTGTATGATCCGTACAGTCGAGAAGCACGCGATATATATTGGCAGAATCTTTGCCGACTGCATCAGGCCGGTGTGGATGCTTGGTGGATGGATTCTACCGACCCCGACCACCATAGTTTCAAGGAGAGCGACCTCGATCAAGTTCGTCCTGTTACCGACCCAGTAACGGGCGAAGACAGAATGATGTCGTTCCGTTCTGTCCGCAATCTGTTCCCATTGGCAACCGTCGAGGGCGTATATGATCATCAGCGTGCCGCCGACAGCAGCAAGCGCGTTTTTATACTTACCCGTAGTTATTTCGCAGGACAGCAGCGCACTGGAGCGCAGTCGTGGAGTGGCGATGTCAGTTCGTCGTGGGATTCGTTCCGAAAACAGATTCCGCTCTGCCTGAACCATACGCTTACGGCCAATCCAAATGTCAATACCGACATTGGCGGTTTTTTTGCAAGCAAATATAATCAGCACTATGGAGACAATTCTGCCACGCGCAATCCTCTCTTCCAGGAGTTGTATGTGCGCTGGATGCAGTTCGGGCTCTTCTGTCCTATGATGCGCAGTCACGGCACCGAGGTATTCCGCGAACTATATTACTACGGCAAACCGGGCGAACCGGTGTATGATGCTCTGCTGGCTGCCGTCAAGATGCGCTATCAGCTCTTACCTTATATTTATAGTACGAGCTGGCAAGTGAGCAAAAACGACTATAGTTTCATGCGTGCACTGATGATGGACTTCCGTGGTGACAAGAACACTTGGGACAACAACCGTGAATATCTTTTCGGACGTTCTATGCTGGTGGCTCCTGTCGTTAAAGCTCTTTACACTCCGGAGACTGCCAATCAGACCGACGAGATTTCCGGATGGAACCGTGATGGGAAGAGTCTGTTCCAAGAAGGATTTAGTGCCGACTGGAATGCTAAAAAGACTTATGATGTTTATTTGCCGAAAGGTGCCATGTGGTATGACTATTGGACAAACGAACTCATTGAAGGCGGAAAAACCGTTGAGGCTGACGCCACCATTGCCCATTGCCCTGTATATGTACGTGCAGGAAGTATCATTCCTCTCTGTACAAAGGATGTGACTCATGCCGACATCGCCGACTGGCAGACTCTTGACATCGTGGTCTATCCTGGCGCTGACGCGTCGTTCACTCTCTATGAGGACGAAGGCGACAACTACAATTATGAAAAAGGAAAGTACAGCACGATACAGTTCACGTGGAACGACCGTAGCCGTACTCTCACTATAGGTAAGCGCTTTGGTGACTTTGTAGGAATGCAAAAGCAGCGTACTTTCCGTGTGCGTATTAATGGCGGAAATACGAAAAGCATTGACTACAATGGCGCATCAACGAAGTTGAAACTCTTATAGCATAATATTATTTCAATAGAATCATACAACGGCTTATGAAGAGAATTTTTGTGTCTCTGGTATTCATCGCATTATCGGTTGCGGAATTGATAGCACAGACAGAAGCAAGTAGGGAACGCGTGCGTATCGACGGCGATCATGGTAAACTTCAGGCAATAATCCAGAAACCTGCACTTGCAGCAGGCGAAAAATGTCCGATGGTCATCTTCTGTCATGGGTTCAGTGGCAGCAAGGATAGTCCGCTATTCGAACTTATCAGCGATTCGCTCCAGACTCATGGAATCGCATCTGTACGTTTTGATTTCAACGCTCATGGAGAGAGTGAAGGTGATTTTGAGCAAATGACCGTTCCCAACGAGATTGCTGATGCTAAGAATATATATAAATATGTACGCACGTTAGAATATGTGGGCGATATTGCCATTTGCGGTCATTCACAGGGAGGCGTGGTAGCCTCGATGGTTGCAGGTGAATTAGGTACCGATGCCCTCAAGGCAGTGGTGTTGATGGCTCCCGCTGCTGTTCTGCGCGATGATGCTATCAGGGGAAATACGTTCGGTAAGACATACGACCCACGCAATCCGCCAAAGACCATTGACATGGGTGGTGGACGAAAGCTTGGAAGTGATTATGTAAAGACGGCTTTCTCTCTGCCGATATATGAGACGGCAATGAAGTATCATGGAGATGCACTTATAGTTCATGGCAATGCCGACCGCATTGTTCCATATAATTATGGGCAGCGTTATCACTATCTGTGGAAAAAGAGTCGCTTGGTGATTTTAGACGGCTACGACCATGGATTTGGTCCTAATCTGAAACATGCCACCGACATTGTGACACAGTATCTCTATGATATATTCGGAAAACAGACTTGTCCCCTCTATGGTAAGCGCATTGGATTCCTTGGCGACAGCTACGTTCGCAATCACCGTCGTCCTTATACTGAGGCATGGCATTATAAACTGGCGGAGAAATACAACATGAAGTATTTCAACTATGGTCGTAATGGTTCGTGCGTAACCATAGATGACCCACGTTTCGGCAATGCACTTTATAAGCGCTATGCCACCGATATGAACGACTCGCTTGACTATGTAGTTGTTATCGCAGGACATAACGACGGCTCGCGTTTGAAGGAAATCGGAGGTGTCAAGGAGTATGAGAAGCGTCTCGGTGAATTGCTTGACGGACTGAGGCAGCGTTTCCCGAACGCCAAAATTATGTGGTTCACCTGCTGGCGTGGTGCCAATGCAGAAAAAGCCAAAGATTTCCAGAAAATCGTGAAGAGCACCCGGAAATTGTGTGGGAAGCGTGGCATTCCTGTATTCGATGCGACGAAGAGCTGCATACTTGCCGACGACGCAGAGTTCCGCAAGAAATATTTCCAAGCTCCTAACGATGGTGCTCATCTGAATTCAAAAGGACACGACATGTTCCTTCCAGAGGCAGAAAAATTCATCTTAAATCAGCAATAAGGATGAATATCCCTTTGAAATGAATAAAAACATAGCATGAAAATTAAGTTAGCTTTTTTAGCTGTACTGGCGGCGGTGGTGACCGCAGCTCAAGCAGAGAGTAAACTGAAAATCAAAGGCACAGTCATCGACAAGCAGACCAGCGAGGCGGTCATTGGTGCGACTGTACGTCTGTTATCACTCCCCGATAGCAATGTAATCAGTGGCGTAACGACAAATGCAAATGGAGTATTCCAAATCTCAAATGTCACCAAGACGAAAGTAGCACTTAAGATTTCGTTTGTAGGATATTCTACTAAGGTTGTTGATATTGACCTAAGCCAACGGAAGTGGGGGCATAATGCCGACCTTGGCTACATCACTCTTGGCGAGGACCGCAACATGCTTAACGACGTCGAGGTGGTAGGTACGGCTGCCAAAGTGCAAGTCAGCGGCGACTCACTTGTGTTCAATGCTTCGGCATACCGTGTGCCCGAAGGCTCTACCCTTGAAGCCCTGCTGAAACTTTTGCCAGGTGCCAAGCTCGACGAAGAGGGCAACATCACCATCAATGGCAAGACTGTGAATAAGATTCTCGTTGACGGAAAGGAGTTTTTTCTTAACGATAAGGAGGTCGCTCTGAAGAATATTCCCACCGACATGATCGACAAAATAAAATCGTATGAGCGTAAGAGTGACATGGCTCGAGTTACGGGAATTGACGACGGAGAGGAAGAGACTGTGCTCGACCTTACGGTGAAGAAAGGAATGAACAACGGATGGTTTGGAAACGTCAATGCTGGTGTGGGAACAAAGCATAGATATAATGGACGTGCAATGGTGAACCGCTTCGACGACACGAAACAAATGACGCTTATTGCCAACGGTCGCAACACCCCCAATCGCTGGTGGCGTTCAAACGGTCTGAACAGTTTCAAAGATGTCGGTGCCAACATAGCCACCACGAGCGAAAAACTGGAGATGGGAGGAAGCGTGAGATACAGGTATAATGGCAGCGACTCATATAACGAAACTTCTTCACAGAACTTTGCTGCACAGAGAGGAACCTACAGCCAGAGTTGGAGTCAAAGCTACAGCAGCAACAACAGTCTTCAGGCAAACTACCGTGTGGAATGGAAACCTGATACGATGACCAATATCATCTTTCGTCCAAACTTCAACTATTCGCGCAACCGTGGACGTTCAAACAGTGAGTCGGGGTCATACGATGAAGATCCGTTGCTCTCTTCTGTCGTTGATAATGTTGTGAATACTAACATCAACGGTGATATCTCATACGGTCGCACCATTTCGGCAGGAGGCGAACTGCAGTTTAACCGCAAGCTGAACAGCAAAGGCCGAAACATCACCCTGCGACTGACCGGCAACTTTAACGATGGAGAAAGCAAACAGTTGTCGGCAGCCGACATTAACTACTTCACGCTCGGCAGCTCACAGCAGAACAACCGTTATTATCTCACTCCCTCGCGTAGCCATAACCTGTCGGCACAGATCTTGTACAGCGAGCCGATATTCGATAGGACATACCTGCAGTTCAGTTACCAATATAAATACGGATACAGCAAGAATGACCGCAAGGCACAGATATATGATTCGCAAGCGTACCACGACTTGAGCCAGAGCATCAGCGACAATCGTTACGATATAGATGCTGTTCTGCAGTTTATGGAACAGACTGGATATATGTTGCGCGACACAGTGGCTTTGAGCCAGTTTTCAGAGTATCGTAACTATGACCACACCTTTAGCCTGCAGCTGCGTCGTGTTCGCGAGAAATACAACTTTAGCGTCGGCATCGATGCTCTCCCACAGAAGACCACTCTCGAATATCGGTATATGGGAAAGGAGTATCCTGAGATAAGCCGTTCGGTGTTCAATCTCGCTCCGCGCGTTGAGATGAAATGGAACTTCGACAAGAATACGAACATGCGTTTCCGCTATAACGGACGCACACAACAGCCGAGCATGACCAATCTGCTTGATATCACCGACGACTCGAACCCACTGTATATCAGAAAGGGTAATCCGGGTCTGAAACCGTCGTTCACTCATAACTTCAGGGGCAATTTCAACGGATACAATCCTGAATACCAGCGAGGCTATTGGGCATGGCTTTACGGAAATATCACGCTCAACAGTATAGCCAATAAGACTACCTACGACAAGACAACAGGTGTGCAGACTACAATACCGATGAATATCGATGGCAACTGGAATATCGGTGGTGGCGTTGGCATGAACACCGCTTTGGGAGCGAAGAAACGTTTCAATATTGGTGGAGGCATTGGCACTAACTACCAACACAATGTGGGCTTCTATAATAATGTGGATACAGGCGGAAGCGACGACGTGGATATAAAGTCGATAACGAAGAACCTGCAGCTCAACGGTAATCTAAATACCTCCTATCGTGTTGACCTCTTCAGTATTGAGTTGCGTGGCGATCTCACTTGGGCGCACATGTCTAATAATGTCAATGAGGCAAACAATCAGAGTACATATAATTTCTCATACGGCATGAACACTGAGTGGAATTTGCCATGGAATATGCAGGTGGCCACCGACATTTTTATGAATAGTCGCCGTGGATATTCGCAGAAAGAGATGAATACCAACGAACTGATTTGGAATGCATCCATCTCGCAGTCGTTTCTCAAGGGAAATGCACTGACCATCAAGGCTGAGGTGTTTGATATTCTTAAGCAGCAGTCGAATATCAGCCGTACTGTCAGTGCTTTTATGCGAAGTGACTCTCGTACCAATGCCATCTATCAATATGGAATGCTCTCTGTCATCTACCGATTCAGTGTTTTTGCCGGAAAAAATACAATGGGTACTGATAACGAACGCCGCGAGCAGTGGGGTAGGAGAAGATGGTGAATTAAGAGTTAAGAAATAAGAATCAAGAATATGGTCCGATTAATTTTATCCCTTTTCATTTGTTCATTGTCATTTGCCATCGTAACTGCGCAGCCTTATAAGGATGTCAGCCTGAGTGCACGTGAGCGTGCTGTTGACCTCTGTTCGCGCCTTACTCTTGAAGAGAAGGCACAGCTGATGCTCGACGAAAGTCCTGCAATCGACCGTTTAGGAATAAAGAAGTTCTTCTGGTGGAGTGAAGCCCTTCACGGAGCGGCAAACATGGCCAACGTCACGGTGTTTCCCGAGCCGATTGCAATGGCAGCATCGTTCAACGATGCACTTTTATTCAAGGTGTTTGATGCTGTCTCAACCGAGATGCGTGCGCAGTATCATCATCGCATGGACAACGGCGGTACCGACGAAAAGTTCCACAGCCTGTCTGTATGGACTCCAAACGTGAATATTTTCCGTGATCCACGATGGGGGCGCGGTCAGGAAACCTATGGAGAAGACCCTTATATGTCGTCGGTCATGGGAAGTGCTGTGGTTCGCGGTCTTCAGGGTCCCGAAGATGCTAAATACCGTAAGCTGTGGGCTTGCGCCAAGCACTATGCTGTACATAGCGGACCGGAATATACACGCCATTCGGCCAATCTTACAGATGTCAGTCCGCGTGACCTTTGGGAAACATATCTTCCTGCCTTCAAGACGCTCGTAGAGGATGCCAAGGTGCGCGAAGTGATGTGTGCCTATCAGCGGCTCGACGATGATCCTTGTTGTGGCAATAGTCGTTTGCTTCAGCAGATATTGCGCGACGAGTGGGGTTTCAAATACCTTGTTGTAAGCGACTGTGGAGCAATAAGCGATTTCTATACCACTCATAAGAGTTCCTCCGACGCCACACATGCCTCTGCAAAGGCCGTTCTTGCCGGCACTGATGTGGAGTGCGGCTATGGCTACGCCTACAGAAATATTCCAGAGGCTGTCCGTCGGGGACTAATCACTGAAAAGGAGATTGACAAACATGTCATTCGCCTGCTTGAGGGACGTTTCGATATTGGCGAGATGGATTCCCCGTCGCTTGTGAAATGGTCGAAGATTCCTTATTCTGTAATGGACTGCAAGGAGCATCGCCAGATAGCCCTTGACATGGCTCGTCAGTCTATCGTTCTGCTTCAGAACCGGAATAATGTCCTTCCGCTTAGGAAAAATGCAGAGAAGATAGCTGTCATCGGACCGAATGCCAACAACACACCGATGATGTGGGGCAATTATAACGGCACACCTAATCACACAGTTACTATACTCGAGGGCATCAATGGCAAACAGAAGAATATTACCTGGTTTGACGGTTGCGACCTAACCTACGACAAGACGATGGACTGCCTGCTTGCCACCGAGTGTTCCATTGGCGGCAAGAAAGGTTTGCGCGGTACGCTCTGGAACAATATGGAGATGCAAGGTAAGGCAGATGCCATACAGTACTATACCACTCCTCTGGCTGTTACCACTGCCGGAATGCACGTATTCGCACCCAACATCCGTATAGAGAATTTCTCTGCGAAGTACGAGACGGTGTTTAAGCCGAAGTCTGCCGGAGAATATGTCATTAATGTTGAGGGCTGCGGACAATACGAGGTGTATGTCAATGGAGAGCGCAAGCAGCGTGTGCGTTCGTGGCGCACCACTCCTACGCGTACCGTTCTCCAAGCCGAGAGCGGACAGACTTTTAATATCGAGGTGCGCTATTGCTTTGTTCCCACTTGGGGTGCAAACATCGCTATCAATGTGGCAAAAGAACAGCCTATCGACTATGCTGCTGCTATTGCCCGTCTGAGGAATATAGACAAGGTGATATTCGTTGGTGGTATATCACCGGCGCTCGAAGGCGAGGAGATGCCTGTTAACATTGAGGGTTTCAAGGGTGGCGACCGCACAAATATCGAACTGCCGCGCGTGCAGCGCGACTTTCTCAAAGCTCTGAAGAATGCTGGCAAGACCGTTATCTTCGTGTGCTGCTCAGGTTCTGCAATTGCTCTTCTGCCTGAAACATCCACCTGCGATGCTATTGTGCAGGCATGGTATGCGGGACAGGAAGGAGGCACGGCGATTGCCGACGTACTCTTCGGTGATGTCAATCCCAGCGGAAAGCTGCCGGTGACGTTCTATAAATCTACTGAACAGCTGCCAGACTATGATGACTATTCTATGAAAGGACGCACTTACCGCTATTTCGATGATGCCCTCTTCACCTTTGGCTACGGACTCTCATATACCACCTTTGCGTTTGGAAATCCTTCATACACCAATGACAAAGTGACGGTTGACGTGACCAATACCGGTAGCCTTGAGGGAACTGAGGTCGTTCAGCTCTATGTCAAGTATCTTGCCGACAAAGAAGGTCCGTCGAAGTCGCTTCGTGGTTTTGAGCGCGTTACACTAAAACCCGGCGAAAGGAAGACTGTCACCATAGAGACTTCCGACAAGACGTTTGAATGGTTCGATACAGCTTCCAACACCATGTGTCCACTTTCAGGCGATTGGCAACTATTCGTAGGTAATAGCTCTGATGGCAAATGTCTGCAGACACTAACTGTCAGGCGGTAACTGTCTGCAGGCATTTCGGGCAGATTCCCTTCATCATATAATTGATAGAAGAAAGCCGGAAGCCGTCGGGAATCGCTACTTGTGGTATTGGTATGTCCTCAAGGCAATAGGTGCGATGGCATTGCTCGCAATAGAAATGTACGTGCATGTCGTCATCCTTGTCGTCGCTATGGTGGCTGTGGCACAATTCATAGCGCACACCATCTCCTCCATCCTCAATTACATGCACGAGACGGTTCTCGCGGAAGAGCGAGAGCGCACGGAATATTCCCGACTTGTCGATGCTCAGAATCTTGTATTCCAGTTCGTGCAGCGATAATGGTCGTCCGGCCTCGGCAAGAGCCTTGGCCACCACGATGCGGTTTGCCGTGGGTTTCACACCGTGGTGCTCAAGTACCGAAACTATATCGCTTGTGTTCATTACATATAGCCCAGCCAGCGTAGTACATCGTTCAGATTGGCAACAACCATAAGCAGTATGAGCAGCCCGAATCCGACGTACTCTGCACGTATCATAAATGTCTCGCTTGGCTTGCGGCGCATTATTATCTCATAGATGAGAAAAAGCACGTGTCCGCCGTCGAGAGCAGGAATGGGCAGTATATTCATGAAGGCAAGTATAATGCTAAGGAAAGCCGTCATCTTCCATAACATATACCAGTCCCATACAGGTGGAAACAGACTGCCTATGGCTCCGAAACCTCCGAGGCTCTTTGCCCCGTCAGCGGTGAATACATACTTCATGTCGTCAACATACGATGCCAGCACATGTACTCCGTATTTTATTCCGGCCGGAAAACTCTCGAAGAAGCTGTATTCGTTATGCACGGTCTTGTATCCGGCCAATGTCATGTTCACGAATCCGAGTTTTAGGTCGGGGGTAAGAACAGTCGTGGCAGTGTCCAGCTTCTCTCCGTGCATGAAAACTATCGTTGCCTGCCGTGCTTTCATACTGTCGGCGGAAGTCTCTGCCAATGCTATCATGTCGTCGAGCTTAAGCATTTCGTCGGTGAAGTCGTTATACGAATCTACCTTTACTTCGTTGAGGGCAACAATCTTGTCGCCGGCGGAGAGTCCTATTTTCTCGGCAGGCGTGTTTGGAATGACGCTATCCACGGTAGCTGGCAATAGCGGTCGCATGAACATCGGCTGGTTCTTTATCATGCTCAGTAGATTAAGTTCTCCGCTGAGATGGATTGTCATCGGCTTGCCGTCGCGAATGATATTTACGCTGTGCGACTTGCTGACATCACGGAAGAGGTCGGCACCGAACTCGCGGAACTCGCCGTTCTCGTTTCCCACAAGGATGTCGCCGTCGTGAAATCCAAGAGCCTTTGCCTCGCTGTTGAATTTCATACCGTAGGTCATGTTCTTTGTGGGAGTGTATGTCTCGCCCCAGTAAAACATTATCATCGAATAGATGAAGAGAGCTAATAGGAAGTTCACCAGTACTCCGCCAATCATGATAAGCAGCCGCTGCCATGCTGGTTTTGCACGGAACTCCCATTCCTGTTCTGGTTGTTTCATCTGCTCAGTATCGAAACTTTCGTCGATCATTCCGGCAATTTTAACATATCCACCCAGTGGTATCCAGCCTATGCCGTAGCGCGTCTCGCTGTTTTTCGGCTTGAACTCGAAGAGATGAAACCAGGGGTCGAAGAAAAGATAGAACTTCTCAACCCTCACTCCGAAGAGCTTTGAAAAGAAAAAGTGTCCGCCCTCGTGCAATATTATAAGCAGCGAGAAGGCGAGAATGATTTGTAATAGTCTGATTAAAAATACTTCCATTATAAACTAAATATTTTCTTTATAACTTAATAATTCCGTTGCTATGCGGCGAGCTTCAGCGTCGGAAGCCACGTAAGTGTCGTAATCGGGATTTGGGCTGAACGTTGCCTTTGCCATTGTCTTCTCGATGATGTCGCTCATCTGTAGGAACGAACAGCGGTCTTCGAGAAATGCCCGGTTTACAATCTCGTTGGCAGCGTTAATGATGCATGGCATGTTGCCGCCTTTCTGTATTGCCTCGAATGCGAGCGCCAGGCAGCGGAACTTGTTTAGGTCAGGTTCGAAGAACTCCAGTGGATGCTCGAACAGATTCAGCCGCTCGCTTGTAAGATGCAGTCGTTTTGGGAACGTGAAGGCATACTGGATAGGCAGCCTCATGTCGGGCACTCCGAGTTGCGCCTTTACCGCTCCGTCGCGAAACTGGACAGCGCTGTGTACTATTGACTGCGGATGCACGAGCACCTGTATCTGGCTTGCCTTCACTCCGAAGAGCCATTTTGCCTCAATCACCTCGAATCCTTTGTTCATCATCGTTGCTGAGTCAATAGTGATTTTTGCTCCCATGTCCCACGTAGGATGTTGTAAAGCGTCGGCTTTTGTCACTCGCTCCAGTTGTTCCATGGTGAAGTTGCGAAACGGTCCGCCGCTTGCAGTGAGCAGTATTTTCTCTATCGGGTTGTCGTCTTCGCCTACCAGACTCTGGAAGATTGCCGAATGTTCACTGTCAACGGGAAGGATAGCTGAATGATATTCCGATGCAAGGTCGCGTATCAGCTCGCCAGCCACTACGAGTGTTTCTTTGTTTGCCAGGCAGATGGTCTTACGGGCCTTGATGGCATGTATGGTTGGCGAGAGGCCGGCAAATCCCACCATTGCCGTAAGCACCATGCTGATTGGTCCAGCTTCGACAATCTCGTCAATGGCTCTTGCGCCGGCATATACTTTGATGTCGGGCTTGTCGCTTAGCATTTCCTTCAGCCGGTTGTAATGTGCTTCATTTGCGATAACTACGGCAGCTGGGTTATATTTTCGTGCTTGTTCAGCGAGCTGTTCCACTCGGTTGTTGGCAGTAAGGCAATACACCTCGAACAGGTCGCTGTGCTCCTCAATCACCTGCAAAGCCTGTGTTCCTATCGACCCGGTAGAGCCGAGTATGGCTATTTGTTTCTTCTTCATATCTCTAATATTCCTTCCGGCAAATCTATATATATAGCTTTCTTGTCGTGGTCAATGTCTGTGATGAGCTCTTCGGCAGCAGGAATGAGTTTCCCGTCGGCCATTTCGAAGAGCACGTTCAACGTGGTGTCGTCAACCGACCTGATTTCTCCTATCTCCTTCCCGTCAGCATTGCTGAATAGCTTGTAGCCCGCAATCTGTGCCCACGACATATTTTCTTCGTCGGTTGCGGCAAGCTCACGTGGGAAAAAGACGTCGCAGCCTGTCAGTTCGAGAGCCCGTTCCTGAGTGTCGATGTCGCAGAATTTCACCACTGCCACGCTATCGCTCTTGAAACGGTATTCCTCGAAGAAGAAGGGCACGAGTATTCCGTCAACTTCTATAACCAGATAGTCGGCATCCACGCGGTCGAAGATGTCGTCGTCGAACTGAAAGGAAATCTCGCCTTTCACTCCGTGGGTCTTGCCCAGTCTGCCAATCTTGAATACCTCTTCGCTGCGTATCATTCTTCTCTCCTTATCTTAGCCCCCAGTGCGTTCAGTCGCGTCTCGATATTCTCGTAGCCACGGTCAATCTGCTCAATGTTTTCTATGCGGCTTATGCCGTTGGCGCTAAGTGCGGCAATCAGCAGGGCTATACCTGCACGGATGTCGGGACTTGCCATGCGTCCAGCACGCAAACGCATCTTGTGGTCATGGCCGACAACCACGGCACGGTGTGGGTCGCAGAGTATTATCTGTGCTCCCATGTCGATGAGCTTATCCACGAAGAACAGGCGGCTCTCGAACATCTTTTGGTGGAAGAGCACCGATCCTCGTGCCTGTGTCGCCACCGTAATGAGTACACTCAGCAGGTCGGGCGTCAGTCCCGGCCACGGCGCGTCGGCTAGTGTCATAATCGTGCCGTCGATAAACGAGTCAATCTGGTAGTGCTTGTGGTGCGGAATTACGAGGTCGTCGTTCTCCACGTCAATCTTCACTCCGAGTCGGCGGAAGGCATCGGGAATAATTCCGAGGTTCCTCAGCGACACGTTCTTTATGCGTATTTCGTTGCCCACCATTGCCGCCATACCTATGAACGACCCCACCTCAATCATGTCGGGCAATATTTTGTGCTCCGTGCCATGCAGTCTGTCAACTCCTACTATTGTTAGCAGGTTGCTGGCTATTCCGCTGATGTTTGCTCCCATGCTGTTGAGCATGTGGCACAGCTGCTGGATATATGGTTCGCAGGCGGCATTGTATATGGTGGTGGTGCCCTTGGCAAACACTGATGCCATGATGATGTTTGCCGTTCCCGTCACCGAAGCCTCATCGAGCAGCATGTAGCATCCCTTCAGTTGCTTTGCCTTTATCTCATACACATTGCGCTCCTCAATGTGAGCGAACTTTGCCCCGAGATGCTTGAATCCGAGGAAGTGGGTGTCTAATCGCCGCCGTCCTATCTTGTCTCCGCCCGGCTTGGTAATTACGGCTTTGCCCATGCGTGCGAGCAGCGGACCGATCATCAGCACCGAGCCGCGCAGTTGTGCGCACTTATGTACGAACTCGTCGCTCTCCAGGTATTCCAAGTCGAGAGAGTCAGCACAGAAGCGGTAGTCGTTGGCCGACAGCTTTTCCACCTTTACGCCAATATCTTCGAGCAGAAGAATGAGATTGTTCACGTCGCGTATGTCGGGAATGTTTCTTATCACGACATTATCGCCTGTAAGTAGTGTTGCACAAATCACTTGCAGTGCCTCGTTCTTTGCTCCCTGCGGAACAATTTCTCCTTGCAACCGGTGTCCGCCCTCAATGATGAATGACGCCATGCTATCTCTTCTTTTTGCTTTTCTTCTGTGGCTCTGCTGCATGGGCGATGCGGTCGAATACGAACGTCTGTAAATCGAGCTGCACCTTTCCGTCGGTGAGACGAGCGAGATCGTCAGCCACCTTCTCGTCGTCCATCGACCCTTGCCCCCAAGTGGCAAGGCAACGCTTCATCTGGTTGGCTGTGAGTTTCACAAGCTCGTCTTTTTCTCCTCCTTCTGGCATCGTCTTCAGTTTCTCGAACATCTCTGCCATAAGCTGGCCGTAGTGGCGCACATAGTTGGTGCGCTTTCTGTCGCTATTATATTTCAACGGCTCTGGCTTAGAATGTATGGTCTCGGCGTTGCTCATGTCGTATGGCCAGTTTATTTCCAGCTTGCCACGACTCATCATGTAGAGATGGTCCCAGAGTGTGCGCTCGAAGTCGGCATTGTCGCGGTTCTGTGGCACTCGTGTCTCCATGTGTCTCACTATGGTTTCCGCGCAGTGCTGGCGTTCGGCTGCATCAGCGATGCTGACGCAATAGTCCACCATCTTCTGTATCTCGCGGCCGTATTCCGACATTGCGAGTGCCTCGCGCTGAGTGTTATAATCCATTCCTTCTATTTTCATAATAGTTTCTTTGGTTGCTTAGCTACAAAATCCTTAAGATAGAACGGCACGAAGTACGCCACGTCTTCAAACTGTCCGTTGGCATGGCGTTTCTCTGCCATCGGCGACATCCATTTGGCTATCGGCTCAATGCCTTCGATAAGGTGGGCATTAGGGTGGCTGATGGTCTCCATGCATTTCTTTGCTCCGTTACCGAAGAAATACACCGGATGTTCCTCCAGCCAAGGCCTGTACGTATCCGTATCTACCACGTCGGCCTGAATGTCGCGCACGGCTTTCAGACTGCGGTCGTAGATTCCGGCGTATACTTCCATGCGCCGTGCGTCGATCATCGGACAGAGCAGCGCATCCTCCTCTATCTCGCTGTGGCAGATAAGCACCGGCGTGCAGAGCAGTTCAAGCGTCGGCACAGCGATGAGCTTCAGGTTGCGGCCGTAGCATATTCCCTTTGCCATCGACACTCCGATGCGTAATCCGGTGTATGAGCCCGGACCGCAGCTCACGGCTACGGCATCAAACGGTATGGCGTGGCTGTCCGTAAACGACAGGGCTTCGTCAACGAAGCTTCCAAGTTTTTCTGCACTGCCGCCACTTCTCACCCTGCCATCGGCATTGCCGTGATCTTCTTTCTGAAAAATGCAGGCTCCATCTTGAGAAACAGCCACTGAGCACACGTCTGTACTCGTCTCTATATGTAATATTACTGACATTTTTGTAGCTATTCTTGTTAGAACGTGCAAATATACGCATTATTTTTGGAATATCAATGCCTTGTGGCGACATTTTCTTTGCTTTTTGTATTTATTAGTGTTTATGGGTTCAGATTTACGGCACCATTCTACATGTCTTTCAGACTCTCGCCACCTCGTAGCTCTCGATGGTGCGGCGGTCTGCGCTGATGTTCAGCCCTACGGCAAAGACGGGGCGCGGGTCACGGGCAAAGCGTACGGCATAGTCCTTGGTCAGAATCTGTTCCGTGGCCTCCTGTGCGCTCTTGCCGAACTTAAACTCCAGGATGTAGATGGCGTCCTGCATCTTCAGCGCAATGTCGAAGCGTCCGTCGCTGGTCTGGCCCTCGGCCTCCACGTCAACGCCGATGCCCACCATCAGCGCATAGAACAGCGCCTCATAGAACTGCTCGTTCTGATTCCTGTCCGTAATACTATAGGGAATCCCGGCGTACCATTTGCGCACGCTTTCGAGGAACTCCTCGAAAGTGATCTTCTTGTCGCGCAAATCCCACATGGCGTTGTCCATGCGGTTTTTGCTGCCAACGTAATCTGCGCAATAATAGTTGTATAGTGCACCACCGAAGCCGTCGCGCACCTCGGCGTTGGGAAAGCCCAGCGTGAAGCGCTTACGCGCATAGTCGTAGCCCTTGATGGTGAGGTAGCCGCTCTGGAAGAGCACCGGGATAGGGTCGGTAATACGCTCCGTAGGGGCATCGAACAAGCTCTTTTCGGCCGTGAAACACTCTAACTCGGGCATGACTATCTGCTTCACGCGCAACAGGTTGATGAGCGACGAGGGCGTACCCGTCGAGAACCAGTAGTTGTCTATCCACCCTCGGTCGAAGGCGTAGAACACGCTCCAGGGATTGTAGATGTCTGTCATCTTGTCCGTAAAGTGATAGCCGTCGTACATTCGCTTCAGCTCTGCCACCGCCTCGTCGTAGCTCATGGGCTTGCGGCGACGCTCTCCCATCCTCTCGGCCAACTGCTCGATGTCGGGCTTCAATTGCGAAAAGAGTTCCTCCTCGGTGATGCCGCAGATGCCCTCGAAGTCCGGCTCGAAGGTCAGGTCGGTCAGGTTGTTCAGTTCGCTGAACACGGAGAGCTGCGAGAACTTCGAGATGCCCGTCAGAAACACGAAGCGCAGGTACTGCGACATGCCCTTCAGCGGCGAGAACAGGTCGCGCACGCGCTCCCTCAGATGGTCCTGCAGTTCGGGCTTGTGGATGCTGTCGAGCATCGGCGCGTCGTACTCGTCGATGAGCACCACCACCTTCTGGCCCGTCTGCTCGTATGCTGACAAGATAAGGTTCGACAGACGGGCGCTCAGGTTTTCACCTTCCTTGGCCGTCACGCCATAGCCTTTCTCCAGTCGGCGCAGGATTCCGCCGCAGATGCTGTCCACGCTCTTCTCGTCGTAGTATTTGCCTAACGACAGGTCGAGTCGCAGCACGGGATGCTTCACCCACTCCTTCTCAAGTTTGTCCACGGCCATGCCGCGGAACAGCTCGCGCTGCCCCTCGAAGTAGCACTGCAGTGTGCTCACCAGAAGCGACTTTCCGAAGCGCCGCGGACGGCTTAGGAAGTAGTTGATGCCGCCGTGGTGTGCCAGTTCATATACGTATGCCGTCTTGTCCACATAAACAGCCTTCTTCTCCAAAAGGTTCGGCAGCCATTGCTGCCCGATGCCGTAGATTCTCTTCTCTGCCATAAGCCTGATGCGATTTCCGACTGCAAATATACGAATAAAAATCCGAACCGCCAAGCGATTCGGATAAAAGTAGAGACTGGTCAAATATTTGCTTTTACAATTCTTATATGATATATGCGCGCGCGTTGGGGCGGAACTGGTGCAATAACTGGTAAGTAAAAAATGTTAAAATCCTTTTGTCATGATGCAATGTTTCCATGCCTTTGATGTTTATGTAAATGGATAAGAATTTTTAATTTGTTTTGCGACAGCTGTGGACTCACTACTTGTTGAACGCATAAAGAGAGGCGACAGGGAGGCTATGAACGACCTATATAGACAGTATATAGGTGTGCTGGCTTCTGTGTGCTATCGCTACGTCAAGGACGACGATGATGCCAAGGACGTTCTTCAAGACAGCTTCGTCAGAATATTCACCTCACTCGACCGTTTCACGGGTCGCGGCGAAGGGTCTCTAAAGGCATGGATGTGCAGGATTGTGGCAAACCGGGCAGTAACATTCCTAAAGCAACGCAACAGAATAGCCACAGACACACTCGGCGACAAGGCGTCGGAAGATTATCCCGATGATACTCCGGATGCAGGCATGGTGAGCAGCGACGAGCTGCACGAAATCGTGAGAAGTCTGCCTGAAGGCTACAGAACAGTGCTTAACCTTTACGTTTTCGAGGAATACAGCCACAAGGAAATAGGCAATATGCTCGGCATAAGCGAATCTACATCCGCCTCGCAACTGCATCATGCAAAGAAAATGTTAGCACGACTCATAAAGGAACGCGTAAGAAAAAGAAAATGAAAGAAGACTGGGCAGAACAACTGAGAAATAAGCTCAACAGACATGAGATGTCTGCTCCCGAAGGGCTGTGGAAAAGCATCGACGAAAGTATGTCGGGTGGCGGGAAGCCGGCACGGGGCATAGTTCCACTGCGCCTGCTGGCTTTCGCTGCAGCTGCCTCGCTGCTTCTGCTTGTAGGCTTGTTCCTGTCGGAAGATACCGACAATGATGAGCCTCAAAAGATTTCACGGTCGCATGTTTCTCCGGTCCGTCATTCCGTAGAAGAAGGAGTGAGCGTGCAGGAAGGTGGCAAAGAGCACATTGTGGCACAGAATACGGTTGAAGAAGCTATACCTCTTATAGAGAGCGACACCGTATCTTACTCCGGTAATGTGCCGACTGACACAGCAGCATCAGAACCTGTGCCGGATAGGAAAAGCCATGCCAAGCACAAGAGAACGTCACTGCCCGACATGGGCGGGCGTGACACGCGCCTCGTGGCTGCAAACACACTCGGAGGCAAGTTTTCTGTCGGACTGGGAGGCTCTTTCGGTCTGGCTTCTTTGAATAGCGGTGGAGCCGGTAACGGCGGTGGGGAATTAATCGCTTCCTTCAGTCCTTTCAGCAATGATTCAGTCATCAGAGATACAACGCTTGTGCGTCGGAATGTTAGTCATGTGCATAGGGCACCGGTGAGAGACGGGTCTTTCTGGATTCCCGTAAATGTCAGGCACAGAATGCCTATCAGACTTGGGATAGACATTCGCTACCGTCTCTCCAGCCGGTGGGCGGTGGAGAGCGGAGTGTTCTATACCAGACTGTCTAACGACTATACTCTCGTTTCGGCCCAAGGCATGAGAAATGTTGAGCAAACGCTGCACTATATAGGCATTCCGTTGAATGTAAGTTTCAGAATATGGAGCAGCAGGTATCTGTCGGCATACTTCTCGTGCGGAGGAACATTCAGCAAATGTATTAGTGTACAGCAGCCCGACAACGTCGAAATTTTCGGAGTTGACAAGGATGAACGACCCGTGCAGTGGTCGGTAAATGCCAGCGTGGGAGCAGAATTCAGGATTGTCCCCCGGCTGAGTGTCTATATGGAGCCGACCGTAGGCTACTATTTTAAGGACCACAGCACCTTGGATCACTACTACAAGGAACATCCTCTCAGCGGTGGGCTGAATTTGGGCCTCAGGTACAGCTTTGGCAGGTAAAAAAATGTTAAAGCCGGTGGTTTTGATGCAATGATTTTATGTCTTCGATGTTTATGGTAATGAATTTTAGATGATTCTATGTTATTTTTAGCAGAATTTAAATATGTATGATATGAAAAAATTATTATTCTTGTTGGTTGTCTCTTTTGCTGCC
>CAMOEW010000020.1 GCA_946612625.1 uncultured Prevotella sp.
GACGACGGCATTTCCGCAGTTTCAGGATTCGTGTCGTTCCTGACGACGGCATTTCTGCAGTTTTACTATTGCTTGAATACGCTTAGTATGCTTTTTCGTCGTGAATGAAGAACTGTTTAAATGTAAGCCATATTATCCGGATGTCGAGCCAGATGCTCCAGTTTTCCATATACCATATATCACGTTTTACTCGGCCTTCCATTTGCCACAGTTCCTTGGTTTCTCCTCTGAATCCTGTCACCTGTGCCCATCCTGTAACACCCGGTTTCACGAAATGTCGTACCATGTATTTGTCAATTAATTGCGAGTACATCTCAGTGTGCGCGAGCATATGTGGTCTTGGTCCTACAATCGACATGTTGCCTTTCAATACGTTCCAGAACTGCGGCAGTTCATCGATATTCGCTTTACGCATAAAGTTTCCAAACGGGTATTTCCTCGGATCATCTTTTGTGGCCTGCAGTTTGTCTGCATCAGCATTCACATGCATTGAACGGAATTTCAGCATTAGAAAGGTTTTGCCGTCCAGTCCTGTACGTTGTTGTTTGAAGAACATCGGTCCAGGACTTTGTATCTTCATGATAATCCAGATTAAAGGCATAATCAGGAATGTCGGAATGAGGAACAGGAGCGACAGCACGATGTCAAACGTTCGTTTGACATACTTGTTGATCGGATTGGCCAGCGGATTCTCATACGTAGCAAATATCTCCATATCGTCCAGCAGTTCTCGCTTCAGGTCTATACCCAAAGTCTCCACCGAGACGGGCACGAAATAGAACCTCACCACATGCTGATCGCACAGCAGCGAAAGCCGCCTAATGATATCCTTATCGCGGCGCGAAAGGCAAACATACAATTCATCGCCTAAAGTAAGATTCTCCGGATGATTCACGTTTTCCAGGAAATACTGCAGCGTACCCAACTTTTCCAGCTTGGCAGCAGGATGCAAGGCATTGGAGAAACTATCCTCCGGCATATCCTCGTCAGCATAGTAGCCGTCTATGCGATAACCAATCGACAGATCGTCGTTCAACTTATGGTACAGATTTAGCAACTCCGTGTCAGCACCGATGAACGTGGCATGCCGTAGATTGCCGCCCACCTTACGGTATCTCTTAATCAAGAGCCTTTCGAAATATCTCGAACACAGGATGCACGGAAAGAGTAACATGAAGAAGGCGGCTTGGAATCTGCCACCAACAAACCATTCGCTGAGCGACTTCATAAAGGCAATCGCTATCACCGACTGCACCAACGTTAGTTGCAGCACACGCTTCAGTGCATCACCCGCAGATATGATTCGCTTTTGGATAATGGGTGAATATAAATACTCGCTGATTAGCAATGCTATGTTGCTTAGCAAGATGAGAATACGTATCCTGACCGGAGTCCAGCGTGCGAACCATGGATGATACTCAACCAAGACGAATAGCAAAGCATTAAGTATAATGAAGTCGGCGACAACTATAAACAGCATTATCAGCTGGTTTGTCTGCGAATTGTTTCTCATAGTACAATCTATTATATATATGTGTGTTATTTTTTGTTCTTCAAACGCCAAAAGAAATGCCACGTGCGGAATATCGGTTCGCTGAGAGCCTCGGTCGGGTACTCCAATGCTAATTGAATATTGCGCCAATGCTTCAGAACATATTTAGTCGCAGTCCCATGCTTGGTCAGTCCAGAATAGTGACCAAAATTGCCACCGCGGAGAATTTCCGCCATCAGAGTTTTGCCCCGCCGCTCATCTACAGGTGCTATCATCCACTCCTCTGGCATTCCGAAAGCCTCACGCATCACATACATCACCGCCCCTGAAAAACGATATAAATTCAGATACTTTAGAGTTTTTCCAAATCCTTTTCTATCTATTCCTGATTCTTCATTCGACACCTTACGCAATAGATAATAATAATCCATCATCTGGCGCAGCCCGATACCCTCATCGAAGAAATGGTGCATCATGTGAGCCATCTGAAACACGATGTTATACTCCAGTGTAGGTACAGGCACAGTACCATCGGCATCAGACAATGAAATCCTGTGGTCGTACTGTCGTTCAGCCCTTTCTCCCAGCCATTGCTGTATCCTGCGATTATACAGCATATTATTCATCAGGCATGGTATGAAATGCAGTTCTATCGGCAGTCCCTTTATTATCGGAAAGTCAACATGATGATAGCGGAAAGGTATTTTCGGAAACTTCTTTCTCACGGTATTCAGAATCTTATGTCGCCTTTTTTTTAAGTCTTTGGGAAGAGCCGACAGGCCTTTTGGTATTATTAGCAGGTCGATGTCGCCGGAAACACGCGCCGTCGGATTGTGGTACATCGATGCATTCCCTTGTCCTTTCAGAAGACAGCATTTGAAGCCCCTTTCCTCGAAAGCTTGAACAATCTGAACCGAATATTTATTCACCAGTTTGTTACGTTTCTGAATTCCATTATATAGCTGAAACCAGCGGAGAAACAGTCTTCGTTCAATCCCGGTTTCCTTGCCCCCCATGCGCATCAGCATGTCAAACATCACGCCCGTGATGGCCTGCTGCTTGGAAAAGGTGTAGATTTCTTCCCACTCGACATCCTTGGGGGCGAACACTGCATTATTGATATCTACAGCGTATCGAGTAAGTTGGAATAACTGTTGAATATCCATAATAAGAGTGCAATTAATAGTACTTATCAGACTTTGGAAGCAACACCATCAATGTTTTGTAAGACCTCTCCATTTTTTCAACCATGTGTCCTATCGTAAAATTGTCCAGCACTCGTTGGTGAGCAGCCTTAGCATAGCCTGACGCAAGATTGCTATCAGACAGCAACTTATCTATTGCTGCCGCAAACGCCCGAGCGTCTCGATTTGGAACCTCGATACCAGTCTGACCATTCATATTTACCCAATTAACTCCACTGCCCTTAATCGTAAAAGTAACAGCAGGGGTAAAACAAAACATTGCTTCTGCCAATGCTACCCCAAATGCTTCGTTTTTTGTAATAGACGGAAAGGCAAAAACAGAAGAAGCATAATGATACCAACGCAACTCGTCATCGGTTAACTTTCCTATAAAATGAACTCTCTGAGATTGACAAGCTTTTTTAAGTTCTTCCGTTAACGGGCCTTTTCCTGCGATAACCACCTCGCAGTCTTCTTGAATATATTTTTCAGCCTCAATAAGCCATGGTAATCCTTTATATTGTATATGCCTTCCAACAAAAAAAACGATTTTTTTCTTGTTGTATTTTACCTTAACAGCCTCTATATGCTCCTCGTCTCCCGGAAGTAATTTAAACTGTTTTTCGTCAATCGCATTTGGAACGACCCTAATCTTTCCTTTAAAACGCTGAAGAGGAATTGAACCGTCACGATATTGCGGACTAGTGACGACTATCATATCGGCACGCTTCAGCAATGCCGTCTCCACAGGCCTAATCAATGGATATATCAAGGATTGCTTTATAATATCCATATGCCAGTGAACAACAAGAACGACATGCTTGGGAATCATTGTCAACAGCACTGCCGCAGGAAAAGGATTAGCCCAATGAAAGTGTATGACATCGGGCTTGAATTCCTTTATTGCTCTTTGCAACACAGGAAAATAGGACAAGGACAGTGCTTGTCGTGATATATTCACCCAAGTAGCGACTCGATATACACGTATTCCATTTATCGAATCAACAATAGTTTTTTTACCCTCAGAAAAACACACAACCGCCATTTTATGTTGAGGCATTTCTTCTACGAGATATTTACAAATATTCTCACCCCCGCCAATATATGGATAATAATATTTGGATATATGAAGTATTTTCATGACACAATAAAGATTAGCGAAAAATTCAATCGAGAATTTCTATACTGGAAGGACCTACTATGTATGTCACCCCTTCCCCAATTAACACATCATTAGAATTAATAATTGGCTCTCCTAGATAATTAAAGAACTCTCCTCGCCCCTGTATTTTCAATTTAACACACTTAGTACCTATCAATGCTGGGGAAAATGACGTTCTTATATTCTTTCTTGTAATCCTCATATGTACTTCCAGGAATCAGTGTTGACACTAAGTGAACCACGATTTTTATTTCAAATCTAACGATGGTGTCTTTTATAAAGCCAATATCGTTTAGTGTGCCGTACAAAAGTTCAACTTCTTGCTCCTGCAGCCTACCCACATAAGCTCCTTCCGGTTCTATAACCGTTATTTGGTACTTTTCCTTTTCAAGTCTACTAATAAGGTTAGACCCGATAAATCCTGCACCACCAATAAAAAGTATATACGTTTTCATCATTTTAGATACTCTAACTCAAACTTCTTCCCTCCAACAAAATACAACATTGAAGGCGTTACACGAAACGACTTGAAGTCTATATGAACGGCACGTCCGAAAATGTCATAGCAAGCATAGTCGCCCTGACTCTCCAGTTGGATTGTCTTTCCCCCCTTTGAGCACCAAACTGCATAAACCTGTTTGCCATCCTTACGTTTCCACGAAGAGAAGTAAACGCTGCCATCTCTGAGAAGCATAGGTCGAGAAGACCCAGCCGGGAGCATCGTCGTCAGAGTTTTATAGGCATAATAGGCCGGTTTGGGAGCCAGGTCAGCATGAACTATTCCAAAATGGTCTTCATTATAATAAGGGCTCGTTTCTCTTGCTCTAAATTTATAGGTATATACTTTATCCACACCATAGGCAAATGAAAGGATATACATCCTTGGAAGCCTACGCGCCTGTTCTGTCTCACGCTCGTCATTGGACATTTGCCACGGTTTAACCACAGAGTCACGGTGTGTGGGCATACCGCACTCTGTAATCCACACGGGTTTATGCCACCCATACAAATCCATAGCCTTGCGTATTTTTTCAAATTTGACCGGTATCTTTTCTGGCAGGTCATAGGAGTGGAAGTTCATCACATCAAAATACCGATAGGCTTGAAGTTTACAGACAGCTTCAAGGAAGTCATCGTTGATGTCAGCCAAACCCGACAAGGTAACCAGCAGGTTGCGGTTTGCCTTCTTAATTCTACGATACGACTCGGGAAGTATATACATATAGTAAGCAGCAGTAGAATCGGGAGTCGTCTTGTCTTCACGGCTGGTCATGTTGACCTCGTTCACCACCTCCCAATATGGAATTTTATTCTTATATTCATAAAGGAGATAATCGAGAAACGCGAAATAATGTTCTTTGCGCTCCCATGCCCGCTGTTTGTTCCAGCCGCCAAAGACTATTCCGAGGAAATCCAGCCCCGACGTGGATGTCCGCACAACGGCACTGTCAATCACCGGCAGAAGAGCGTTCTCGCGCCACTTCTCGTTATAAGGTACCCACAAGTCGTTACGAATATTCCCAATGCCCAGTTGTTTTATTAGGGCAATTTGCTTGCGCTGAGTAGGATAATCGTTTTCAGGATGAGCAAAATGGACACAGACGCCATAAGGGCTTTCAAGTTTACTTGTACATGGAAACAAAGGAGTTACTACCTCTTGAGCACAACAACTCATGCAAAAGAATAGCACAGAACACGCTACTGCGGGATAAAGACGGGAAATAATATTAGCCACGGCAAAAAGCAATTCTATTCATTAACGAAAAGAGCAAATACAACCGTTTCTTATACAACCGATAGAACCAACTGTAGCCGGATTTCTCGCTTGAGGGTGATGCATTGCCTCCATGCCTTCTATACTGGATTAATACATCATCCATAAAATAGTAACTGAACTTTGTCATGCCCAACATGCCTATCCAGTAGTCATGAGCCACTATTTTTTCCGGAAAGGGCAAACAATAGTCAAGAACATTGCGCCGGAATGCCATGCAACAGCCTAACCAGCGAGTCTTCCATAAGTTCATGAGAAAACCTTTATTGTGATGAGTAACAGAATAGTAATTACATCCTAAAGGATTTCCGTTGCCGTCTATCAATTCTGCGTCATGGATAACCAAGTCATAGACTTGAAGCCGCTCAACGACTTTTGTCACTTTACTAGGTAGCCATACATCGTCCTGGTCTGATAGAAAGATATAATCGCCCTTTGCTTGGCGTAAAGCATTCTCGAAGTTTCCAACATAGCCATGAGAACCCGTGTTTTTGACTATAGTCAGCCGGGAATCTACGAATCTGTGAAGTATCGCTATGGTGCTGTCTTTACTTCCATCGTCGGACACGATAAGCTCATCGCCTGCCCCTAACTGGCTTAAGATAGAAGTAACCTGTTCGCTGATAAATTTTTCGCCGTTATATGCGGCTAAACATACACTTATCATGATTCTAAAAGATCGACCCACATCTTTGTTATTTTCTGAACAGAGAGTGCATCTTTAATCTTTCTGGATTGCAAGGAGATACTACTCGAAAGGTTGCCATCCATAATCAACCTTCGCATGGCTTGATAAAGACCTGATTCATCGCCCACTTTTGTAAGTAAACCTGACACGCCGTCGTTAATATACATGCTTGCACCGCCAACTGGACAATCGGTACAGACACAAGGAAGGCCAATGCCTAAGGCTTCAAGCATGGAATTGGAAATTCCCTCATAGTCTGAAGACGAGACATACATGTAGGCATGAGTCATAATTTGATGAATATCTGTAGCAAACCCTGGCAGTTTAATCGCTGAAGCCAACCCCTTACTGACAACATAATTCTCAAGCATACTGCGAAGCTCACCTTCACCATATATAACCAATCGATAGTCAGGAAATTCACTATGCAACCTGCCAAAAGCATCTATCAGTAATGTCAGGTTTTTCTGCTCTGTCAGACGGCATGCGGTAATAATGTCCTTTGACTTTGCTCCCTGCCATTGAGGCAAATCTGGAGAGATTGGGTTAGGAATTAGCACATAATTGGTGTTAACGCCCCTTGCCCGTAATAGGTCGATAGCCATAGGCGTTTGGCAAACCAGGGTGTCAGAATGGCTGTAGCTGTAGTCACGCAGGCGTTTCTTCAGGTTGGACACTGGCTCCCGACGAGGGTCGTTTCTCTCAGAAGCAACTATTCGTATCGAATTCCTAAGTCCACTTATATTTACTGCAAGTATAACATATGAAGCCATGATAGGACCAAACGAGTATATTACGTCAGGTCTTATGGTTTTAATAGTTTTCACGAGATTCTTAATGCGGTTAAGAACATTCAAAGCATAGGGATACTGCTTTGCGGAGAGCAGGTGGAAATACACGTGCGACACGTCTATCTTATAATTGGGTATGTCCAAAAACACACAGACATGCACTTCGTTAGCATTATCGGCAGACAAGCCATTTATCAGCAACGAAGCAACACGCTCAGCACCACCAGCACCAAAGGAGTCTGTTAATACTAAAGCCTTCATAAACTCATAATTTGGGTAGATTGAGATAACTGCCGAAGGTGTAGTCCCACTCTTCTGGTATGAAAGGCATAAAACCACTCCAGTGGAAAAAGGTCATCTCTCCAAAATATATCTTACCATTGATGTTGTAAAGATCGACTCTGACATGGGGTATTCCTTTTGCCAGTTTGGCAGCTAATTCCAGCATTTTAGTATAATTCTTTGGTTTGGCAATTGCATGTGTACTAAGCGGATGGCCATTGACAACAGGCAAATGATTCCAATTGATATCAAAGAAATCAAACTTAGTGTCTTCATCCTCTTTCTGGCGATCTGAAGCTACGAATGACAACTTAGGTTCACCATCGAAACAAAAAATCTTATAGTCTTTCAATTCGTAGCCGCTCTCGTCCTCCATATATTGTTCGGCAATTATGCGTGGCTTAACATTCTTATAAGGATATTCACGAGTCTGATAATTGAAATTCTCCGACAGTGATTTGGATAATTTCTTCAAAGCTTTTTGCTTGTCAAGTTTATCTTTATCCTTGCAGACAACTACTCCACCACTGTCATGAGTGCATTTCAAGACGAACTGCCTGGGTAGTTCGTCGAAATCCACCTCGTCTATGCTGTCATAAGTCTTCAATGTAGGAATAATATACTCATTGCCGATGACCGACGCCACATATCTTTTAGCCTCTATCTTGTCGACCATTTTGGTGTACTCAGGGTGTTGGTCGTGCAATTTCAGCCACTGCAGTTTCTCATTATATGTCTGCGGATTGTCCAGATTCAGTCTACGGCCGAATATAAAGTAAAACTTCAGCCTAAGGTACAACTCATCAGGATATAACGACGCCGTCAGTGTCAACAACTTATGCAATACACGGCGCACTATTGGGGGTCTTACATTACTCATAAACAGTTCGTTACTATAAGCATTATCTATATTTAATAATTCTTGCGGGAATACCAACTACAACAGCATTTGCAGGAACGTCTTTAACAACAACAGCATTTGGAGCTACTACAACGTTGTCTCCGATATGTATCGGACCGATAACTTTGGCACCTGAGCCAATAACAACATTATCGCCTATTACTGGCGTATCATATCTGCTATGCTTGTTTCCAATTACAACTCCTGGATTCAATCTTACATTTGAACCGACTCTTGCATAGGGATTAACTATAATATCCCCATAATGGAATATAGTTAAACCTGGACCGACCGTATTAGGTGGAATTTGAATACCTGTTTTAAATGAAATTAATTTCAGCTGTCTAAAATAGAAAAAAGTAAGAAGTGTATGGTAAATTCCAACTAAAGATCGTTTTCCTACGAAAAGGGAATTGTTATGATGATACTCTGCATATCTTAAATTTACAACATACTTATATGTGATATTGACATAATTGGTAGGATTTGTGACCATTTCATGCTTCCATCTACCAAAGAACGACCGAACATTTTGAGAATGTTTCATGTCCAAGGAAAGGTAATGTATCAAATCACTCTTGGTTTGTATCATATCTGCAATATTATTGATTGGTAAGGAATCGTGCCGTTATTTCCATGATTACAAGCGATAACGAAATGAAGCAAGAATAGTAATAGCAATCCAAAATCAAAAACTATCCCTTTCTCCTTCTTCAATAAAATAAGCATTGTAAACACAGCAACATTCATCATATAAAACGACATACGAAAAGCAACTTCAATATAAGAGGCTAAAAGAAGGAAAATGATGGCATAAGCAATACTCGTAAGCATCAAATATCTTAAGTCCCAGTTATAAACGTCATAGGGATCAAGAGAAAGATCGCTAACATCGTCTTCACAATCTTTGCCCATAAGTTCGCCAGTTGAAGACTCAGCCTGAAGTTCATCGGAAACGGTTCCTTCGACTACTTCCTCAGAATCATCCTTTGAAAAAATCCTTTTCCATAAGGTTCGAAAGAACAAGAAAAAGCCAAAGAACAAAATGTAAACCGCAATCAATATAGACGTCTTCTCTGTTTCAACACCAGAATCCATGTAACCTACAACTTTACCCTCTGTGAAGAGGGGAGAATCGATGAGAGACTCCATAATATTTTCTATCTGAAAGAAGATAAAAATTGGAACTAAAAGACTAAACAAATACTTATACTTGGATTTCCCAAAATAATAAATTAATGGCAAATAAAGCATTAAAACAGCAGAATTATGGAAAAAGTAGGCTATAAAAACACAAAGATAAAACTTCTTGAATTGTTTTAGGAAGAAGAAATTCAATGAAAAGATGCACAATGAAATGGCTAAAGATTGTCGCATCATAGAAAATCCTTGCACGTAATAGTACATAAAATATGCAAAGAGAAAAAGAGCTGAATTAATTCTTTCTCTTTGTATATAAGCCGTATAGTAAACGGGGACCAATTTCATGACAGCAAAAAACGTCAGAAAAACATTTAAGTCACCCACATATTTAGCAAAGAAATAAGTCAGATACAGGTATCCATAATCCGAATGGTCTATTAACTCAGGTACTTCAAAAACATCATTTGCTCTACTGAGAGTTAGGAAGAAAGGAACCACGTAGGTCTGCATGTCGATTCCTATTGTTTGGTCTCTTAAACCCTCTATGAGTACTGGCGGAAGAATAGCTATAAAGAAAACCAAGGGTTTACCACGACTCTCTGCAAACTTGTACAAACAAATGCTTAATATAGAAACAAATAAATAAAAAAGCATTATACAAACATAATTTATTATTGTAACAACGTTTGTTTATTCTTAATATTCAACGCAGTGAACATAATATTTCCACCTGTCAAGCCTCTTATCAGAGTAATGGTTAAAACAGCACCTACATAATCAAAAAAGTAGATAAAAGGGAAGGATATAAAAAAACCAACTAGAGACCATCTCAAAGTGATGTTTCGAAGTATTCTTTCATAGCCAGAAATAATCATGTAATTAATTCCATAGGCTTGACCTAGAGCTACAAACAATAAAGACAAAGAGCTAATTCGCAAGACCAAGATAGCATCGCTAAATTCTTCGGAATAAAATAGTCTTATCAGCAATGGTGCACAAAGAAACACTGAGACAGAAAGAAACAGGGACACTGCCATCGTGGCTTTAGCATATAAAGTATGCCCATTGATCTTACGTGACAAAAAAGGGAAGAACGCTCGCGAGATGATTTCAATAAATCTCTGAAAAATCAAAGTAAATTTTGTGCCTGCATCCAAAATACCGTTAGAAAATGTTCCTCCCCAAAAACCTAAAAGGATCACGGAAAAACTATTATACAAATTTGGTGCCAACGTATTTATGAAAACATTTGTGCTGTCCTTTATGGTTTTGAACACTGATTTGATATTTGGTACGCTTATTTTTATGTGCCAACGAACAAGAATAATGTAAAGGGATATAAAGCCAGAGCACATATATCCTATTGAAGTAAATAGTGGTTGAAGATAATAGTCTTCCTTATTTTTCACGAGACACAGTATCAATATCGTGAAAATAGTTTTTTCCAAGACATTCAAGATTGTAATGTATTTCATTTTTTCCACTGCTTGAAAAAACCATTCTGGAAACATCACAAATCCTGGAACCATTAAAAACGTAGCAAAGATTGCTACTGCGTTCTCTCTGAATTTGGGTACTAACAATACGGCAATACAAAGTAAGACAAAACAAGCAGACATTAATATGCAGCGAGCCCAGAACACATTAGAAAAAATTTCCGAAACCAATTCCGCATTATCCCTGTTTTTTGCAACATCACGTGTAGCAGTGTAATTAAAGCCCCAATCGACCACGGTCTGAACCCATACTATAATTGAAAAGGCAAAGGCAATTCTACCAAAGCCTTCAACACCAATAACTCTTGCCAAATAAGGAATTGTGATAAGTGGAAACAAATATCCGACTACCTGCAAAATAGAAAGATAAGCAAAATTTTTTGCAACATTCTTTCCATCCTTACTATGAATAGCTTTATTATATTTCGAAAGGTTTATTGGCATTGTGTAAGCTTCTAAAAGTTTTATATAGGATTTGCCAGAGAATCAGGGTTGTTCATGTCGTAAGAGTATATACCTGATTTTAACCGATGAACTCCAGATAGGAGGGAGACAGGTCGGTGATTGCCACAGCTGCTATGTTTTCAAGCATAACTACTACTACTTTGTTTTTATGTATGCGCTTTATTTTCCCCTCGACACCGGCGAAGTTGCCATTGGTTATGCGTACCCGACGCCCTTCCTTGTGGAGAAAATCGGTTATTGTGAGATATTTGATTTTTTCGCTTGGTGTTTCTGTGGCGCGTATGAAGTTCTGCATACTTTTCTCGTCGATAGTAAGAATTTCTCTCTTGTTGGCAGCAGAAAGAGGCGAGCGAGTCATATATTGCAGGGGCTGGCATTCTTTGTTGGTAATTTTCAGCTCGGTTATCTTCTGTTGCGAAGAGTGAACGAAAATTAGGTTGTGGATTGCCGGTTGGAGTATGGGATGACGCTCACCGTCCTTTTCAGTCATGCGATATTCCATAGGGATATATGAGACTATTCCCAGACGGTCGAGTTCTGCCTTCACCTTCATCTCTCTGCCGAAAGATGCATACATCGGAAACCATGCTATGTCGGTTGCTGCTCTTAATTTCACGGATTGTCAATGTGCATAAAAGAGAGTGCCTGAGCCGCGACAGACTCTGGAGTGTTCCGTTCCCATATTTGTTTTAGCAACCTTTAAAAGCACTGAACCAGCAACTTTCTTGTTTTGCATTAATTGTTATAGTCCGATCAGGGGCATCAAAAGCTTTTTCTTATGCAATACCCGTGCTGTAGTGCACAGGAATGCCAGGAACAGGAATCCGAGGCAAATCATAGTGCGTTTTGGACCGGCTTTCTTTACAGGGACGGTGGCTGGCTGAAGCACGGTGAATGCAGGGGTGGCCTGTTGGAGCTTGGCCTCGGCTGCCTGCAACTGAGCCGACACCTGAGTATATGCCTGCTGGGTGATTGCCATCTCGTTGCTGTATTCTAATTCCTGAGTGTGGATGCTTTGCAGACTTGCACGCTGGTTGGCATCGGAATATGCAGCGTAGCGACGACGGGCCTTGTCGTATTTGTCTTTTGTCTCAACGATAAGTTTCTTGTTGTATTCTACATCTATGCGAGCTTTCTGCGTTCGGTAGTGGATAATGAAATCCTGCAGATGCTTCTGGACGGAGTCTGCCACTTCGGCTGCAATGTCGGCATTCTGATCGGTGACAGAAATGCTGATGGCCATGGTCTTCTTGTCAACCTGGCATTTGATTTTCTGTGATAGAACCTTCGCGATGCGATACTGTTTTTTTGTGAGTTTATGATGATTGAAAATATGTTCTTTCTGTTTGTCTTCTTCGGATTCTGAAGACAGAACATTGCCTATCGTTTTCGGAATGAACCCGATAATGTCGGCAAGTAATGATGTCTTCTGGTGCTCAGAAAGATATTCATAGTACGTCATTGTTGTATCAAGCTCTTCACTGTGAACCTTGATAGGAAATAGGTTGGATAGGAAATACTGACTGCTGACAATTTCAGGATAAAGCATCGGCACCATGGCGTCGCCGGATGAATTGCTGATTGTATTGAGATTGAATCCAAACGACTGTGCAAGCGCAGAAAGCGACGACTGGGTGCCTCGCATGGTGGAAAGCTCGGGAGCCAACATCACTTCGCAGGTATAATAGTTGGGAGTGAACAATGTAAAAACTGTCACGACCGCGAATGTCGCGCCTAGTACCTTTATATAGAGCTTGCGCGCACCATGTATTGCCTCGCCTATTTCTTTGAATGGGATGGGCGTAGTTACGCGCTTCTGTTTCTGAACTGTATTCATAACCGATGCTTGTATTATTTCTTAAGAAGGTTTGCTATCGTTGCTGCCATGGTTCCAAGAGAGCCGGCTCCTGTCATGATGCCCATTATCTCTGCAGTAGATACGTGGTCACGTCTGTCTTTGGACGGAACGACAATCTCACAGCCGGGTTCTACCTTGCCATTCTTGGCTCGAGCAATGGTTCCGTTGGCATAGATGATAAACACTTTTCTGGTGCGGGCACGTGCGCCGAAGCCGCCAGCCTGCTGTATGTAGTAGGAGTAGGGCTTACCTTCCTTATATGCTACGGTATTGGGAATATACACATCGCCGCTGATGCGTACGGTATGATTGACACGAGGAATTACAAGCTCATCGCCGTCGAACACCTCGATGTCCTCTGTACTGCCCGGGTGGGCGAGTGCCTCGTCGAGATGAATGCCGACGCTGTATCGGTCGCCTGTGACTATCTTGTCGTAGCTGATAGAATCCTTGGTGTTTTGAGTCTGGCGGACCATGCGGAGGAGCATCTCGTATCTTGCCCGTTCGTCGGAAGACATCTTGCGCATCAGACGAGCCCCACGCACATATGCACCGTCAATGATGCCTCCGGCACGTTTGACAACATCGCTCAGACGCATGTCTTTCTTTTCCATTGTGTATGTGCCGCGGAATACCACTTCGCCATTAACAGTCACACGAATAGGAGTGCGATATACAGGAGTGCGGTGAACGTGGATTATGTCGTATGGCTTCAGAACGAAATTTTTGTCACCTTCAATCTTCAAGTCTTCATTGATGGAAAACGTGTAATTCTCTGCTATATCTTCTCTGACATTCGTAGCCCCGGAGTCATAGAAACGGCGTGATATGTCTATTTTTGCAGTCGAGGCCACTTCTGTAAGCCCACCGGCGACAATAATGAGATCTTCGAGCGTCATGTCGTCGGCGTAGTCGAACGTTCCTGGATACATCACTTCGCCGTCGATAGTGACGGTGCGGTGATTGGCTATCTCCTTTTGCACAGGGATAATCAGCATGTCTTCGTTTTGAAGGGGGACATCGGCCACAGTGCCGTTCATGATGCCTTCAAGGTCGATAGAGACTATGTCGTAGGTGCGGTTGGGCTTCATACGGCGGATTACGGCGCGTGATGTCAGTGCTGCCTCGGTCAGTCCGTCGGCACGCTCAATGAGAGTTTTTACTGTAGTAACCTTTCCGCCAAGATTATACATGCCGGGACGGAACACTGCTCCCTTAACCTCGACCATGTTCTCATAGCGGTCGATAATGGCATCGACGTTTATCTCGTCGCCGTCGTTAAGCTTGAACGACGACATGTCGAACTCTTCAACATTAAATACCTCCTTGAGACGTTCCGACTTACGTTCCACTCGTACTGCCTTTTTATAGGCATCGCTGCTGAAACCGCCGCAATATTTCATGAGTGTAAGCAGGCTTTCGCCCTTGCGCATCTCGTAGAACATAGGGCGCTTTACGTTTCCATGGATGCCCACAATGCTCTCGTATGGACCGACCTGGATTACATCGTTGTCCTGAAGACGTATGTTGCCGGCAAGGCGGCCGTTGAGAATGAACTCATAGACATCAACTACGGTTACGAGACGACCGTTGCGATAAACCTTTATATTACGAAGGGTTCCCAAATCATTGATACCGCCGGCACGGTAGAGAGCATGAAATACCGTAGCGAAGGCCGACAGGGTATATGTGCCGGGAACATGAACCTCGCCCATCACATTGACAAGGATGCTGCGTGTCTTGCCTAAAGAAGCTTTTACCGATGATGAAGAGTAGTATTTGCCGAGCTTGCTGCTGATGCGGCTCTGGGCTGCCGACATGCTCAGACCGCTGACATGGATAGGGCCGCAGTTGGGAACTACGATGTCGCCATCGGGAGTTACCGTGAGAGTGTAGGCTTCCTGATTGGCTCCATATACATCCACCACAACCTGGTCGCCGGGGCCGAGGACATAGTTAGAAGGTGTGGCAATGTTCATCTGTGGCTCAAAAGTAAGATTCCTGTTGTTGAAGATGTTGCGGCCGAAGACGCTACGTGTGGTTGATGCTGTCTGCACTATTGTATTTACGCTTGGTTCAGCATCTTCTTCATTCTTGCGCAGGCGGTCTTCTTCATGAACATCGTTTTTGGTAGATTCTGATGCTGCTGATTCGATGATACCGTCAATTTGAGAACTGAAATTGTGCTTGCTGATTTCGCTGCTGAATTGAGAACGAAGACGGCGTATCTGGTTTATCGAAACCCCTTTGCGCCTTAATTTTACGACAATTTCCGTCTGTGCTGTACCTGCTTTAACCTCTTGTTTTACAAAATCTATTATATCTGCATCTGTCATGACTTGACCATAAGTGGTTGCTACTGCCATAAACGTCATTATCACAAGTAGTTGCAGTCTTTTTGTGCTTCTTACCATGTCTGTTTGTATTTATTTAGAGGCTGCAAAGGTAGCAATTATTATTGTATTTGAAAAATATTTTTTATTTTTTTTGATAATCGATGTGAAAGAGAGCAAAATATTTTGTCATGTCACAAAAAAGTACTACCTTTGCAGCCTCAAATCTTTAATTTATAAATTTATAAAAAACATAGCAATGAAAGCATTCGTATTCCCTGGTCAGGGTGCTCAGTTTGTTGGAATGGGCAAAGACCTCTACGACAATAATCCGAAAGCAAAGGAACTGTTTGAGAAAGCCAATGATATCCTGGGCTATCGCATTACTGATATCATGTTTGCCGGTACCGATGACGATTTGAAGCAAACTAAGGTGACACAGCCTGCAGTGTTCCTCCACAGCGTAATCTCAGCAATCTGTTTGGGAGACGCTTTCGACCCGAAGATGACCGCAGGACACTCGCTCGGAGAGTTTTCTGCACTTGTTGCTGCAGGAGCGCTAAGTTTCGAAGACGGGCTGCGACTTGTCTATGCCCGTGCCATGGCAATGCAGAAAGCTTGTGAGGCTGCACCATCAACGATGGCTGCTATTATCGGACTTGCCGATGAAAAAACCGAGGAGATTTGTGCAAGTATTTCCAAAGAGGGTAACGTTGTTGTTCCCGCCAATTACAATTGTCCCGGACAGCTCGTTATCAGTGGTAATATTGACGCAATAAATACTGCCTGCGAGAAAATAAAGGAAGCAGGTGCAAAGCGTGCTCTGCCACTGAAGGTTGGAGGAGCGTTCCATTCGCCATTGATGCAGCCGGCAAAAGACGAACTTCAAGCTGCAATTGAACAGACAGAGTTTAAAACGCCCAAGTGTCCCGTATATCAGAATGTTGATGGAAAACCGCATACAGCTCCTGAGGAAATAAAGCAGAACCTTATAGCACAGCTCACAAGTCCGGTAAGGTGGACTCAGTGCGTGCAGAACATGATTGCCGACGGAGCAGACGATTTCACAGAGTGCGGACCGGGTAAGGCTTTGCAGGGAATGATTGGACGCATCGACAAGAGTGTTGCCGCCCATGGAATCGAAGAGTAAAATTCTTATATATCAGGTTTTCACACGCCTTTTCGGTAATCATAACTCCTCTCGGGTTGAGAATGGAGGGATTGCCGAGAATGGCTGTGGAAAAATGAATGATTTCGATGATAAAGCCTTGAAGCGGATTGCTGACATGGGCTTTTCGCATATATGGTATACCGGCATTATTCGTCATGCGACACAGACTGATTATTCACAGTATGGAATACCTGTAAATCATCCTGCTATTGTAAAGGGCAAGGCCGGATCTCCTTATGCCATCACTGACTATTACGATGTTGATCCTGATTTGGCAGTGAGTGTCCCGGATAGAATGAGCGAGTTCGAAGAGCTCTTGAGCCGCAGCCATAAAGCATGTCTGAAAGTTGTCATCGACTTTGTGCCGAATCATGTGGCGCGACAGTATCACTCTATCTGCAAGCCGGCTGAAGTGAAGGATTTGGGCGATGGCGATAATACAGAGAAAGGATTCGACCCACAGAACAATTTCTATTATTGTCCCGGACAGAGATTCATTCCTTATTTCGACCTCTACCACGGACTTCGTGACCCCTATTGGGAAGAACCGGCAAAGGCCACGGGCAACGACCACTTTGACAATGCGCCGGGCATGAATGACTGGTATGAGACTGTTAAACTGAACTACGGCGTAGATTATTTTGCAGGACGCGTTGGGCACTTCACGCCTGTTCCCAATACGTGGCTGAAGATGACAGATATTCTTCTGTTCTGGGCTTCAAAGGGTGTTGATGCTTTCCGGTGTGATATGGCAGAAATGGTACCGGTAGAATTTTGGTATTATGCCACGATGAAAGTGCGTAGCCTGTATCCTGATATAATTTTCATCGGCGAAGTATATAATCCTGCCGAATACCATAATTATATACGTTCGGGATTCGACTACCTCTATGACAAGGTGGGCATGTACGACACAATGCGTGGAGTGGTGCGCCATGAGCGTTCTACTCAGGATATAACACGTGCATGGCAGGAATCTGACGATATCAAGGACCACATGCTCTATTTCCTGGAAAACCATGATGAGCAGCGGATTGCCAGCGACTTCTTTGCCGGTAACGGACGTAACGGCATTCCTGCACTGGTGGCATCAGTGCTGATGATGCGCAATCCTTTCATGCTATATTTCGCTGAGGAGTATGGAGAGAGAGGCATGGACAAAGAAGGTTTCAGCGGCATCGATGGGCGCACAACCATTTTTGACTATTGGAATGTTGACACTGTCTGCCGGGCGGCATGGAATGCACTAACTGCCGACGAGGAGAGGCTAATGGCTGTTCACCAGCGAGTGTTGAACATAGCGCGTAAGCACAGAGCGGTGGGTGAGGGAGAATTTTTCGACCTCATGTACGTTAATCAGCAGTATCACCGTCAATACATGTTCTTGCGTAAATTCAAGGATGAGATGCTGTTTATTGCTGTTAATTTCGAGGATGTTCCGGTAAGTGTTGCCGTGACAATTCCCGAACATGCCTTCAACTTCCTCGACTTTGCAGACCAGACTGTGGATGCTACCGACCTTATGCGAGGTGAGAGAATGCCTATGGCGCTCATGGCTGATGCGGCGGTTCCCATGACTATCGAAGCTCGTGGTGCCAGAGTATGGCAGATGAAAGTAAAGAAACGCAATATGAAGAAAAACGACGTAATCCTCAATGCCCATAACAAGGAAGAGTATCCGCCGGCACATACTGCAGAGCATTTGCTCAATCAGGTGATGAAACGGCTGTTCGGATGTGACCGTTCGTATAATGCCCATATAGAGCGCAAGAAAAGTAAGATGAGTTTCCATTTGGAACGTAAGCCAACGCGTCAAGAGGAGAAGGAGATTGAAAGGATGATGCGCGAGGCTATCGATGCCGACTATCCCGTGATATTCGAGTACGTATCTCGTGACAATTTGCCTGAGGACATATCGCTCGATCGGCTGCCGCAGGATGCCAGCGATACTATAAAACTGGTAAGAATTGGAGATTTCGACGTGTGTCCGTGCATAGGACGGCATGTACGTTCAACGTCGCAGATAGGGCGCTTCGAAATGCTCGGCACAAATTGGGACGAGATTGAACATTCTTTCCGAGTTCGTTTCAAGATAGTATAATCAGTCTTCCTGCTCGTCAAGACCTAACTTCATGAATACAGGGTTGTGGTCGGAGTAACTGAGGTCTCGTTTGTAATATTGAATACCCTTCAGGGATTTGTCGTGAAAAATATAGTCGATGCGAACCGACTTGCGACCGCCCCTGAAGGTGTACATCCATCCGCTGCCACACTCCTTGAAACCATCGATTAGATTGCCGAGCATGGTGTTATATACGTAGGAGTAGGGAACGTCGTTGAAGTCGCCGCAGACAATTACAGGGTAGTTGCTTGATCGGATGTCCATTGCCATTTGATTAGCCTGTCCAGAGCGGGCAATCATTCCGAGCATATAGTTGCCAAAAACATACTTCACCAAGCGGTTGTTATCGATGTCGATACCTGTGGCTAATGCTTTGCTGGCTACATGAAGTGTACGGTTGATGCCCGTGGTTTCAAGGTGGACATTATACACCCGCAAGCGGATGCCGTTGATGTCAATCACAGCCCAATGCGCGCTGTTGTTTGTCATCTCGAAGGGGAAATTCTTGCTTTCAACGATAGGGTAGCGGCTGAATATTACCATATCGTCTTTACCCTTTGACATATAAGGGAAGTATTCTTTATAGCTTTCCGAATTCTTCTTGTTTCCACTTGTCTCCATATACTCTTGCAAGCAGAGCACATCGACATGCTGGTTTTTCATCTCTGTCAGTATGTCTTGGGATATGAATCCGTTTATCTCACGACCAAACATTGCCACGTTGTAGGTGGCAATAGTGATACCGGCCTGTTCGCCATTGTCCTCTGGCAGTGATCGCAGTTGGACGAGTGTTCCACAGTATGGTATGCAGCAGAGAAGTGTTACGATGGGTATGGCAGCCCAGTACCATTTGCGTAGTATGAGCCAGTAGATAAGCAGTACGGCATTTGATATTATCAGCAGCGGCAGCACATAGACTGTCATTGCGCTCGCAGTGCTGTGGGCTGGGTTAGAGTCGCCACCGAAAAGTCCAACAAAGGTGTATATTGACACTGTTATCTGCACAATGAGGAACATCAGTGCAGTAAATTTTTTTACAGCTAATTTGCCCATTGAATCAATGTGTTAAATGTCGGTGCAGTTTGATTTATTCGTGCAGGTATCTTGCCACAGTATCGATGAGGTCTTCTACCTTGAACGGCTTTGCCATGAATTCGTCGCAACCGGCTTCCATGGTTTCGCGAATGTTGTCTTCGAAGGCGTATGCACTGAGTGCTATTATCGGAACTTTCTGGTTCACTTCTTTTATGATGCGCGTTGCATCGAGTCCATTCATTTCCGGCATTCGGATGTCCATGAGGATAAGGTCTGGATTCTCGTCCTCTTGCATGGTAACAGCCTCGATGCCGTTGCGAGCACGTATCAGATTGTAGCGTTTGCTCAGTACAATCTTTACAAGTTCGTAGTTGCTGTCCTCGTCTTCGCATACCATAATGGTCTTGCGCTTTTTATCAGTTGTCCTTGTGCTGATGCGTATTGTGCGCGAATTGGTGGTTATGCGGTTGTTTTTCTGCATTCCTCCTATTGTGCCCTCAAAGGGCAGGGTGAATGTAAAAGTGGAGCCTTCGCCGAGTTTTGATGTCACGCTCATGTGGCCGCCGAGCTTCTCCACAATTATCTTGCTCAACGGAAGGCCCAATCCGAAGCCGTTTTGCTGTTCGGCGTCGCGTGAAACGTACTTTTGGAAAATCTTATCGATGTCTTCCGGTGCTATTCCAGAACCGGTGTCGCTTACGAAGAATTCCACGTTCTGACCATCGTTGATGAGACGGTAGCCGTAGGTGATACTTCCCTTGGTGGTATGTTTTAGCGAATTGCTGATGAGATTTGAGAATACCTGTGTCAGACGGTTCTGATCGGTGACGAGGGTTATTCCCATGCTCGGCTCCTTCCATGACATTTTGATTTCCTCAGGACAGCGAAACTTGAATAGCTGCATGATGCTTTTACACATCTGGGTAAGGTCGATGCTTGTCTTTTTTATGGATATCTCGCCAGCCTCAACGCGAGATAGGTCGAGAATCTCATTTATCAGGCTGAGTACGCGGCTGTTGTTGCTCTCGATGATTTCCATGTATTTCATCCTTTCTTCTGACGAGTCGGTCTCTGCCATTACACGTGAAAAACCTTCGATAGCGTTGAGTGGTGTGCGGATTTCATGACTCATGTTGGCCAGGAAGAGCGATTTCATCTGACTCGCTTTCTCGGCTGTCTTTGCTTTTTCCTCATATTCGGAAATTTTCTTGTTTGCGGTCTCCAGCTGCTGGTTGGCTTGCTGAAGTCTGGCGTTTACTTCTGCCAGCTTTTGCAGAAGTATGTCTCTTTCATCGCGGTTCATCATAAATATTGATACGTATCGATTGCAAAGATAATATTTTTTTTATAAACAGCAAAAAAAATAGATTTTTTTTTAGCTGCGACGCGCCTTTTCCCATGTACCGCTGCTTCTGTGGCTTTTCAGATAAGATATTCCTTTGAATATGTTGATATTCATAAAAAGGAAATAATATGGGACAGATAGAAATTTTGTCTTGTGACCCTTGTTTGTGAGATACCATCCGCAGAAGGCAGCGAGATAGAAGAGTATCTGAAATATCCAAATAACGGTATATACTGTGCCGGCTTTCAGCATAACCAGCGCGGCGTTGAGCGGAATTAGACTGATGAGGGCAAACGGCGTTATGCTCCATCTTAGCACCCGGTGAGATATGTACTGGAATGTGGCTATAGGGTGATGCAATGGGTTAAGCATTGGCAGCAGCCGTGCAATGCTCTGTAGTCCTCCGGCGGCTATGCGGCGTTTGCGTTTCGACTCTTCTGTCATGTCGGCTGAGCCGTATTCCATTGCATAGGCATCTGGTACGTAAGCTGTTTTGTAGCCTTTGTCAACGAGTCGCATTGACATAATAAAGTCGTCAAGCAGAGTGTCTGAGGGCATGTCTTCGTAGAGTGATGTTCTTATTGCACATAGTTCACCAGCGGCTCCCATTGTTGAAAACAGTTCGCTGTCTAAACTCTTCAGCGTACTTTCATACTTCCAGTACATCCCTTCGCCCTCGGCTGCTGTTTCTCCTTCATGGCGTGCCATTACGCGTTTCTCACCTGCTACGCATGCGACCTTCGGATTTGCGAATGCTCTCACGATTTCTTTTATAGCACTGGCATTCAGTATGGTATTGGCATCGGTCATGACTACAATTTCTGTGTCAACAAGACTGATTCCGTGGTTTAGTGCAGCTGTCTTTCCCATACGCTCGGGCTTGAATGCTATTGTCACCTCGTCGTAGGCCTGTAGCAGTTCGTTGGTGCTGTCGTTGCTTCCATCTGTGACCCACATCACTTTTAGCTTTTCTTTGGGATAGTCGAGCCCGCGTGTGTTGCGCATTTTCATTTTCACAATGTCCTGCTCATTGTATGCGCAAATCATTAGCGTAACGGCTGGAAGGTCGCTGTACGAAGGCAAGACGGCTTTTACCGGCTTGCCCTTGAACAGACGTTTTAAATAAACTATCAGATACAGCAATATGCCGTATCCGATATATGTGTAGAACACAATGAACAGTGCAGTCCAGAAGAAAATCTTCAGAGTGACCATGTATGCTTCTTACTAATTGTTTGTCATTTTGATTCTATCTCCTCTTTCATGTCAATGAATTCTTTGTTTTTGTCGTAGAATTCGTATTGCAGAAACGCAAGCTTCTGTGAGGGGATAACCTTCACTCCGAATCCGTATTTCATCTGCCACTGCATCTTTAGTGAGTATAGACCTTGATTGATGTATGCAGCAACGTAGGGATGCACATGGAGTGTAAACTTCTTTATTCCAATCTTGTTGACCAAACGGTCAATCTTGTTCTCAAGCTGGTCGGTGAAAAGTATAGAACTCTTGATTGTTCCTTTTCCGAAACAGGTAGGGCAGGTTTCTTCTACGTTGACATCCATCACCGGACGCACTCGCTGACGTGTGATCTGCATCAGTCCGAACTTGCTCAGTGGAAGGATGTTATGTCGTGCTCTGTCTTTCTGCATGTTCTTGCACATGCGTTCATATAGCATTTGGCGGTCTTCAGCAAGTTTCATGTCAATGAAGTCAACGATGATGATTCCTCCCATATCGCGCAGTCGCAGCTGTCTCGCAAGTTCGTCGGCAGCTCCGAGGTTCACTTCAAGTGCATTCTGCTCCTGGCCGTTTTCCTTGTTTGTTCTTATGCCGCTGTTTACGTCAACCACATGCATGGCCTCGGTGTGCTCTATGATAAGATACGCACCGTGTTTATAGTTTACTGTCTTGCCAAAGCCCGACTTTATCTGTTTTGTGACGTTGAAATTGTCGAAGATAGGAACTTTTCCTGTATATTGTTTCACAATTCCTATTTGCTCTGGGGCTATCAGCCCTACGTAGTCGCGGATTTGGTTGAAGATGGTCTCGTCGTTGACACAGATGGCATCGTAGGTAGGGTTGAAGAGATCGCGTAGTAGAGCTACGGCCCGACTTGTCTCCTCGAAGACAAGCAGTGGTCGTTCGCTGGTTTTTTGTACCTTGGTTATGGCATCATCCCATCTTTTGAGCAGAACTTTAAGTTCTTTGTCAAGTTCTGCCACGCGCTTGCCTTCGGCCGATGTGCGTACAATCACTCCGAAGTTCTTCGGTTTGATGCTTTGCAGTAGTTGCTTCAATCTGCTGCGTTCTTCACCTTTTTTGATTTTAGAAGAAACAGAAACTTTGTCGTCAAAAGGTATAAGCACAATATAGCGTCCTGCAAAACTTAGCTCGCACGTCAGTCGTGGTCCTTTTGTAGAGATGGGTTCTTTCACCACCTGAACTAATATTTCCTGTCCGACCGTGAGCACGTTTTGCACGCTGCCGTCTTTTTTCAGGTCTGGCATTCGTGTCGCCTTTGCGATAGGATAAAGTTTCTTTCTGTCACTCTGTACCTGTTTCAAGTACTTTTCATACGACGAAAACCTGGTACCAAGATCAAGATAGTGCAGGAACGCTTCTCGCTCCGAGCCTACGTTAACGAAACACGCATTTAGTCCCGGCATCAGTTTCTTTACCTTTGCCACGTAGATATTCCCCACGGAGAAGTTCACCTCGCGTGTCTCCTTTTGATACTCCACGAGGTTTTTGTCTTCGAGAAGTGCTATGGAGATGTCTTTGGGCTGGACGTCGATGATTACTTCGCTTGTCATTATTGTTTTGATTTCCTGGTTTTTGTCTCTTTTCTACGAGAAAGGGTGTGTCGCCTGATGATAGCTCATGCAACACACTCCTTTCATTTCTTTTTCCCATTTGGATCCTAAGAAAACCCAGATCCGTCAGCAAGAGCCTCTTACTTGCTCTTATGACGATTCTTTCTCAGTCTCTTCTTGCGCTTGTGAGTGGCCATCTTGTGGCCTTTCTTCTTTTTTCCGTTTGGCATAGTTTAATTAAATTTAAATATATAATACAAATGATTTTTGTTATTCTTCCTCTTCCTGTAAAGCTTACTGCATCTTCGCTAAGAAACTTTTCGCAGGTTTGAATGCGGGGATGTCGTGAGCATCGATAACAAGTGTGGTGTTTTTTGAAATATTGCGCGCGGTCTTCTGTGCACGATGCTTAACGATGAAACTGCCAAATCCACGAAGGAAAACATCTTCCTTGTTCTCTGCTAGACTGATGCGAATCTGTTCCATAAATGCCTCCACAGTGGCTGCCACATCTTTCTTCGCAATTCCGGTCTGGTCTGAAATGTTGTTGATGATATCAGCTTTTGTCATTGTTATAATGTAATTTTTGTTATGTTTTTTTATTAAAAATATATGTTTCAGACTGCAAATATACTGATTTTCAGCATTAAACAAAAATCTTTTTCGCAAAAATTTCAAAAAAAGTACTTTTTTGATTGATTTTATGTTTTTTTATTCTGATTTTTTCAGCCTTACATAGTATTGTTTGCATAAATTGCCGATACAAAATCATTCTATACATGTGCTTGGTGTAAAAAAATCAGATTTCCTAATTCGGCTTATTGCTGTGTAATGCTTGTGTGTGTAATTAGTAATATTGCATCTATATTATGATTATACATTATTATATATATGAAATAGACGTTACCAATGTCATCGACGTTCATGACAATGAACTAATGCCAATTGGCTAAACAGCCAGTGGCATGTGCTATTTATTGTGCAACAATGAAGTGCGTTAACCGATGCTTAGGGTTTCTTTACAGTGGAATTTTGTCTATGCGCTGCTGATGGCGTCCACCTTCGAAGTCAGTAGCGAAGTATTCGTCCATTATGCGTCGCGCAGTGTCATTGTCGATGAATCGTCCCGGCATTACAAGTACGTTGGCATTGTTGTGCTGGCGGATGAGATGTGCAATCTCTGGAATCCAACATAGTCCAGCGCGTATTGACTGATGTTTGTTCAGAGTCATCGATATTCCTTCTCCGCTGCCGCATATGGCTATTCCGGGATACACTTCTCCGCTCTCTATACCTCGTGCCAAAGCATGGCCGAAGTCAGCATAGTTACACGACTCTTCCGTATAAGTTCCGTAGTCCTTGTATGCAAGCCCCTTTTCATCAAGGTATTGCTTTACGAATTGCTTAAGGGCATAGCCAGCGTGATCGCTGGCTATGCCTATTGTCTTTATTTCCATCATTGTCAATTATCCCAGTAGTTTCTTTACTTGTTCGTAAACGTTCTGTCCGGTGTAACCCAGTTTCTCGTCGAGCACCTTGTATGGTGCTGAGAATCCGAAGCTCTCCAATCCCCATACACAGCCGTCGGCACCTACCAGTCCTTCGAGTGTAACGGGCAGTCCGGCGGTCATGCCGAACTTTTTCTTACCGCATGGTAGCACGCTCTGCTGATACTCTTTCGTCTGCGAGCGGAACAGTCCTTCAGAAGGAACGCTTACCACCCGTGTCTTTATTCCGTCAGCTTTGAGTAGTTTTGCACCGGCCTCCAATGTTGATACCTCCGAGCCGCTTGCCAGCAATATTACATCGTAGTCGTCGTCGCTTCCGGCCACTATATATGCTCCCTTTGCGGCTTGGCTGTAGTCGTTGCCCTCGGGCAGCATCTCGATATTTTGTCTCGATAGTATGAGAGCCGATGGTGTGCTGGTGTTCTCCATTGCCAGTCGCCAGCATGCTGTGGTTTCCTCGGCATCTGCCGGGCGCAACACGAGCATTGACGGTTTTCCGCTGTGGTTCTTCAGCTTCTCCATCAGTCTTATCTGTGCTTCCTGTTCAACCGGTTCATGTGTAGGTCCGTCTTCGCCTACGCGGAAGGCGTCATGAGTCCAGATGAACTTCACTGGCAGTTCCATCAGTGCAGCCATACGCACTGCAGGCTTCATATAGTCGGAGAATACGAAGAATGTGCCGCAGGCTGGTATCACGCCTCCGTGCAAAGCCATACCGATGCAGCAGCAGGCCATCGTCAGTTCTGCCACTCCTGCCTGGAAGAATGCTCCGCTGAAGTCGCCCTTCACGAAGGCATGAGTCTTCTTCAGGAATCCGTCGGTCTTGTCCGAGTTCGAGAGGTCTGCCGATGCGCAAATCATATTCGGCACCTGTTCTGCCAGCACGCTGAGCACTGTTGCTGAGGCTGCGCGTGTAGCGGCGCCGGCTTTCTGCTCCACTTTAGTCCAGTCGATTTTCGGAGCTTCGCCCTTGAACCACTGCTCCAGTTGTCGTGCCTGTTCGGGATTTGCCTTAGCCCATTCTGCTTTCTGTGCGTAGCGCTCGGCACAAATTGCTTTCAGCTCCTCTGCACGACGAGCATACATTTCCTGCACTTCGGGGAATATCTGGAATGGGTTCTCTGGGTCGGCACCCAGGTTCTTCATAGTCTGTACAAAATTGTCACCTCCGAGCGGTGCTCCGTGTGTGGCGCAGTTTGCCTCGTAGCTGCTGCCGTCGGCTTTCCGTGCTCCCTTTCCCATTATACATGCACCGATGATAATGCTTGGACGGTTTTGTTCAGCCTGTGCGTTCTTGATGGCTTTACGAATCTCGTCAACGTCGTTGCCGTTGATTTTCTGCACATACCATCCCCACGCCTCGTATTTCTTTGCTGTGTCCTCAGCCATGACATCTTCGACGCGTGTTGAGAGTTGAATGGCGTTGGCATCGTAAAACATGATGAGGTTGTCTAATCCCAGTGTACCTGCGATACGTCCGCTACCCTGCGAGATTTCTTCCTCCACGCCGCCGTCGCTGATGTATGCATATATGGTCTGGTTCATCACATTGCCGAAACGTGCTTTTAGGAATTTAGCTGCGATGGCGGCTCCAACGGCGTAGCAATGTCCCTGACCGAGTGGCCCGGATGTGTTCTCAATGCCTCTCATGAGGTTGTGCTCGGGGTGTCCGTGTGTGGGTGATCCCCACTGACGCAGTTGCTGCAGTTCGTCGAGCGAATATTTTCCGATGAGTGCCAGCTGGCTGTAGAGCATCGGTGCCATGTGTCCTGGGTCGAGGAAGAAACGGTCTCGGCCTTCCCAGTATGGATTATTCGGGTCGTAAACCAGAAACTCCGAGTACAGAGTATTGATGAAATCAGCTCCACCCATTGCGCCTCCTGGATGACCCGATTTGGCTTTTTCTACCATTGCAGCAGCGAGAATACGTATGTTGTCGGCTGCACGATTCATAACTTTGTTGTCATTCATAATTTTAGTTTTTTTATGTATAATACAATAATATCTTGATTGTCAGTTGTCTATCCGTGGTTTTACAAACTCTTCCAGTTCTCTGCCTCGCAGCCCTTTGCGCAGTATCGTTCCATTACTATCCACGACGAATGTCTGCGGAATCGACTCCACCTGGAACATTTTAGCGGCAGCGTTGTCCCAGCCTTTCAGGTCGCTGACGTGCTTCCATTCCAGCTTGTTGCTTTCTACCGCGTCTTTCCACTTGTGTTCGTTGTCGTCGAGCGAGATGCCGATTATTTCCAGTCCCTGCTTATGGCATTCGGCATATAGTTTTTTTATGGTGGGCATTTCGTTCATGCACGGTCCGCACCAGCTGGCCCAGAAGTCGATGATGGTTATTTTGTTTCGTCGTATCTCCTCGGTGATGTTCATTGTCGTACCGTCGATGGCTGCCATCGTGAGTTCCGGAAACTGTTGGCCTTCGTCAGCCGTTATTGTCTGGCTTAAGTTGTCGATAATGGCTCGTATTTCGTCGCGTGTGCGTTGCTCTTCGGGCATTCGTCCTATCAGTTCCTTTATTTTTTTGTCCGACATATACTCTCGGTTGGCAAAGTTCTTCACCATAAAGTATCCGAACTTGTTACCGATGTTGCGTTCTGTAAGCTCTGTCACGCATTGGCGGAACCGTTCGTGCAGTGCTTCCATTCTCTGTTGCATCTCTGTTTTTATGCCGTCCGAGGGATTGCTCTCGTATATTGCCAGTGCAATGTCGTTTAGCTGCTTGCCTATAGATAGAGCGCTGTCGTTGAGCACTTGCAGCTGTTCGTTCGACGTTGTTCCGCCCACCTTCGTCCGTTCCGGTTTGTTGCTCGCGTGTACCTTTATTGTTCCTTCCTCCACAATGAGGTGTGCGAAGATGTCGTTTCTTCTTCCGAGATACACGAAGGCCTCGTTAATGTCGTCAGCATTGCCGGTGAATGTGAACTTGCCGTCCTTCACCATAGCCGAGTCGATGGGCGTGGGCTTGTCGTAGCTTGCAGCCAGATACATCTTGTCGCCGTCGGCCACTTCGTCGGCTGTACCCTCGATGGTGTAGCTGTTGCTTTTTTTGCAAGCGGCCGTCAGCATAAGTGTTGCTGCCGCAATGGCGATGCTACTGTATTTCATATGCATTATCACACCAGATATTGGTCGCTGATGCTTTCGTTGTTGATTACACGGCGTATAGTCTCTGCGAACATGTCTGCTACACTGATTTGCTTTACTTTCGCACACCGCTGAGTATATGGGATTGAATCGGTGAACACTATTTCCTCAAGAGCTGAGTTCTGCACTCGTTCGCTTGCCGGACCACTCATCACGCAGTGGCTGGCACATGCCCTTACTGTTTTTGCTCCAGCCTGTTTCATGATGTCGGCAGCTTTAGTGATAGTTCCTGCGGTGTCCACCATGTCGTCGATGATTACCACGTTTTTCCCTTCCACGTCGCCGATAATTTGCATGTTATCCACTACGTTGGCTCGTACCCGGGTTTTGTTGCACAGCACCAATGGGCATCCGAAATACTTTGCATATGTGTTTGCTCGTTTCGAGCCGCCCACGTCGGGCGATGCAATCACCATTTCGTCGAGTTTCAGATTTGCCAGGTAAGGCATGATTACTCCCGAACCATAAAGGTGGTCAACTGGAACGTTGAAGAATCCCTGTATCTGGTCGGCGTGCAGATCCATGGTTATCAGCCTGTCAATACCTGCCACACTCAGCAGGTCGGCAACGAGTTTCGCTCCTATGCTAACGCGCGGCTTGTCTTTGCGGTCCTGACGAGCCCATCCAAAGTATGGTATTACTGCATTGATGGTTCGTGCCGAAGCTCTCTTTGCTGCGTCGATCATCAGTAGCAGTTCCATGAGGTTGTCGGAATTCGGGAATGTGCTCTGAACGAGGAAAATGTCGCGTCCACGTATCGACTCCTCATACGACACAGCAAACTCACCGTCAGAGAATTTCGTAATCTGAAGCTTTCCTAACTCGCATCCTAAACTTTGGCAGATTTTCTCTGCCAGGTATTTTGTGCATGTACCCGAAAATACCATGTACGACTCTTTGTCTGTCTTCTCTTTGTCCATTGTTTAATATATGTTTTTTGTTTTGTTGTTCTGTCCGTCAACTCTTTTCCACGGCATTTTTGAGCAGTGTGAAGTGGCTGATGATGTCTTTGTAGTCCACCTGACGGTGGATGTTGAACCTGTTCCAGAGGTCTCCGCGTATCACCACTCCGCCAAATCCCAGTTTTTTAGCCCTGCTGATTGTGTCGATGTTCATGCCTCCGAGGGCATACACATGCTTGTCTATAAGTCCTCGTTCTGATGCCTCTTCCAATTGCGTTTGCGTGAAGGAGGCTTGTTCCGTTTCGTCGGTCTGACTGTCGAATACGTTGCGTAGCAGCACATAGTCGCATTCTTTCTTCATGGTCTTTAGCATTGACAGGTCGCGGCATGTACGGCTATATTTTCCTTTATAGCCCGCTGGCAACTTCATGTCGGGAGTGTCTAAGTGTATGCCTTTCAGTCTGAACTCGTTCTTCAGGTAGAAATGTTCGTGCACGGTAATCAGCCTTCGCGTATCTTCCGGCAGCAGCGTCAGCAGACGTTCCGAATACATCGGTTCCGATCCGGGCTTATACAGGTGCAGATTGTTGAGTCCCTCTTCAAACAGTGCGCTGAGTATCTTGTCTTCCTCCACAAAAAACGTGGATTTAGTCATCAGAATCAGTTTCATCGACGGTCGTATTGTATAATTCACGTGCAAACTTACAAAAAAATAATGAGACACCGCAATCTTTCGCGAAAAAAAAAACTAAAATATTTTTTTTTGCAAGATTATGATATAAAATGGAAAAAAATAGCTACCTTTGCCAGCCATGAACTATCAAACTGTCGATACACCTATTTATATTATAGAAGAGAGCCGGCTGCGCAGCAATCTTCAGCTTATAGCTTCTGTTGCTCGTCTTGCCGATGTTGAGATAATCCTTGCATTTAAAGCTTTTGCCCTGTGGAAGACGTTTCCTATCTTCCGCGAATATATCTCCTCTACTACGGCCAGCTCGCTTTACGAGGCGCGTCTGGCCTTTGAGGAATTCGGCTCGCCAGCCCATACATATTCTCCTGCATACAAGGATAGCGAGTTCGATGATATTGTGGCGTGTTCGTCGCATCTTACGTTCAATTCGCTGTCGCAATACGAACATTTTCACCAGCGTGCTCTCCGGCTTAACCCCTCCCTCTCGCTCGGACTTCGTGTAAATCCTGAATACAGTGAGGTGGAAACCATGCTCTATAATCCCTGTGCTCCTGGCACGCGCTTCGGCATCGCTGCCGACCGTCTGCCCGACCGTCTGCCCACCGACATCCGTGGCTTCCACTGCCACTGCCACTGCGAGAGCGGTGCCGATGTGTTCTGCCGCACTCTTAGTCATATAGAGCAGTGTTTCAGCTGCTGGTTTCCGCAAATAGAGTGGATAAATTTCGGAGGCGGACATCTTATGACGCGCAGTGACTATGATGTGGAACTGCTCATTGCCACGCTTCTCGACTTCCACCGCCGCTATCCACATCTGCGTGTCATCATGGAGCCGGGCAGTGCTTTCGCATGGCAGACCGGGCCGCTCGTGGCTCAGGTGGTTGATATCGTCAGCGACCACGATATCCGCACTGCCATCCTCGACGTAAGCTTCACGTGCCATATGCCCGACTGTCTTGAGATGCCATACCATCCTACGGTCAGTGGAGCTACGCTTCTAATGGATAATGAAGAATGTAAGATTGATAATGTGGGCGAATCCCAAATCATGCATTGTAAATATGTATATCGCCTTGGCGGCAACAGCTGTCTTTCTGGCGACTATATGGGCTATTGGGCTTTCGATCATGAGCTGAGGGTAGGAGAGAGGATAGTTTTCGAGGACATGATCCATTATACCACTGTCAAGACCACGATGTTCAACGGCATCAGCCACCCCTCGATAGCCATGCTGACAATCGACGGAAATCTCGAAATATTGCGTCAATTCAGCTATGACGACTACAAAAATCGTATGGATTAGCATTTTTTTTCAAAAAAATAGGAGAAAAAATTTGCAGATTTAAAAAAAAGTAGTACCTTTGCATCCGCAATCGAGAGAGATGGCTTAGAAAACGCTTGGTTTTCGATTATAATGCGGAAATAGCTCAGTTGGTAGAGCACAACCTTGCCAAGGTTGGGGTCG
>CAMOEW010000021.1 GCA_946612625.1 uncultured Prevotella sp.
AGTCTATGGACTGGAAGCTGCCGTATATCAGGTGAAGCTCACCATGCAGCAGAAGCCCTACCGCTCGAGCATCATGCGCACGTTCGGTGCCAGCGTGGAAGGCTCGCCGTCGATGTCAACACGTGCAGGAAAAGACATACTCACCGTTGACCCCACACACTCAGGCTCGCTCGGCACTGCCATCTCGGAGGCCGTGGAACTGGCCACCACCACGCCACACTGCAAATACACGCTCGGCTCGGTGCTCAACCACGTGGCACTGCACCAGTCGATTATCGGACTGGAGGCAGAGAAGCAGATGCAGATGGCTGGCGAGTATCCCGACATGGTGATAGCATGTTTCGGAGGAGGCAGCAACTTCGGAGGAATCGCATTCCCCTTCATGCGCCACAACATCCTCGACGGGAAGAACACCGAGTTCATCGCTGCCGAGCCGGACAGCTGTCCGAAGCTAACGCGAGGCGTGTTCCAGTACGACTTCGGCGACGAGGCCGGCTACACGCCGCTGCTGCCGATGTACACACTCGGACATCAGTTCCGACCGTCGAACATCCACGCGGGAGGACTGAGATACCACGGGGCAGGAATGATCGTGTCGCAACTGCTGAAAGACGGGATGATGCACGGCGTAGATATACCGCAGCTGGAGACCTTCGAGGCTGGTATGCTCTTTGCACGCACCGAGGGCATCATACCTGCTCCGGAGAGCACACATGCCATTGCCGCCACCATACGCGAGGCAAAGAAGTGCAAGGAAACGGGCGAGGAAAAGGTGATACTGTTCAACCTCTCAGGCCACGGACTAATCGACATGCCGTCGTATGAAAGCTACATCAACGGCGACCTGCAGAACTATCATCTCAGCGACGACGAGATAAAGCACAACGTGGAGCAGCTCGAAAAGATAGTATAAATAGTATAATGTAAGAGAATGGGAGTGAATTCATATTCACTCCCATTCTCTTACGATTCCGGTTCTTATTCATCTGTCTCGGGGGCTATGAGCTTGTAGCCCTTGCCGTGGATGTTGATGATTTCAACCTGATCGTCGCTACGCAGATGCTTGCGCAGCTTGGTGATATACACATCCATTGAGCGGGCATTGAAATAGTTGTCGTCGATCCAGATGGTCTTCAGGGCATAGTCGCGCTGGAGAATTTCGTTGGCGTGGCTGCACAGCAGGGCCAGCAGCTCGTTCTCCTTTGTGGTGAGCTTCGTCTGCTTGTCGTCGATAGTCAGAAGCTGCTTCTGGGTGTCGAACACGAACCGGCCTATCTTATATACCACCTGCTCGCGGTTCTTCTTGCCGTGAACTCTGCGCAGAATGGCTTCTACGCGGAACACAAGCTCCTCCATTGAGAACGGTTTCGTGATATAGTCGTCGGCACCGATCTTGAAGCCTTCGAGGATGTCTTCCTTCATGGTTTTGGCGGTAAGGAAGATAATAGGCATGTCGGGACTCGATGCACGAATCTCCTTGGCAAGGGTAAAGCCGTCTTTCTTCGGCATCATGACATCCAGCACGCAAATGTCGAACTTTGACTTCGCAAATGCTCTCATGCCTGCCTCGCCGTCTTCGCAGAGCTCTGCATAGTAACCTTTCGCTGCAAGGTATTCGCGCAGCAGCATTCCCAGATTCTCATCGTCTTCGCAAAGAAGAATTTTCAACTGATCTTCCATAATCAATACTTTTAAAATTGTTAATATTCAATCCTGTTTTCTCTATTTAGTCTTCTTTTATCACCGGCAGTGCAACGGTGAAAGTAGTGCCCTTGCCCAGCTCGGAGTCAACCTTGATCGTACCCTGGTGAAGGGTGACAACGGTCTTCACGTAGGCAAGGCCCAGGCCGAAGCCCTTTACGTCGTGCTTGTTGCCCGTGTGCACACGGTAGAACTTGTCGAAGATTTTCTTCAGGCTCTCCTTCTTCATGCCGAGACCATTGTCGGTAATCGAAAAGTAGAGGTGGTGATCGTCGTTCCACGTCTTCAGCATCAGCTCTACCGGACGGTCGGGATGGCGGTATTTGATGGCATTGTCCATGAGGTTGTGGATGACATTGGAGAAGTGGACTTCATCGACGTATATCTTTGAATCGATAGCCTCGATATCGGTGATAATCTTTCCGCCGGTGTGCTCCACACGCAGAGTGAACGAATGCGAAATGTTCTCTATCAGCTCGTTCAGGTCGAGCTCCTTGCGCTTGAACACTGCCTTCTTACGGTCGAACATCGACATCTGGAGCACTTTCTCAACGAGGAACCTGAGACGCTTCGACTCGTCGGAGATAACACCGCCGAGGTGGGTCATCATCGAGGGAGTCTTCGGGATGCTCTCGTCGTTGAGCATCTGGGCTGCAAGCGAGATGCTCGCTATCGGTGTCTTCAGCTCGTGGGTCATGTTGTTGATGAAGTCGTTCTTTATCTCAGTGTAGCGCTTCTGACGGAATATCACCACTATCGTGAAAATAAAGGTGATAAGCAGCACCAGGGTGAACGCTATCGACGGAATCATGAACCTCACGCTTGAGAATATGTAGCTGTTCATGTCGGGGAAGTGGATCTTTACCACGCCCATCTTCGACGACGGGTCGTTGCGGAAGAGCACCTGCTTGTAGGTGTATTCCTTACCCTCGTCGGTGTATTCGGGACAGCGGTAGATTTCGCGGCCGTCGGCTGTGCTCACAGTCACGTGATAGGGGATGTTGATACCGTTGTTCAGCAGTTCGGTGCGGATGTCCTGGTCGAGCATACGGAAGTTCACACGCTCTTTCAGGGGCTTTTCGCTCGCGGTATATAATATGTTATAGACGACCTCGTCGAGAAGCGCCTTCTGATACACATAGCGGTTGCGGACTATCTCCTGAAGCGAGCGCGTGGCTTCTAACAGTGAGTTCTTGTCGGAACGTATTATCATCGCCTTGGGAACCGTTGAGGGCTTCGTGGTGATTGTCTTCAGCTCGAACGACGAATAGATGGTGCCGTCTTTTCCGGCTACGCTGTACTGATGCGTGTGCTGTATCACATCGTTCAGTTTGCCGCTGCGTGCCATCACCGAATCCTGACGGAAGGCGCGGCGCTCGGTCTCGTTGACGTCTTTCTCAAGATAACGAAGGGTCTCGTTCACCTCAAGGTTGCGAGAGGCCTGGTACAGGCTGCGGTTTACTCCCTCGTCGAACTGTTCTTTCTTCATCTTCACCATTTCTTCTATATAGGAGAGCTGGAGATAAAGCAGCCCGAGGAATGAGAATCCCATCACGACGGCTATCGTCCATATCATCGATTTCTTCATACTGCTTCGATTTTATTCAATGCAAAGATAGGAACTTTTTGTTAATTATGAAAATGTTTAAGTTAATTTATTCTGTAAATTAAGTAATTTTTAATACATCATATTCTTTATAGTTTCATATATGGCACTAAATTTATATTTCTGTCAATCTGGCATGGCGATATGTCATTATGGCACAAATTGTCGGTATGGCACGTTCGTTGCGGTATGATTGGCGAACGAAGCAAACAAGCAGAGTTCAAGGAATCAACAGAATGTTTAACAATTTAAAGAATAGGAGATAGTGATTATGTTACCAATGATGAGAAGAAATTCAGAGTGGATGCCGTCTATTTTCAACGACTTTTTCGACACGGGCTTCATGCCCAAGGCAAATGCCACTGCGCCAGCCATCAACGTAAAGGAGAGCGACAAGAGCTACATAGTGGAGCTGGCAGCACCGGGAATGACCAAGGATTGCTTCAACGTACATATCAACGACGAAGGTAACCTTATCATCAAGATGGAGTCGAAGAACGAAGACAAGGAGGAAGACAAGAACATAAGATATCTGCGCCGCGAGTTCTCTTATACAAAGTTCGAGCAGACACTGCTGCTGCCAGACGACGTGGACAAGCAGAAGATCGAGGCAAAGGTGGAGAACGGAGTGCTGACGGTCAACCTGCCGAAGCTTGTGGAGGATAAGCCGAAGGTGGCACGCAACATCGAAATAGGATAAGCAAAGACAAACCCGGGGCCTGCACCCCGGGCTTTTTTTATGTCAAAACCCTAAGTAAGTATTAAAAAAACTTAAATAACGGCTTAATAACAAGACGTAAATCGTGAAATCACAAATAAATAACTACCTTTGCACCCGCAATTTTGCAAAATAAGTTTTTTTTATTAATTTTATTGTATGAATAAGTACGAAACCGTTTTCATTTTGACTCCCGTTTTGTCTGACGAACAGATGAAGGAAACGGTCGCTAAATTCACTAAGCTTCTCACCGACAAAGGTGCTGAGATCGTGAACGAAGAGACCTGGGGACTGAAGAAGATGGCTTATGCAATCCAGAAGAAGTCAACTGGTTTCTATTGCCTCGTTGAGTTCAATGCAGAGCCTGAAGTAATCAAAACTCTCGAAACAGCATTCCGCCGCGACGAGAAAGTAATCCGTTTCCAAACCGTCAAGCTCGACAAGTATGCCGCTGCTTACGCTGAGAAGCGCCGTAATAAACTGTCACATAAAGAGGAGGCATAATCATGGCACAGGAAACAGAAATACGTTATCTTAACGCACCTTCCATCGACACAAAGAGGAAGAAGTATTGCCGTTTCAAGAAGAGCGGTATCAAGTATATCGACTATAAAGACCCGGAGTTCCTCAAGAAGTTCCTCAACGAGCAGGGCAAGATTCTGCCGCGCCGCATCACAGGAACATCTCTGAAGTATCAGCGCCGAGTTGCACAGGCTGTGAAGCGTGCGCGTCAGATCGCACTGCTGCCCTATGTAACCGACTTGATGAAATAATTGGCGATAGACAGTTTAGTTAGTTTACAATTCAAAGAAAGCTCAATTATGGAATTAATACTGAAAGAAGATATTATCGGACTGGGATTTAAGAACGATATCGTGAACGTCAAGTCGGGCTACGGGCGCAACTACCTCATTCCACAGGGAAAGGCAGTCATCGCTTCGCCAATGGCAAGGAAAGTTCTTGCTGAGAACCTCAAGCAGCAGGCTCACAAGCTCGCAGCAATCAAGGCAGAGGCCGAGAAGAAGGCTGAGAAGCTACAGGGGGTTGCCCTTACAATTGCTGCCAAGGTGAGTGCAACAGGTCAGCTCTATGGATCAGTAAATGCCGGCATCGTGGCCGACGAGCTTGCAAAGCTCGGACATGAGATAGACCGCAAGATTATAACTATGCGCGACGCAAAGATGGTGGGCGACTATGTCGCTACCGTTCACTTCCACAAGGAGGTGAAGGTGGAAATACCCGTTGCTGTCGTAGCAGAGAACGCTCCCGCTGTGGAGAAGGCTCCAAAGGCAGATGCTCCCGTGGAGGAGCCAGCCAAAGTTGACGCCCCGGTAGCAGAGGAGAAAACCGAAGCTGAGGAGCAGGCTCCCGCTGAGGCTTAACATGCCACATATCCCAAGTTTCGGATGAAAAACGACAAGTTGAAGAACCAGCATCGCGTCAACGAGCAGATTCGTGTGCGCGAGGTGCGTATCGTGAGCGACGAAGGTTCAATAGTTGTACCGATACGACAGGCTTTAGACATGGCTCGGGAGCAGGGTGTTGACCTTGTGGAAATATCACCGAATGCCAACCCGCCAGTATGCCGCATCATCGACTACTCCAAGTTCCTCTATCAGCAGAAGAAGCGGCAGAAGGAGATGAAGGCAAAGCAGGTGAAGGTCGAGGTGAAGGAAATAAGGTTCGGACCACAGACCGACGAGCACGACTATCAGTTTAAGCTCAAGCATGCACGCGAATTCCTGGAAGATGGCAATAAGGTGCGCGCATACGTGTTCTTCCGCGGACGCAGCATACTGTTCAAGGAACAGGGAGAGGTGCTGCTACTGCGTTTTGCCAACGATCTTGAGGAATGGGGAAAGGTAGAGTCGATGCCTTCGCTCGAAGGAAAGAAGATGTTCCTTTATCTCGCTCCGAAAAAGGCAGGAACGGCAAAGAAGAGCCAGCAGGCTCTCGACCGCGAGAAGCGCGAGACTGAATCGAAGGAAACAAGGAAAGTCGAGCGCAACGACGCAGCCGACAGCCAGGACGCGATGCCTGCAAACGGCGGACTCTTTGCCAACGCGAAGATAAGTGCAGAGGCTCTCGAAAAGCTCAAAAACAACAAAGATTAGGCGGAGCGCCCGGTATATGCGTAGCCGCCGGATAATATTAATACTTAAAAGTAAAGAAAACAATGCCAAAAGTTAAGACAAACTCCGGTGCAAAGAAAAGATTCCGTTTCACCGGAACAGGGAAAATCAAGCGTCATCACGCTTATCACAGTCACATTCTGACCAAGAAAACAAAGAAGCAGAAGAGAAACCTGGTTCACCAGACTCTCGTAGATGTTACGAACCTCAAGCAGGTGCGCGAGCTTCTGAATTTACGTTAATCCTATTGTCGAACATTTAAAGTAAGAAGAACTATGCCAAGATCAGTAAATCACGTTGCTTCAAGAGCAAGGAGAAAGAAAATATTAAAGCTTACGCGTGGCTACTTCGGTGCACGTAAGAATGTCTGGACAGTAGCGAAGAACACATGGGAGAAGGGTCTCACATACGCTTATCGTGACCGCAAGAACAAGAAGCGCACTTTCCGTGCACTCTGGATTCAGCGTATCAACGCTGCCGCACGTCAGGAGGGCATGAGCTATTCGTCGCTCATGGGTGCACTCACGAAGGCTGGTATCGAAATCAACCGCAAGGTGCTTGCCGACCTCGCCATGAACAATCCCGAGGCATTCAAGGCTATTGTGGCTAAGGTGAAGTAATCAGCGTAGATGCTATTATAAGAGACTGTGCAGGATTCCTGTGCAGTCTTTTCGTTAAATTATGATTTCTGTAGAAGGACTAAAGGTAGAATTCGGAGTGAAACCGCTCTTCAGCGGCGCAAGTTTCGTCGTCAACGAACGTGACAGGATTGCACTCGTGGGAAAGAATGGAGCAGGAAAATCCACGCTCCTGAAAATACTGTGCGGCAAGCAGAAACCCACTGATGGCACTATCAGCGTGCCGAATGAATGCACAATAGGATATCTGCCGCAGGTGATGGTGCTTCAGGACAACACCACAGTGCGACAGGAAGCTCAGAAGGCATTCTCGAATACAACGGCACAGGCTGAGCGCCTTGAGAAACTGAACCGAGAGCTTTCCGAACGCACTGATTATGAGAGCGAGAGCTATCTGCAGCTGGTAGAGAAATTCTCGACGGAGCACGAGCGATATATGATGATGGGAGCGGAGAACAACGAAGCCGAGTTAGAGAGAACACTGACAGGACTCGGATTCGAACGCACGGACTTCGAACGTCCCACAAGCGAGTTCTCCGGAGGATGGCGTATGCGTATCGAGCTGGCAAAGATTCTGCTGCAGCGGCCCGACGTGCTGCTGCTCGACGAGCCTACTAACCATCTGGACATACAGAGCATACAGTGGCTTGAGCAGTTCCTCGCACAGTCTGCAAGTGCAGTGGTGCTCGTGAGCCACGACCGAGCCTTCATAGATAATGTGACAAACCGTACTCTGGAGATATCGTGCGGAAAGATTATCGACTACCGCGTGAAGTACAGCGAATACGTGGTGCTGAGAAAGGAACGCCGAGAGCAGCAGTTACGTGCATACGAGAACCAGCAGAAGGAAATAGCCGACATTAAGGCGTTCGTGGAACGGTTCAGATATCAGGCAACAAAGGCAATACAGGTGCAGCAGAGGCTGAGGCAGCTGGAGAAAATCGTGCCAATAGAAGTAGATGAGGTGGACAACTCGGCACTGCACCTGAAATTCCCGCCATGTCTGCGTTCAGGCGACTATCCCGTCATCTGCGATACGGTCAGGAAGAGATACGGAGAACATACGGTGTTCTCGAACGTAAACCTCACCGTCAAGCGCGGCGAGAAGGTGGCTTTTGTCGGAAAGAACGGCGAGGGAAAATCAACTCTCGTGAAATGTATAATGGGAGAGATTCCATTCGACGGAACACTGAAGATAGGCCATAACATCCGCATAGGATATTTTGCACAGAACCAGGCACAGCTATTAGACGAGAACCTCACGGTGTTCGAGACCATCGACAATGTGGCGAAGGGCGAAATACGTATGAGGATAAACGACATTCTCGGAGCCTTCATGTTCGGAGGCGAAGCAAGCGACAAAAAGGTGAAGGTGCTCAGTGGTGGCGAGCGCAGCCGCCTGGCAATGATAAAACTGCTGCTTGAGCCGGTCAACATGCTCATTCTCGACGAGCCTACCAATCATCTTGACATGCCGTCGAAGGATGTGCTGAAGGAGGCAATACGCGCATTCGACGGAACGGCAATCATCGTGAGCCACGACAGGGAGTTCCTCGACGGGCTTGTGACGAAGGTGTATGAGTTTGGAAGAGGAAAGGTGAGGGAACATCTCGGAGGTATCTACGACTGGATAAGAAGCCAAAGCGATGCCGAGACGATACCGGCAGAGCCTGCTGTGAAGGTGCAGAAAGCTATGCCGGCACGGGCGGAGGAAACGCCAAAGGCGGCATCGTATAATGACCACAAGGAGAACCGCAACCGAATGCGCAAGTTGGAACGTATGGTAGAAGACTCCGAGCGCAAGATAAACGATATGGAGAAGCGGCTGAAGGAACTCGACCAGCTGCTAATGGATCCGGAGAATGCTTCCGACATGAAGCTTGTCACGGAATATACCGACACCAAGCGATCGCTCGACGAAGAAGTGGAGCGGTGGGAGCAAATCTCTGAGGAGCTTGAAGAAATGAAAAAATAAGAATAAGACAAAAAATGAAAAAGTTATTTACTATTATGGCAATTACAACGATGAGTGTGGCTGCCATGGGGCAGACACAGCTGAAGTCGGGACTCAATCCTGCCGACCTCGACACCAGCGTACGCGCTGCCGACGACTTTTATGAGTATGCCTGTGGCGGATGGATGAAGGCAAACCCACTGCCTGCCGCTTATTCGCGCTACGGCAGCTTCGACCGTCTGGCCGAAGACAACAACAAGCGCATTAACGCTATTCTCGACGAGCTGAAAAGCAACACCTATGAAAAAGGCAGCGTCGAACAGAAACTGAGCGACTTGTATAAGCTGGCAATGGACTCGGCACGCCGCGAGAAAGAAGGCATCAGCCCGGTACTGCCGATGCTGAAGAAACTGGACGGTGCAAAGACCGTCGCACAGCTGTTCGAAGTCCAGCTGGAGCTGGCAAAGCAGGGAGACGCTGAGTTCTTCACTGCTGGATTCGGAGCCGACGAGAAGAACGCTACGATGAATATTCTGAACATTGGACAAAGTGGACTGACACTCGGTGAGAAAGACTATTATCTGGAAAACGACGAGGCAACGACAAAGATACGTGAGGCATACAAGAAACATATCGTAAATATGTTTCAGCTCTTCGGCTACAGCAAGTCGGAAGCTGCCAAGAAGATGCGGAACATCATGAAGATAGAGACTGCGCTGGCAAAGGCTTCGCGCAGCCGTACGGAACTGAGAGATCCGCAACGCAACTACAATAAGATGACTCTTGCGGAATTCAACGGGCGTTATCCTCACTTTATGCTTGAGAAACTGATGCAGGCACGCGGTGTGCAGGCAAAGGATATTCAGGAGATGATTGTAGGGCAGCCTGAGTTCATGGATGCTGCCGACAAAATATTCGCTGACATCAAACCGGCTGAATACCGAGATGTGATGCTGTGGGGAGTAATTGGCTCAGCTGCCGGATTCCTGAACGACAAGGTGCGACAGGAGAGATTCGATTTCTACGGCAAGACTTTCGCCGGACGTAAGCAGGACCACCCACTGTGGAGACGTGCCACAACGCAGGTGCAGAGTCAGATGGGCGAGGCTCTCGGACGCATTTATGTAAGCAAATATTTCCCTGCATCGTCGAAGGAACGGATGAAGCAACTTGTCGAGAACCTTAGGATAGCTCTTGGCGAACGCATTGCTGCACAGGACTGGATGGACGATTCGACAAAAGTGAACGCACTGCTGAAACTGAACACCTTCTATGTGAAGATAGGATATCCCGACAAGTGGACTGACATTACGAAACTGAACATCGACCCGGAAAAGTCATACTACGAGAACATCGTGGCGTGCAGGACGTTCTGGACGCAATATATGGTAGAACATCTTGCAGGAAAACCTGTTGACCGTGACGATTGGTACATGACTCCGCAGACGGTAAACGCATATTACAATCCTACGACCAACGAGATATGCTTTCCGGCGGGAATACTGCAAGTGCCTTTCTTCGATCCTACTGCCGACGATGCGTTTAATTATGGTGCTATAGGTGTTGTTATCGGACATGAAATGACTCACGGCTTCGACGATCAGGGACGGCAGTATGACAAGGATGGAAACATGCACGACTGGTGGACGGAGCTGGACGGAAAGAACTTTACAGAACGGACGGATAAATATGCCGATTTCTTCTCAAATATCAAAGTTCTGCCAGATCTCAATGCCAACGGAAGGCTTACGCTCGGAGAGAATCTTGCCGACCATGGTGGGCTGCAGGTCGCATTTGCGGCATATAAAAATGCCACCAGACGCTGTCAGCTGCCGGTTATCGACGGTTTTACTGGCGATCAGCGATTCTTCCTTGCATACGCAGGAGTATGGGCAGGAAATGTAACCGAAGCAGAAATACGCAACAGGACAAAGAGCGACCCTCATTCGCTCGGGCGATGGAGGGTAAATGGCGCCTTGCAGCACATCGATATGTGGTATGATGCCTTCGGGGTGAAAGAGGGAGACAAAATGTTCCTGCCTAAGGACAAACGCTTGCAATTATGGTGAAACGTGATACAAAACGTTAATTATTATAAAAAGACCGCTTCAAATGGAAATTTGTTGCGGCTTTTTTTATATAAATAGCGAATTTTTTGTTAATTTTGCAAGAAAATAACCACGAATCTATAGTATGGTAAACGATTTCAATTCAGATATGCAGCGTACAGACAGAGGTATGCAGCAACGGAGCATAAATGCTCCTGGAACAAGGCCTGTGGCGGAACAGCCGATGGCAGCAAATGCGGCTTATCAGCAAGCCAGACAGCCGGCTGGAGGGATTACATGCCAATATTGCGGTACGGTGAATGATCCTGAGGCTCTTTATTGTTCTGCCTGCGGCGAGGCTATCGGAAAGACCAATTGCCCGTATTGCGGTGCTGCGCTCGATGCCGACGCCGACTTCTGCGAGGCTTGCCATCACTATACCAAGAGGGATGTGTGCTCATACTGCGGAGCACGGCTTTCCGGAAATGAAGCCTATTGCCCGGAATGCGGAAACCCGAGAGGAGGTGTAGTTTGCCCCGTGTGTCGTACTGTCAACGATTTCGCTTTCTGCAAACAGTGTGGAACTGCCATCACGACGGAAGCACAACAGCTTGTGAAAGAGCTGGAACGCGACCCGGAATACCAGCAGCTCGTTGAAATAGCCGGACAGCTGTCGCAGCTGGATAACTGTCTGCCATATTCAAGCGAGCGCGACATAATGAGAGAACAAGCGAACCAGAAACTTCGTGAGCGCGTTCTTACCTTACTTGCAAAGGATGCCGGAAAGCAGTATCCACAGATACCGCCCCGCCACACAAAAAGAATGACGATGGAAGAGCTTGACAACAAGAAGCAGAAATGCATGAGCGACCTTACGGCTATCCTTGACCGAATGGCAGTCCCGCCAATGCCTTCGCCGGTCAAGGCAAGAAACTTTGCCATGGCCAGCAAGCCCATAGGAGTGCGATTGGCATGGGTGTGCAACTGGAAAGGGGCAATGCACAGCAGTCCGTGCGGATGTGCCAAACCGCATCTTGGAGGCAAGTGGGTTATTTTGGGTAAAAACAGAACCGCTGATATTAAAGACGACAAATAATGGATGATGTAACACTGAGAACACTGCGTCCCGGCGATTCTGCCGGTTTTCCTGCCGGAAATACCAACACTGTAACAGGAAAATCAAGTAATGACACACCAGACCTTAACAAGACCATTGTGGCTCCAAATGGAGACGGTATTCACGGCAACATTTCGCTATCGATGCGCGATGGAACAAATCAGACCGACGGCGGGATTGTTGACGGAGTCGATTTCCTGCTCAAGGGCAAGGTGTATCACAGCGAAAAATGTCTCAGCGACAATACTGGCGAGGCTCAGGTGTTTCTCGTAAAGCGCGATGACAAAGAATATGTCTTGAAAGTATATTATCCGAATTTCACCATGAAGAAGAGGCTTATGAAGATTATAAGCAACTTCGAATTCGAGATGATTGTCAAGACCTACGACTTTGGCAAGACCTATGTGGATGGGAAAAACCGCGACTACGAGCTTATGGAATATCTGCGTGGAGGCTCGTTTGATAACTATTGTGTCAACGGCGACTACAACAAGTTCTGCCGAATAGCACTGCAAGCTGCTGCTGCTCTTGCCTATTGTCACAACAATAACATCATCCACAAAGACATAAAGCCGGGTAACTTCTTCTTCCGTGACGAAAAGAAAACCCAAGTAGTGCTTGGCGACTTCGGAATATCAAGTATTCTCGAAGCCGACGAGAGCCTGCATCGGACAACACAAGCACGCACGCCGGTTTATGCTGCGCCAGAGATGTACAATGACGTCATCGACGGCGAAGTGGAAATCACCCCGTCGGTGGATTACTATTCGCTCGGAATAACACTGATGACAATTTGGCTCGGAGACAACCCTCTCAAATCGAACGAGCGAATAATGATGCGACGCAAGAGCGAGGGAAGGCTTCCCGGAATCAACGAACTGCCCGACAGGGTGAGGATGATAGTAATGGGACTGACTGCCGTAAACCCGCAGAAGAGATGGGGGTATGAAGAAGTGGAGAGGTGGTTCCTAGGAGAGAATGTCGAGGTTGACATCAGTTCTCCAATACTGAAGTACAAAAGCTTCATAGTTGATCCCGAGCGCAATCTCGTGGCCGACAATGTGCATGAACTGATACCGTTGCTCGTAAACAATGAGCGTATAGCAGTAGGCTATTTATATACAGGCAGGATAACCAACTGGCTTGATGCCTGCGGCAACACAAAACTGAGCATGGCCGTGAAGGAAATTGTCACAAACAGATACCCCATCGACCAGCATGCAGGACTGATGGCATCCGTTTATGCCATGGAACCTACTTATCCCTACAAGGATTTGCACGGGAACAAGTGCGACGATGTGCACAGCATGGTTATTTCAATGCTCACTTACGTTGATGAGTATATTATTGCCCTGCAGAATCCAAACGACCGCTTCTGGCTTTATGCAGAGTCGCACAGCGACTGCGATATCAGTCGTCTGCGCTCCTACTTCACACTTGAGGCAAATCTTGAGGGACGTAAGGCGATATTGCGCACGGCGTATGAACTCGATGCCGACATACCATTCAGCACAAAATATCCGACAGCTACAATCGAGGAAATCGTGAAGATGTTCGGAACGCAGAAGCTTGACGAAGACACATGGGAAAGCATCACCGACGGCAGGTTGCTCTCGTGGATGTACAGCCATGAGGGAAAGATGGCGTGCGAGTCGGTAAGAATAATGACCGAAGGCCAGCCATACTCAAAACAACTTGCATATAAAGTGCTGTACAATGTTGACAGGGAGTGTGCCTACGATTTGAACAATGCCAACACTCCGCAGCAAATAGGCGAGTTAATGGCAGAACAGTTGCGCCGGTGGCAGTCGCTCAGCGACGCAGCTTTTGCCGAAGCAGTCTCAGAATATGCCGATCCCAACGGACAGTTCTGTTACTATGCCCAGGTGCACGGATGGATGGAGCAGCTGGCAAATGCCAACAGATGTTTCGACTTGAGGTCGGAGGAAAACCGCGACCGTCTCGGCGCATACGACCTGCGTACTGCAGCTTACCGCTTCTGTCGCATTCTTGGTGCCAAGCCAACATATCTGCTGAAGAACAAGCAAACACTGAAATCTCCCGACGAGATACAGCCTGCAATGAATTCTGAGCTGCGCACGGAAATGCGTACCGGCAGTTTCGCACAGTGGCTCGCAGTGTTCTATCACGAGAACCCGGAAGAAGACTTCGCTGCCGACTTCAGTTATGAGCGGAAGCTTGAACAATGGCTGTTGAAGTTGGGTGAAATCGATATGCAGCAGCCTTTCTACAAGCGTTTTGAGAATGCCAAGAAAGAGACGGCACAGAAAGTGGCAGAGGTGCGGAATATATATACATCAGCAAAGGCGAAAGAACGTACGTGGTTCGCATTGTTCTACTCGTTGGTGGCCGTATGGCTTGGATTGCTGGTATATGCCGGAGTAGGCGATAAAGCGGTATTCCGTGAGAATCTCTTCTGGGCGGTGGGGGTGCCTGTTGGCGGAGTTTCTGCCATCATTCTTGCCGTAAGGGAATTCATGAAGGGCTACGGATTCGTACTGTCGTGCCTTTTCGGAGGCATAGGTGCCGCCACATCTATAGTTGCTATTTTGCTGATAAAGTATGTTATGGGAAGTCATCCGGGAATGCTTGTTCCACTGATTGTTCTGCTTACGCTTGTCTATACTGCTGTTTGCTACTTCACCGACTATAACCGTGGCAGCGAACATAAGGCCGACAAGAAACTCTTCGCCGAGGTTATGGATAACGATGATGTGAAATCGGCGCTGCTCGAACCGCTCTATTATACTTTCAGGCAGAAGTCATACCATTTCAAGGGATCTAAGTTCGGTGTACTGGACGACGTGAAGAACCAGATGCGTTCGGCATCGGGCGAAAGCATAGTGCACTATGTCCTGTGGAGCCTGATGGCCTTGCTGCTTATAGGCGAGCTTGTGCTTTACAGTCCGTCGTATATGAACAAGCCCAACCCGACGTTCATCAAGCAGCCCGTGGACGATGACAATGATGATGTTCTCGACACTCCGATAGTGGGAGCAACAAACGATGCTGCCAACGGAATTGAGTTGGAAAACAATTAAAAATTAATGAAAGCGTTACTGTATGCAGTGTGAGCATTGTCATAATGAAAACCGCCCGATAGCAAAGTTTTGCAAATGGTGTGGACAACCTATAGCCCAGACTGACGTTCTTGACAAGATGATTGGTCTCGAAGAGGTCAAACAACAGCTCAAGACGGTAGTTGACACATACAAGTTCCTGCGCTCGCGCCAGGATATGGCAAAGGTTCGCATCAGCGTCAATTCTATAATAATAGGTGAGACAGGAACGGGAAAGACTCAGTTGGCAGAGGTAATCAGCGAATATTTCCTGCAGAACCATATTATAGAAAAATCGAAACTCACTATAGTCGATGCCGTTGACTATCAGCGTTTTGTCGATAATTGGGACGACAATATAAAAAAGGCACGTGGCGGTATCCTGTTTTTTGACAACGTCCAGAAACTTTTACCCGACCGCTATTCCAATCAGGTTAATCCTCTCGACAAGCTCTTTGTCGAGATGGATAAGTGGGAAGACGACCCAATAGTAATAATCTCAGGACTGCCCAAGGGGCTCGACGACTTCCTTGCATGTAACCCTGCGGTTGCAAACCGTTTCAAATATACGTTCCGTCTGCCTATACCGTCGTTCTTGGAATTGTGTCAGATATGTCGTCAGACTCTGCGTGTCAAATACGGACTTACCGACTATTCGCAGGCTGCGGAAATAAAGTTGCAGCGCTACTTCAAGTATCAGCTGAAAATAAAGGACGACACGTTTGGATATGCTCATGTGGCAGTAAATGTGGCTGAGGACATCTTCACCAACTTCATCAGTCGCGGAAGCGCAGCCACTCAGATAGAAGATATCGACATTCGCGGATACGTGCCTGAGGAGCGCACGCTTGAGGATATTCTTGGCGACATGGACAAGTATATCGGCATGAACGAGGTGAAGGCTGCCGTTCGAGAGATTGCATACGCCGTGAAAAATGCCCAGGAGCGTGCCGAGCGCGGTCTTGGAGAGCAGGAAAAGATGTCAATGCATATTGTGCTTACGGGCAATCCCGGGACGGGAAAGACCACTATGGCACGCAAGCTCGGTGAGATACTTGCAGCTATCGGCTATCTCGACAGCGGACATGTGGTTGAAGTTGACCGTTCAAAGATGGTCAGCCAATATCAGGGCGAAACTCCCAAGGTGGTGAACCAGTTATGCGATAAAGCGATGGGAGGCATATTGTTTGTTGACGAGGCATACACCCTTGCTCCCCTGAGTCAGAGCGGCGAGCGCGACAGCCAGGGAGCGCAGGCTCTCGAAACCCTGATGAAGCGCATGGAAGACGACCGGGGTAAGTTTGTGGTTATTGCGGCAGGTTATCGAATGGAGATGGAGAATCTGTTCCGAATCAACGTGGGATTCCGCAGCCGTTTCAACTATTTCCTCAATATCGATGACTATAGCCCTGACGAATTGTTACAGATATTGCTGTCGTTTGCAAAAGACAAGAAGTATGTGTTCGATGATGCTGCCATAGCCATTACAAAGAAGATGATTGGCGAGATGTATCAGAGCCGTGACAGAGACTTTGCCAACGGACGTACCATGCGCCAACTCTTCGACTCAATATGTAAGCGTCAGGCACAGCGTCTTGAGAAGCACAAACTCATGAACATGTCAGACGAGCAGCTGATGACCATCGTAGAGGAAGACATACCATACGAGGCACCGAAGGCCGTTGACTACACAGAGTGTCTCGCAATGCTGCAGGGCCTTGTCGGTCTTGAATCCGTCAAGAAAGAGATAAGCAACCTCTCGGCATTCCTGAACCTTCAGATACGTCGTGGAGAGACAAACACGTTCCAAGGCAAGCATTATGTGTTCACAGGAAATCCCGGAACGGGAAAGACCACCGTGGCACGTATCATGGCTGATATTTTCCGTACACTCGGAATATTGTCGAGAGGTCAGCTGGTAGAGGCCGACCGCAGTAAGCTTGTGGCAGGCTACAGTGGTCAGACAGCCATCAAGACCAACCAGCTCATCGACCAAGCTATAGGCGGCGTACTATTCATCGACGAAGCCTATACACTGAAGTCGAACGACCAGGACTCTTTCGGGAGCGAGGCTATCGACACTCTTCTGAAGCGCATGGAAGACGACCGTGGAAAGTTTATCTGTATCGTTGCGGGTTACACGAACCAGATGCACGATTTCATTGATTCCAATCCTGGACTGAAGAGCCGTTTCTCACAGACTATACACTTCGACGACTATACTCCTGATCAGCTTACACAGATATTCCTTAATCTTGCAACTGCAAAGAAGTTTACCGTTGATGATGCTACACGCGATGCCATTCACCGGCAGTTCGAGCAACTCTATCTTCGCCGCGACAAGAATTTCGGAAATGCCCGCGAAGCCCGTCGTATCTTTGACCAGACTGTTGAGAAACAAAGCCAGCGCCTCGTGGCAGAAATCAACAATGCAGCCTTTAAGGAGGAAGACATGTATCGCATAACCCAGGCCGACCTGCCTGGTTCAGAAAACGAGAAGAAACGTCCGCTCGACGATGTCCTCAATGAGCTTGAAGAGTTCATCGGTATGCGTAACGTCAAGAACTACATACGCCGTCTTGCCGTTCAGAACATGTTCATGAAACAGCGCTCTGCCATGGGTGTGGGTAAGGTTCAGCAGATGGCAATGAACTTTATCCTGACGGGAAATCCCGGAACGGGAAAGACTTCTATTGCACGCAAGATGGGTGAGGTGCTTCAGAGTCTTGACATTCTTCCCACAAGCAATGTTATCGAGGCAAGCCGGGCTACGCTTGTAGGCAAGTATATGGGCGAAACTCCGAAGATTGTCAACTCAATGTGCGACAAGGCCATGGGTGGAATACTCTTTATCGACGAAGCTTATACTCTCAATGGAGATAACGACCAATACGGTAAGGAGGCTATCGAAACCCTGATGAAGCGTATGGAGGACGACCGTGGGAAGTTTGTGGTGATTGCTGCTGGCTATAGAGACGAGATGGAGGAATTCCTTCAGGTCAATCCAGGACTTGCAAGCCGCTTCACTCATAAGCTCCAGATTGATGACTACAACGAGGATGAGCTACTGATGATTTTCAAGAAGATGGCAGAAAAAGACAGCTATAAGCTTTCCATGGAGGCAGAGTTCAAACTCATGGGCCTCATTGTCAAGATGACCATGAACAAGTCTCAGGGTTTCGGCAATGCACGTGCCATGCGTAATCTGCTTGACGAGACTATACAGAAGCTATCAGAACGAGTATCACAGATGCCGCAGGATCAGATTACTCCTGAGACATACCAGCTTATCACTCCTGACGACATCAGGGATGTCAACTAATAAAGAAACGAACAAAGATATGATTATATGTCCAAATTGTAAGGAAGAAATAGACGACGACTCACGTTACTGTGACCAGTGCGGACAGGCTTTGCTCTATTGTGTACAGTGTGGCAGACCCGGTATGGGACGCCGCTGCATTTCGTGCGGAAGCCTTATGATGAACTACGACGACCTGATGAAGAACCGTGCTCAGAATCAGAGTTCGTCGGTGTCGAATTTCATGTCGCAGAACTTTGGTCATGTGACTGGCTCCGTGCGGTCGTCAATACCGATACGCACGTCGGGTATTCCGCAGCTGACCCTGCGAAACGACAGTCTTAATATCCATCTCAATGGCATCGACGGGGCAATCATCGGAAGACGTCAGGGACCATATCACGAGATGTTTTCCCAGTATGGCTATGTCTCAGGAGTGCATGCCCAGCTGACTTATTCCACGGCGAGCGGTTGGTGTATCACCGACAAGCATTCTTCGAATGGCACGAAACTGAACAACCGTCAGCTACAGCCCGATGTGCCGATGTCGATAAACAACGGTGACATCATCAATATTGCCAACGTTGTACTTGAGGTTTCAATATATTAAAAAACAATAAGCATAGGATAAACATAATGATTGATTTTGATATTTCGGCAACGAGCAGAGTCGGCTGCATACGCAGCAACAATGAAGACATGATTCTTGTCCGGAGTGAATTTATAAGGAGCGACACCTTCAGCACTTCAGCCAGTACTCAAGGTGCCGACCGTCTTCTTTTCGCATTGGCAGATGGCATGGGCGGACACAACGCTGGCGAGGTGGCGAGCGAAGATACATTGTCCAATCTTAACTTTTTCATCAACGATCTGCCTCCTAACCTCGAGATAAACCAGCTCACGGAATATCTGTTCGAATGGCTTAGCAGTATTAACCAGATTATCAAATCCAAAGGCAGGGAAAATCCCAAGTTGGAGAATATGGGAACAACTCTGGTAGGTATATTGTATTATGGCGGACATATCTTCTGGATGAATTGTGGCGATAGTCGTTTCTATCGTCTTCGTGGCTCATTTCTTGAGCAGATTTCCATAGATCATTCGCTGAACAATATGACAGGTGCAACAAAGCATTCAAACGTCATAACAAATTGTATCGGTGCTGGCTGTAAGAACTCATATATTGATTTCAAGGAGTTCACCGATGATGTCGAGGATGGAGATGTGCTGATTCTGTGTTCCGACGGTCTCAACGACATGGTTCCGGACACGGAGATTCGTAAGCTCTTGCTCAGTGGTGCCAATGCGAGCGAGTTGTGTCAGGCAGCTATCGATGCAGGCGGTTACGATAATGTGTCAGTATGCGTCTTGAGAGTTCATAAACAAGAAGATTAGTATGTCTTCGATTTTAAACAATTTATTTTTCTTACAGTGCCATTAAGATTACCCGATAAACTCCCGGCAATAGAATTGCTTAAGCGCGAGAATATCTTTGTCATGGACGATACCCGCGCACATACTCAGGACATACGTCCTCTGAAGATTGTTATACTCAATTTGATGCCCTTGAAGATAACCACCGAGACCGACCTCATACGTCTGCTTTCCAACACACCGCTACAGTTGGATATTAATTTTATGAAACTCAGGAGTCATACTCCCAAGAATACTCCTATAGAGCACATGTTGATGTTCTACCGCAGTTTCGAAGAAATGCGCAATGAGAATTTCGACGGAATGATTATCACCGGTGCCCCAGTGGAACAGCTAAGTTTTGAGGATGTTACATACTGGGATGAGATGACGCAGATTTTTGCATGGGCTCATACTCATGTCACTTCCACTCTCTTTATATGCTGGGCTGCCCAGGCCGGCCTCTATTATCATTACGGAATACCAAAATTTCTGCTAAATAAGAAGATGTTTGGTGTCTTTCCTCAGAAGATTCTCGACCCTCAGCTTCCAATATTCCGGGGCTTCGACGATGTGTTTATGATGCCTCACAGCCGGCATACGGAAGTACACCGCGAAGACATACTTTCCAACAGCGAGCTCAGTCTGATTGCAGAGTCTGCTGAAAGTGGGGTGTCGATGGTCATGGCACGTGGCGGTCGGGAATTCTTTATAACAGGCCATTTGGAGTATTCTCCTAATACCCTCGACAACGAATACCGTCGTGACAAGGATATCCGCAACGACGTAGAGCTACCGCAACACTATTATCTTAACGACGACCCTCGGCAGAAACCTTTCGTGTCGTGGCGTGCACATGCAAACCTGCTGTACAATAACTGGATAAATTACTATGTATATCAGGAGACTCCTTATGATATTTCGCAAATCAGGTAGAATAATAACGGTAGAGGAGAAGATACATTGAGGTCGCTTGAACTACTTGCTCCGGCAAAGAATCTTGAATGTGGCATTGCTGCTATCGACCACGGAGCCGATGCCGTGTATATTGGTGCGCCTAAGCATGGAGCCAGAGCTGCTGTCGGCAACAGTATCGATGATATTCGCACTCTCTGTGACTATGCTCATCAGTTCGGCGTAAAGATTTACGTCACCGTTAATACGATTATCTACGACGACGAACTCGCCGATACCCGTCAGATGATGTCCGAATTGAAGTCGGCCGGTGTCGATGCCCTGCTTGTTCAGGACATGGGTCTTGTCTCTCTGTCGCCTCTGCCGCTTCATGCTTCCACCCAGACCGACAACCGTAGCGCTGACAAGGTGAGATGGCTCAAGAGTCTTGGCTTTATGCGTGTGGTGCTTGCTCGCGAACTCAGCATCTCCGAGATTCGTGCCATTCATGAGTCAGTGCCTGATATAGAACTGGAAGTGTTTGTTCACGGAGCACTATGTGTAAGTTACAGCGGACTGTGCTACGCTTCTCAGTATTGTTTCGGACGTAGTGCCAACCGAGGCGAATGTGCACAGTTCTGCCGCATGAAGTTTTCACTTGAAGATGCCGCTGGTGAACAGATAGGGCCCGAGTGCTATTATCTTTCGTTGCGCGATCTTAATCAGAGCGAACGTATAGCCGAGCTTATTGAAGCCGGTGCCTCGTCGTTCAAAATTGAGGGCCGGTTGAAGGATGTCGCTTATGTCAAGAATGTCACTGCTACCTACAGCCGGCTTCTTGATGAGTATATATCCCGTCACTCCAAAGACTATTGCCGAGCTTCTGCGGGTAGGGTAGAGTATAATTTCACACCGAATCTGAATAAGACGTTCAACCGTGGCTACACCAACTATTTTTCTGGCTGTTCGCGCGATGCACGTGGCTTTCTCATTGGCCGCAGTACCGATATTGCCGGTTTTGACTCTCCCAAGTCGCGGGGCGAATATGTCGGTGCGGTAAAGGAACTGCACGGACGTTCTTTCAGCGTGCGTGGAACGGCATCGTTTGCCAATGGCGACGGCTTATGCTTTGTCAATTCGCGTCATGAGCTTGAGGGATTTCGTGTCAATAAGGCTGAGGGCAACCGCCTGTTCCCGTTGCAAATGCCTTCGGAATTGCGGCCGGGAATGGCATTATACCGCAACAACGACATTGAGCTTGAGAAAATCCTCGCACGTAGCGATAGTGCAGTGCGCCGACTTGGCGTTTCTTTACGTTTTATGCCTGTTATCGATGGATATCGTCTTGAAATGACCGTCCACCTTGCGCAATTGTCAGCTCCTTTAGTTGTTTTTGCCGAGGCATCTTTTGCCCACGAAGAGGCTTCAATGCCTCAGCGTGATAACATCATCCGCCAGTTGTCAAAGTTTGGGGGTACAATATATGAATGTCTTTCTGTTGATGTTCCTGCCGACTTCAGATTCTTCGTGCCCAACAGCATACTGGCCTCACTGCGTCGTGATGTGGTGTCGCGCGCAGCCGCTGCACTTCGACAGTCTGCTGCTGCCGCTTCCGTGAAGGAGCCGTCGCAGTATGGCATCACCGAAACGTTGCCAAAGTATCGTGTACCTTATTTATATAATATAGCAAACTCAAAGGCTCGCGAGTTTTATGTTGAGCACGGGCTTGCTGCCCCCCAGCCAGCTTTTGAGGTGCAGCAGCTGCAGGGCGAGAAACTGCTTATGCAGTGCCGTCACTGCCTACGCTTCTCGCTCGGCTATTGTTTTGTTAACGGCGGCCGACGACCATCGTGGCACGAACCTCTCTATTTGCGTCTTGGCGACGGCCGTCGCTTCCGTCTTGGTTTTGATTGTAAACAGTGTCAGATGAATGTATATGCAGACTCCTAAGATTTACTTTTTTCTGCCTTGGTTCTTACTTGCCGTTCTGACCGGTTGTTACAACCAGCGTTCAGAAAGTCCGGAGGCCGTTGACCAGAAACAGATGGAAGGCGACAGTCTGTCATTCTACTCTATTCACCATTATTCCCAGGGCTACAACTTTGTGGTTATGGTCGATTCCCTGTCTCTTGTGTGTCAGCAGCCAGACGAGTTGCCTTTCGATTCAGTCACGTTCTATGAAGGCGACCGCATCGTTGTTGCCGACATCATGACCGTTAGTGACGACCCAGTTGACTCTGTGTGGATCAAGGTGGCACGCGACCAGCAGACGATTGGATGGATTCATGAGAGCGATCTTGAGAAATCGACGTCGCCCGACGACCCGATAAGCCAGTTCATCGATTTGTTTTCCGATGCACATCTTTTGTGGTTTCTCGCCCTTACTGTTGTCACCGTCGGATTCTATTACATGCGTCGCTTGCTTCGTAAAGGCATCTATTGCGTCCATTTCCACGACATCGATTCGTTCTATCCCACTTTGCTTGTAATCCTCGTGGCTGCTTCAGCCACATTCTATGCGTCAATACAGTTGTTTGCGCCTGAGACGTGGCGTCACTTCTACTATTATCCTACGCTAAATCCATTCTCGCTTCCGCTTATTCTTGGCATCTTTGTCTGTTCGGTGTGGGCGCTGCTTATAATCTCTGTAGCAGTATTCCAGGATGTAATGCGCCAATGCTATGCTTCCGAGGCTCTCTATTATTTCATTTCGCTCTCGCTTGTCTGTAGCGTTGTATATGTGGTGTTCAGCATCTCCACGTTATATTATCTTGGCTATCTGCTGCTTCCTGCCTATACCTATTGGGCTGTCGGGCGCTATCGCAAGCGGACGTCCCGCCGCGTCGTGTGTGGCAATTGCGGCGAGGAAATCAGCGGCAAGGGTCGTTGCCCTTATTGTGGCGCAATAAACGAGTAGTACGTAAAAATCCCTATAAATATGGATTGCCTGTTTTTGGGATTTTACGTACTTTTGCAGCCGAATTGATACAATAATAAGAAAAAGAATGGTGAAACAATTACTTGTAGCGTTAGCACTGATGCTGTCGGAATCGCTGTTTGCAGAGGAAATAGCAGTCATGGACACATCAAAGGTGCATGACTTGGATGAGATTGTAATAGTGTCGCAGCCGAAGGAGAATGCTCGCCTTCGCCTTCAGCCCGTCAGCTCAACCGTATTTTCAGACGTCGAGAGCGGCCGGCTCCATGTCAACGACCTGCGTGAAATCTCCGCCTATGTGCCGTCGTTTCATATTGCCAACTACGGCAGCCGGATAACTCCGAGTGTATATGTGCGTGGTATTGGTTCGCGCATCAACAGTCCTGCCATCGCCATATATATGGACAATATGCCGATGGTGAGCAAGTCAGGATTTGCATTCTATACCTACGACCTTGAACGAGTGGACTTCCTTCGCGGTCCGCAGGGAACGCTCTACGGCATGAACACCGAAGGCGGACTCGTACGCCTATACACAAGGAATCCGTTTACCTATCAGGGAACCGACGTCACCATTGGCGGGGGCAGCCGCGGCTACCGTAAGCTGGAATTTTCGCATTATAATAAGGTGAGCAGTCGGTTCGCCTTCTCCGTTGGCGGATTCTATACCGGCCAGAACGGATTCTTCCGCAATGAGTATGACGGCGGACATGCCGACAAGATTGACGAGGGTGGACTACGCCTCAAGTTGGGCATTAAGCCGACAGCCAGTCTGACCGCCAATGTGGTGTTCGACTATCAGCACGTAGGTCAGAACGGCAACCCTTACGGTCCTTACTATGAAGACCCGTCCGACGGATATAAAGGAAAGATAGGCACTATCTCACAGGACTGCCAGAGCAAATATTGGCGCAATATGCTCAATACCGGTCTGAACATAGTGTATAATGGCAGAGGTTTCGATCTCACGTCCAATACCAGCTACCAGTGGCTTAAGGACGACGCCCGGATGGATCAAGACTACTCTGCTGCCGAATTCGTTTATATGACGCAGCGTCAGCGCCAAAGTGCCGTGACTCAGGAATTTGCTTTCAAGAGTAACAACAGCAGCCGCTGGCATTGGACTACTGGACTGTTCGGCATGTACCAATGGCTGAACACCGAGTCGCCTGTGTTTTTCGGTCAAGACTTCGGACTGACGATGATGCGCACTGCAACGATTGCCAACAGCATACGTACAGGTATCTACAACAGCATGTATTCTGCATTCACTGGTGCCGGAATGCCCGATGCGATGGCTTCGCAGCGCGCCAACGGAATCATCGACGGTGCAGGTGGCGTCGGTGTGACGGCAGCGCTCACCGTTCCCGGATATTTCGAAACACCCCAGGCCAACATTGGCGTATTCCATCAGTCGGACATTGATATTACCGACCACTTCACCGTCACCCTCGGTCTGCGCTATGACTACAACCACACAAAAATATTATATAACACCTTCGGCGATATGGCAATGGCATTCAGCATCATGGGTGTCGATGCCAATGTATATATGCCGTCGTATTATAGCGGCAGCGACAAGGCCAACTTTAACCAGTTGCTGCCAAAGGCCGGTCTGACATATAAGTTCCACAACGGCAGCAACGTATATGCCACGGTCAGCAAAGGCTATCGTGCCGGAGGTTTCAACATGCAGATGTTTGCCGAGTTCATCCAGACAGAATTGGGACTGGTCGGGAGGAATATCGTGCCTGCACTGCAGCCGCTGATCGACCAGATCCAGCAGACCCATCAGGGAGCTGATGTTGTGCTCCCCTTCGACCACTCTTCTCCTACCTTCTTCAACGAGATTAACGAGGCAATAAAATTCAAGCCCGAAGTGAGCTGGAACTATGAAGTGGGAACTCATCTTAACCTGTTTGACAGCAAGCTCCATGCCGACCTGTCGGTATATTACATGCAGATACGCGACCAGCAGTTGTCGGTGATGACACCGGGCTTTGGCTTCGGACGCATGATGGTGAATGCCGGCAAGAGCTACAGTTGCGGTGCTGAACTGAGTCTGAGGGGCAGCCTCTTCTCTAACCGTCTGGCATGGAGTGCTGGCTACGGATTCACGCGAGCCAAGTTCAAGGAATATACTACCGGCACAAACGACTATTCCGGCAATTACGTTCCGTTCGTCCCTCAGCACACGTTCAATGCCATGGCCGATTACACCCTGCCTGTAGGTCGTTGTCACCTGCGCTCAGTGACTATTGGTGCCAACGTGTATGGACTTGGAAACATTCGCTGGGACGAGGCCAACCAGTACAGGCAGAAGCTGTATGCCGTTCTCGGTGCCCATGCCGACGCCGACTTCGGAATGGCAAAAATCAGCGTGTGGGGGCGTAATCTCACCAATACGGTTTACAACACCTTTGTCTTCAACGGTATGACCGGCATGATGGGGCAGCAGGGCAATCCCTTCCAGATGGGAGTCGATGTGAAGCTGCACTTCTAAAGAAACAATTCGCGAGTAATCATATCGCTGACGAACAGCCCTTTGCGCGTGAGTTTAAGATTTGCGCCGTCAAACGAGAGCAGTCCGTCAGCGATATATTTTTGTGCATGATGGAGACAGTATTTGCGTAGCTCCGGTTCGAGAATGTCGTATTCAATGTTTATGCCTTCACATGTCCTTAGCCGCAGCATCACTGTGTCTTCATACACCATGGCATTGTCGAGCCTTTCCTCTTCATAGTCGGGCGTGCCGTTTTCCATCCCTTCCAGATACTTTGTCAGACTGCCCACGTTCCAGCGCCTTGTCCTGTGTCCGTCGAATGAATGTGCAGCCGCTCCGATGCCTATATAAGGCGTGCCGTTCCAGTAGCCGCTGTTGTGCCGTGAGCGAAAGTGCCGCTTCAGTGCGAAATTGCTTATCTCGTAGTGCTCAAAGCCGGCATCAGCGAGCTTGTCGGTCAGCAGATAGTACATATCTCTCAACAGCTCTTCGTCGGTCTCGTCCACTTTTCCCTCATCCAGCATCTTGCCTAATGGCGTATCTTCCTCGATGGTGAGAGCGTATGCCGATATATGCTCCACGCCGAGGGCAACAGCGCGGTCGATGTCTTTTTCCCATGCCTTGACGGTTTCGCCCGGAAATCCGTACATCAGGTCGATGCTGATGTTGCCGATGCCATTGTGTCTCAGCCGGGAAACTGCCGATGCCACCTGTGCGGCATCGTGCCGACGGTTGATGAAGTGCAGCCGCCTGTCGGAGAATGTCTGTGCTCCCATGCTAACCCTGTTCACCGGCAGTGCCGACAGCACGGCAGCAAAGTCGTCGCTGATGTCGTCGGGATTGCACTCGATTGTGATTTCTGCATCCGGGGAAATCTCATATACATTATATATGTAGCCGAATAGCCTATGCAGCTCGATACCGCTCAGCTGACTCGGTGTTCCTCCGCCTATATATATCGAGGTAATGGTGTCGGCCTCTTTGTGCCTCATGTCCATTTCTCTGCCGAGCGCGTCAACATATCTTCCGCTCAGGTGAGATAGGGTAGTGGAGTAGAATGCGCAATAGATACAGCGGCTTTTACAAAATGGAATATGTATGTATAATTCTGTCATTTCGTCGGCTAAATTACTAATTTTATTTAATATTTCTGTCTTTTCAGCTGTTTTTTCTTCTTTTCTTTGGTTTTTTTGCAGAAAATGTATAACTTCGAAGGCGATAAATGAATACCTATAACTATTAATCAAAAAGATATGAAGGTTTATCAGACAAACGAAATCAAGAACATCGCTCTGCTTGGCAGTGCGGGTAGCGGCAAGACCACACTTGCCGAGAGTATGCTTTTCGAAGCTGGAATTATCAAGCGTCGCGGTACGGTGGAAGGAAAAAATACCGTGAGCGATTACTTCCCTGTAGAGCAGGAGTATGGCTACAGCGTATTCTCTACCGTTTTCCATGTCGAATGGTTAGGCAAGAAGCTGAACATTATCGACTGTCCGGGAAGCGACGACTTTGTTGGTGGTGCCATTACCGCCCTCAACGTTACCGACCAGGCCGTGATTCTCATTAATGGCCAGTATGGTCCCGAGGTTGGCACGCAGAACGCTTTCCGATATACCGACAAGTTGCAGAAACCTGTCATCTTTCTTGTTAACCAGCTTGACAGAGAGAACTGCGACTTCGATGCCATCATCCACAGTATGCAGGACATCTATGGTTCGAAGTGCGTGCAGATTCAGTATCCGATAGCCACCGGTCCAGGCTTCAACTCGCTTATCGATGTTCTTCTGATGAAGAAATACAGTTGGAAGCCCGAGGGCGGAGCACCTATTATAGAGGAAATCCCAGCCGAGGAGATGGACAAGGCAATGGCACTGCACAAGGCACTTGTCGAGGCAGCAGCCGAGAACGACGAGACACTCATGGAGAAGTTCTTCGAGAGCGAGAGCCTTACAGAGGATGAGATGCGCGAGGGCATCCGCAAGGGACTCGTAACGCGCAGCATCTTCCCCGTCTTCTGCGTATGTGCCGGTAAGGACATGGGCGTTCGCCGCCTGATGGAGTTCCTCGGCAATGTGGTGCCATTCGTGAGCGAGATGCCGAAGATCCACAATACTCGCGGCGAGGAGATTACCCCCGACACGGCAGGACCCACGTCGCTCTATTTCTTCAAGACAGGTGTCGAGCCTCATATCGGCGAGGTAAGCTACTTCAAGGTGATGAGCGGAAGCGTGAAGGCGGGCGACGACCTCAACAATGCCGACCGTGGCTCAAAGGAGCGCATAGGTAGCCTTTACGCATGTGCTGGAGCTAACCGTATTGCTGTTGACCAGCTCAATGCAGGCGACATTGGCTGCACCGTTAAGCTGAAGGATGTTAAGACAGGGAACACTCTGAATGGCAAGGACTGTGACAACCGCTTCGACTTCATAAAGTATCCCAACTCGAAGTACAGCCGTGCAGTGAAGGCAGTCAATGAGAGCGAGACCGAAAAGATGATGGCTGCGCTGACGAAGATGCGTCAGGAAGACCCGACATGGGTCGTAGAGCAGTCGAAAGAGCTCCGCCAGATTATTGTCCACGGACAGGGAGAGTTCCATCTGCGCACACTGAAATGGCGTATGGAGAACAACGAAAAAATCAAGATTGAATACGTTGAGCCGAAGATACCTTATCGTGAGACCATCACCAAGATGGCGCGTGCCGACTACCGTCATAAGAAACAGTCGGGTGGTGCCGGTCAGTTCGGCGAGGTTCATCTTATTGTAGAGCCATACGCAGAGGGTATGCCCGATCCCACAACCTATAAGTTTGGTGGACAGGAGTTCAAGATGAACATCAAGTCGAAGGAAGAGGTGGATCTCGAATGGGGCGGCAAGCTCGTCTTCATCAATTCGGTTGTAGGCGGTGCCATCGACCTGCGTTTCATGCCGGCAATACTGAAGGGCGTCATGGAGCGCATGGAGCAGGGACCCCTTACCGGTTCTTACGCCCGCGATGTTCGCGTTATCGTGTATGACGGAAAGATGCACCCTGTTGACTCTAACGAGCTTTCGTTCATGCTTGCGGCACGCAATGCTTTCTCGGCTGCTTTCCGTGAGGCAGGACCGAAGATTCTTGAGCCAATATACGACCTTGAGGTATATGTTCCCGCCGACTATATGGGCGACGTGATGAGCGACCTCCAGGGACGCCGTGCACTTATCATGGGCATGGACAGCGAGGCCGGCTATCAGAAGCTGACGGCAAAGATTCCTCTGAAGGAGCTGTCGAGCTACTCTATCGCGCTCAGCTCTCTCACTGGTGGGCGTGCTTCGTTCTCAACGAAGTTTGCAAGCTATGAACTCGTTCCAAACGACATTCAGCAGGAGCTTATCAAGGCTCACGAGGCTGAGGCTGCCGAGGAAGATTAATTTCAGGTTGCACATTATCCATAGGGTAGGGCAGTTGTTTCATGCAGCTGCCCTATTAATATGTCTTCGTGCTAAAATTCGTTAATCTTGTGATTATTTTAAGTGCATAGCTTCTTGTTTCCAATAAAAATGATTACCTTTGCATCCGATTTCAAGGAAGGTTGGCAGAGTGAACGATCGCGCTGGACTCGAAATCCGGTATACCCTTATGGGTATCGGGGGTTTGAATCCCTCACCTTCCGCAAAAGGAGCCTCTCCCTCCGCCATTTAATGAAAAGGGAACCTTACGGATTCCCTTTTTTTCGTGCCTGATTCTCAATCACTTATATTTTAAACATCGGATGTTACCCGACATCATGAGTACAAAATGTATTACCGAACGTATTACGGCTTGCCAAGGAGTCTGGTGGTCTGGGAAGCTGATGTTATTGCGCCCTGAATTCGTTGGGGGACATGCCGAAGGCATCCTTGAAGGCGGCTGAGAAATATTTTGTGGTGGCAAAGCCGGTCTTCGTGGCGATGTCGCCTACGGAGAGGTCGGTGTCGCGCAGCAGGCGTCTGGCAATGTCCAAAGCGACGGCCAGCAGAATGGCCCACCAGCACAGACCGCATCCCGATGTGCTATTTCTACCCCGGCAATCAGAAAGACTCTGTCACCATCGCTTTCTGCGAAAATGGCCGTGTGGGCAGTCGGACGTTTCAGACCAGCCTTGGCTCAAAGCGTGACACGTTGTGGCTGCGCAAGTGGCTCGACGGCCTGACGGCACGCGGGGAGTGGGGCGTAGGCATGACCCATGGCATCTCAACAGGCTACGACCACTTTGCTGATGCTGAAACGCTTTGGGCTTTTCTCGACGATGTGGCAGCGCGTCAGGACAGCTTGTGGGTCGCACCCTTTGGTGAGGTGTCGGTGTATGTCCGTGAGCGGGACAGCATAGTGCTGAAGGTCAATCAAGAGAATGACCATGTGGAAATACACCCCATGCTTACCCTTCGTCCCGACATCTATCACCACCCCCTGACGCTGGTAGTCACTGGTCTTTTCATTCGTTCTGCACGGCAGAATGGCCGTATGCTGCAAGTCTATAAGAAGAATGGTTTGCAGATGATAGACTTCCAGCCGGCAGACGGAACGGTCTCGCTGAAAG
>CAMOEW010000022.1 GCA_946612625.1 uncultured Prevotella sp.
ACACCCGAAGTCGAGCTTGTTGCGATATTCTGTTGTCTTGACGCTGCCGAGTATGGGACTGAATTCCGGCAGTTCCACCTTGCCTATGCGGCTGAGCTGGTCGTAAACCTGCTTCTGCTTGGCCTTCAACTGCTCTTCGTAGGGCAGTTGTTGCCATTTGCATCCACCGCATGCTCCGAAGTGTCGGCACATCGGAGTGATGCGTAGCTGGCTGGGCTTGACTATTCTGACAATCTCTGCCTCCATGAATGAATGCTTCTTGCGCCGTACCTGAAGGTCAACGATATCTCCCGGTACAGCCCAAGGCACGAACACCACCAAATCGTCAATCCTTGCCAGCGCTTTTCCCTCGGCAGCAATGTCTGTTATGGTGATGTTCTCTAATATTGGCAGTGGCTTCTTTTTCCTTACCATGTTCTATTTCTTCAGTGCTGCTATTGATTCTTTGAGCGCAGCAATCTTCTCTTCAGAGTCGCTCTGCTTTTTCCGTTCGAGAGCTACTACAGCCTCGGGAGCATGAGCCACGAACTTCTCGTTGGAGAGCTTCTTTTTCACTCCGGCAAGGAATCCTTCGAGATGCTTCAGCTGTGCTTCCATCTTCTCAATCTCGGCAGCCACGTCGATCTTGTCGCCGAGTGGCACTGCAAATTCCTCTGTACCAACCATGAAGGACGATGCCGTAGAGTCTTTTTCTGCCACGACGCTTATCTCGCTGAGGTTTGCCATCTTTGCTATTGTGCTGTTGTAAGCTTCGAAAGCATTGTTGCCGACAACCTGAAGCACGAGAGCCTCTTTCGGGGCGATGTTCTTCTGGTTGCGCACCATGCGCACTCCGCTGACTATCTGCTTCACATTCTCAATCTCGCTTTTTATTTGCTTGTCGTCATCGGTCGGTTCCGGCAGTTCCAGTTTGTCGCGCATAATACTTTCGCCAGTGTTGCGCTCGTAGATATGCTGCCACAGTTCCTCGGTGATGAACGGCATGAAAGGATGTAGCATCTTCAGCAGGGTTTCGAAGAAGCGCAGGGTTGCCTCGTAGGTCTTGCGGTCGATGGGCTGTGCCTCGCCGTTGATATATGCGGGCTTGACCATTTCAAGATACCAGCTTGAGAACTCGTCCCAGAACAGTCGATAGACTGCCATCAGAGCCTCGGAGATGCGGTATTTCGTAAACAGATCGTCAACCTCGGCGTTTACTATGCGCAGTTGGGCGTCGAACCACTTCGTGGCTATTTTCTCCGTAGCAGGCTGCTCAATGTCGGCCACCTGCCATCCCTTCACCAGTCGGAAGGCATTCCATATCTTGTTGTTGAAGTTGCGTCCCTGTTCGCACAGTGCCTCGTCGAAGAGAATGTCGTTGCCTGCGGGAGCTGAGAGCATCATGCCCATGCGCACTCCGTCGGCGCCGAACTTCTCGATGAGTTCAATGGGGTCGGGGCTGTTGCCGAGACTCTTTGACATTTTGCGTCCCAACTTGTCGCGCACGATGCCGGTGAAATAAACATTCTTGAATGGGAACTTGCCCATGTATTCCTCGCCTGCCATAATCATACGAGCCACCCAGAAGAAGATTATGTCCGGGCCTGTAACAAGGTCGCTCGTGGGGTAGTAGTAGTTTATTTCGTCGTTGCCGGGATTGTTAATACCGTCGAACAGGGATATAGGCCATAGCCATGACGAGAACCATGTGTCGAGAGCGTCTTCGTCTTGCTTCAGATTATCCATCGTCAGTGAGCTGTCGCCGGTTTTCTTCTGTGCGAGTGCAAGTGCTGTTTCTGCATTCTCGGCCACCACGAAATTGTCATCGCTGCCGTTGATGTAATAGACGGGGATACGGTGTCCCCACCACAGTTGTCGTGATATACACCAGTCTTGTATGTTCTCCAGCCAGTTGCGATATGTGTTGACGTATTTAGCCGGGAAGAACTTCATTTCGCCATTGAGAACCGGCGGCAGTGCGATATCGGCAAAATGCTGCATCTTAAGGAACCACTGCATTGAGAGCCGCGGCTCGATGGCGGTGTCGGGGTTGCGCTCAGAATAGCCTACTTTGTTTGTGTAGTCCTCAATCTTCTCCATCAGGCCAGCCTCCTGCAAATCCTTGGCAATCTGCTTGCGACATGCGAAACGCTCCATGCCCACATAGAGCGTGCTCTGCTCAGAGATGGTTCCGTCGGGATTGAAGATGTCGATGGTATCTAAGTGATGGGTCTTTCCAAGCATGTAGTCGTTGGTGTCGTGGGCTGGAGTCACCTTCAGACAGCCAGTTCCGAATTCGATATCCACATAGCGGTCTTCTATGACCGGTATTATACGGCCGACAAGGGGAACAATTACTTTGCGGCCTTTAAGCCACTGGTTTTTCGGGTCTTTAGGATTGATACACATGGCGGTATCTCCCATGATGGTCTCAGGACGCGTTGTCGCCACGACTGCATAATAGCCCTTAGCGTCTTTGTGAATTACGTTGCCGTCTTTCTCCAGAGCTTCCTGATTATCAAGATTCTCCAGGTTGCTCACATAATATTTCAGGTGGAACAGATGACTCTTCTCCTCTTTATATATAACCTCCTCTGTAGAGAGTGCCGTGAGTGCTTTCGGATCCCAGTTCACCATGCGCAGACCTCTGTAGATGAGGCCTTTGTTATATAAATCGACGAACACCTTCGTGACGCTCTCCGAACGCACCTCGTCCATGGTGAATGCTGTGCGGTCCCAGTCGCAGCTTGCTCCCAGTCGGCGCAGCTGTTTCAGGATAATGCCACCGTGTTCGTGAGTCCAGTCCCAGGCATGCTCGAGAAACTGTTCACGCGTGAGGTCGTGTTTCTTTATGCCCTGCTCGGCCAGTTTCTTCACCACCTTAGCCTCGGTCGCTATCGAGGCATGGTCGGTACCCGGTACCCAGCAGGCGTTCTTACCCTCCATGCGTGCGCGGCGTACCAGTATATCCTGAATGGTATTGTTCAGCATGTGGCCCATGTGGAGCACACCGGTAACATTTGGCGGCGGAATAACGATAGTGTAAGGTTCGCGTCCGTCGGGTTTGCTGGCGAAAAGTTTATTGTCAAGCCAGTATTGGTACCATTTCGCCTCGACCTCTTTTGGGTCGTATTTGCTTGCTAATTCCATATATAATTATGTATTTTACGTAAAATCGGCTGCAAAGGTACAACTTTTTTTTCATTGAAAGAAAAGAAAAAAAACTTTTCTTTTGTAGTTCCCACGATTTTCAGTACCTTTGCACCGTCTTAGACTAAAATTGAGTTGAACAGATGTTTGGAAAGAAAAAAAGATGGCACTGCAAGCCCGGCACTCAGCCTACAGAGTTCGACCGCAAGATCATGAACTTCGAAGAGCGCGGAAAACTGGTGCCCACGCGTGATTTGATAAAAACTCCTGAGCAAATTGAAGGTATTCGGCGAAGCGGTGTCGTCAACACCGGAGTACTCGACGAAGTTGCAAAGAATATTCATGCAGGCATGTCAACACTCGAAATAGACAAAATTTGCCGCGACTATTGCGCTGCCCACGGTGCCACACCTGCCTGTCTGAACTACGAAGGATTCCCAATGAGCGTGTGCACGAGTATCAACGAGGTGGTTTGTCATGGCATTCCAAAGGCTGAGGATGTGCTCGAAGAGGGCGATATCATCAATGTCGATTTTACAACTATCCTCGATGGCTATTATGCAGATGCCAGCCGAATGTTTATAATAGGAAAGACAACTCCAGAGAAAGAACAGCTTGTCAGAGTGGCTAAGGAATGTCTTGAGATTGGCATGGAGGCCGCTAAACCGTGGTGCTTCGTGGGCGACATAGGCAATGCAATCCAAAAACATGCCCATAAATATCATTACGGGGTAGTACGCGACCTTGCAGGTCATGGCGTGGGGCTTCAGTTCCACGAAGAGCCTGAGGTTGACCACTATGGAAAAAAAGGCACGGGCATGTTGCTTGTTCCAGGCATGGTTTTCACGATAGAACCGATGATAAATATGGGAACATGGGAGGTGTTTGTCGATGCCGACGACCCATACGGATGGGAGGTAATCTCCGGCGACGAGAAGCCAAGTGCTCAATGGGAGCATACGTTGCTGATGACAGAGCACGGAGTGGAAGTGTTGACGTACTGACGTGCTAAATTTACAATTGATAATGGATAACAACGAAGATATATATATATTAGGTATAGAGTCGAGTTGCGACGACACGAGTGCCGCCGTGCTGCATAACGGTATATTGCTGAGTAATGTTACGGCAAGTCAGGCTGTCCATGAGGCGTATGGCGGCGTCGTTCCTGAACTGGCCAGCCGCGCTCATCAGCAGAATGTCGTTCCTGTGGTAGAACAGGCCATAAAGAAAGCCGGAATAACTAAGGAACAGCTCACGGCAATCGCTTTCACACGTGGTCCGGGACTAATGGGGTCATTGCTCGTGGGAATAAATTTTGCCAAAGGATTTGCACGTGCCTTAGGTATTCCTATTATTGACGTGAATCATCTTCAAGGTCATGTGATGGCTCATTTTATCCGCGAGAATGACGATGACCATAGTCAGCCCCCGCTACCGTTCCTCTGCTTGCTCGTCAGTGGCGGCAATTCTCAGATAGTCAAGGTGAATGCCTATAACGACATGGAAGTTCTTGGACAGACAATAGACGACGCGGCAGGAGAGGCAATAGATAAATGTTCGAAAGTGATGGGGCTGGGCTATCCTGGCGGTCCGATAATCGACCGCCTGGCGCGGCAGGGCAATCCAAAAGCATTTCGATTTGCCGAACCGCATATTCCAGGTCTCGACTATAGTTTCTCGGGATTGAAGACCTCGTTTCTCTATAGTCTGCGAAAGTGGGTTGATGACGACCCTCAGTTCATCGAACATCATAAGGAAGATATTGCAGCCTCGTTGGAATGGACGATTGTTGATATTCTTATGAAAAAACTTCGTTTGGCCGTCAAGCAGACGGGTATCACTCATGTTGCAGTGGCTGGGGGAGTGAGTGCCAACAATGGACTGCGCAATGCTTTCCACGACCATGCCCGTCGCTTTGGTTGGAAGATATATATACCCAAATTCAGTTATACCACTGACAATGCTGCCATGATAGGCATTGTGGGTTATTACAAGTATCTGGACCGCCAGTTCTGCGACATTAATGCTCCGGCATTCTCGAAAGTAACATTCAAATAGTAAATTTAAAATTCTGAATTTTCAAATTATAAATAGTCACTATGGATTTTGAGAGTAAGATAACGAGCAGGGAGATTAGTCAGCTGCTCTGGGAGAGAGAAAAGACAGTTGGAACAGCCGAGAGCTGCACAGGCGGGCGTATAGCCGAGGCAATCATCAGTGTGCCTGGAGCCTCAAAATATTTTAAAGGAGGTATAATATCTTATGTTGATGAGATAAAAGAGAGACTGCTGGGTGTAGATGCCGGACTGCTCGCTGAGAAGACTGCCGTTTGCGAGGATGTCGCAATAGCTATGGTGAAGGGTGCCTGCACAGCATTAGGTACCGACTACGCTATTTCTGCCACAGGCATTGCCGGACCTGCAGGCGGCACTAAAGAAATTCCTGTCGGCACTATTTGGCTGGCATGTGGAAACAAAGAAAAAGTAATCACTTTTAAACTGTCCGACGACCATGGCCGCGATATTAATCTTTCAATAGCCACACATCATGCCATGCAGATGTTTTTAGACTTTTTGAAGGCAGAAGAACCTTCAGAAGAGACATTATAAGTTAAAAAACATTAATTGTTTGACATTTACGAAAACATCATTCGTATTTCTACCAAAAAATGCCTACCTTTGCACCCTGTTTGGAATAAGTTACAAAATGTAAATCAAAAGTTTAGATAGAAATGTCGAAGATTTGTCAGATTACAGGAAAAACGGCACAGCGAGGAAACAATGTGTCACACTCGAAGCATCGCACAAAGCGCAGTTTCGACGTTAACCTGTTTAGCAAGAAGTTTTATTATGTTGAAGAGTCTTGCTGGATTCAGTTGAAGATTAGTGCAGCTGGTCTGCGTATGATTAACAAGGTAGGACTCGATGCGGCATTGAAGCAGGCTGTAGAAAAGGGATACCTGCAGTGGAAAGATATTAAAGTGATAGGAGACTAATAGATTATGGCAAGCAAAAAAGCAAAAGGTAACCGCGTACAGGTAATCCTGGAGTGTACAGAGCACAAGGCAAGTGGTATGCCTGGCACAAGCCGTTACGTTACGACTAAGAATCGTAAGAACACTCCTGAGAGAATGGAACTGATGAAGTATAATCCAATCCTTAAGAAGATGACTCTTCACAAGGAGATAAAATAAGCTTGATACATGGCAAAGAAAACCGTCGCTACCCTCCACGAAGGCTCAAAGGATGGTCGCGCTTATTCAAAGGTAATCAGAATGGTTAAGAGCCCTAAGACTGGTGCTTACATCTTCGATGAACAGATGGTTCCCAATGAGGAGGTTAAGGACTTCTTTAAGAACTAATTTTTCATAAAAGATATATTTAACGTAAAGAAAAGAGGTTACAGTAATAGTCTGTAGCCTCTTCTTTTTAATTAGGTAATAAAAAATTTGGCATTCCGCACATTTTTTATTACCTTTGCGGCTGAAAATTTGTAAGATATGGGTTTGTTCGGATTTTTTAATAAGAGTAAGAAGGAAACTTTAGACAAAGGTCTTGAAAAGACTAAGACGAGCGTTTTTGACAAGCTTGCTCATGCCGTAGCCGGGAAAAGCACGGTCGATGACGACGTGCTCGACAATCTTGAGGAAGTGCTGATAACGTCAGACGTTGGCGTTGACACCACGCTGAAGATTATCCGTCGTATTGAAGAGCGCGTGGCACGTGACAAATATGTCGGCACAGGCGAACTGAACAGAATATTGCGCGATGAAATTGCCAGTCTGCTTTCAGAAAACAACAGTGACGACAATGACAACTGGGACTTGCCTGCCGATCATAAACCCTATGTGATTTTGGTTGTGGGAGTAAACGGCGTCGGCAAGACCACCACGATTGGTAAACTCGCATATCAGTTTAAGAATGCTGGAAAGACAGTTTATCTCGGTGCAGCCGATACTTTCCGTGCCGCTGCCGTTGAGCAGTTGTGCATATGGGGCGAGAGGGTAGGAGTACCGGTAGTGAAGCAGCAGATGGGGTCCGACCCTGCTTCTGTGGCCTTTGATACGCTCAGTTCTGCCAAGGCCAATGGTGCTGATGTCGTGATAATCGATACAGCCGGCCGTCTTCATAATAAGGTGGGACTGATGAATGAGCTAAAGAAGATAAAAGATGTGATGAAGAAAGTACTTCCCGAAGCTCCCGACGAAGTGTTGCTTGTTCTTGACGGTAGCACTGGACAAAATGCTTTCGAACAAGCAAGGCAGTTCTCTGCCGTCACCCAAATCACTTCGCTTGCCATCACCAAGCTCGACGGAACGGCAAAGGGTGGGGTGGTGATCGGCATCAGCGACCAGCTGAAAGTACCTGTGAAATATATAGGCTTAGGTGAGGGTATGGAAGACCTTCAACTCTTCAATAAACGCCAGTTTGTAGATTCACTGTTTGATGCAGAAAACAATTGATTTCATAACACTTGGCTGCTCAAAGAATCTCGTTGACACTGAGAATCTGATTGGTATGTTCGAGGCTGCCGGTTATCAATGTACACATGATAGCGACAGTCTTCAGGGTGACATCGCCGTCATTAACACGTGTGGTTTCATCAGTGATGCCAAGGAGGAGAGTATCAACACCATACTTGAGCTGGCTCATGCTAAGACTGAAGGAAGGCTGAAACGCCTTTATGTCATGGGGTGTCTTTCGGAGCGTTATCTTGCCGACCTTGAGAGAGAGATTCCCGAGGTTGACGGATGGTACGGTAAGTTCAACTACCGTCAACTGCTAAGTGACCTCAATGAAGTTGAAGTATGCGGAGCGCGGCGTCATATCACTACCCCTCGTCATTATGCATACATAAAGATTTCCGAAGGCTGCGACCGCCACTGCGCCTATTGCGCAATTCCCATCATCACGGGTAGTCATCGAAGCCGTCCAATGGATGAGATTCTCGACGAAGTGCGCTGGCTCGTGTCGCAAGGTACGGTAGAGTTTCAGGTGATAGCTCAAGAATTAACCTATTATGGTGTTGACATCGATGGTAGCCAGCATATTGCCGAGCTGATAGAGCGTATGGCGGCAATCGAGGGCGTGAAGTGGATACGCCTGCACTATGCTTATCCGGCACATTTCCCCTGGGACTTGCTGCGGGTGATGCGTGAGCATTCCAATGTATGCAACTATCTCGACATCGCTCTACAGCATGTCAGCGACAGTGTACTTGAGCGTATGCGTCGCCATTTTACGAAGGCAGAAACCTATGCGATGATAGAGCGGATGCGTCGCGAAGTGCCAGGCCTGCATCTGCGTACCACGCTTATGGTTGGATTTCCCGGCGAAACCGACGACGATTTCCGTGAACTTATGGAGTTTACTCGTTGGGCACGTTTCGAGCGTATGGGAGCATTCGCATATTCAGAGGAAGACGGTACATATTCTGCAAAGCACTACACCGACGATGTACCTGCCGACGTCAAGGAGCAGCGTCTAAGCCGTCTAATGCGTTTGCAGCAGAACATCAGTGCAGAGATAGAAGCCTCGAAGGTTGGCAGCCGTATGGAAGTGGTCATCGACCGTCGCGAGGGCGACTACTATGTAGGCCGCAGCGAGTTCTGTTCTCCCGAGGTTGACCCCGAAGTACTTATACCCGTATCAGAAGGCCGCCTTCAGACAGGGCATTTCTATAATGTAACCATCACCGGTGCTGAGGAGTTCGACCTCTATGCTTCGGTAAATGCCAAATGCAATATATGAACAATAAAGAATTTATATCCGAGCTGTCGGTTCGTCTGGGCTATAAGAGTGCCGACACTCAGAAACTTGTGAACTCGCTTATAGATTCCATGAGCGATGCATTCCTTGAGGGCGACAGTGTTGTCATCAACAATTTTGGAACGTTCGAGGTGAAGAAGAAGTTGGAACGCATTATCGTCAATCCGGCAACGGGCCAGCGTATGCTCGTACCTCCTAAACTTGTTTTGGGGTTCAAACAGAGTGATTCGTGGAAGACGGAAATGCGAAACGAAGGAGGGAGAAAATGACAGAAAAGCGAAGTTTGCTTGAGTTGGTGAAGACTCTCGAGAATCGTAACAGTATTTCCCACAAAGCGGCGATGGCGTTTGGAACGACTATGTTTCAGATTATTCGCGAACGCCTCACTGCCGGCGAGTCGGTGAAGGTGAAGGGACTTGGAACGTTCAAGGTGATAACTGTAGAACCCCGCGAGAGTGTCAATGTGAACACCGGTGAGCGGCTTACCATTGGCAGTCACCAGAAAATCACGTTCACTCCGGATGTTCAGATGAAGGAGATAGTCAACAAACCTTTCTCGCAATTTGAGACGGTCGTGCTAAATGAGGGTGTGGATTTCAGCGATTCGGAGCCAGAGCTTGAATCGGATATTGAGCCAATGCATGAGCCGTTAGACGAAACTGTGTCATTGAATGATCCTGTGCCTGTTTTTGAGCCAGCGGCCGAGCCAGAACAGGAAGTAGAGCCTGAACCAGCGGTCGAGCCAGAACCGGAAACAGTGTTCGAACCAGAGGTAGAGCCTGAACCTTTAGAACATGGAGTTGAAACTGATGACGTGTCTCACCCATGGCTTTTTCATGTTGTCTGGCTCTTTGTAGCAACAGTGCTTGCGGCCTTGGCAGGCTACCTGGGCTATCTCTATGGCTACGACAAAGCGCAGGTTGAGCTTACGGCGAAGCGCGTAGCCGAGAGTCGTAAACTCGTAAGGCCTGTTGCAGATACACTCAAAGTCGATACTGTAAAGGTTAATCCAGCAAAGCCCGATACTATAAAGGTTAACCCATCAAAGCGCGTTGTTGACAATAGCGGTTGGGAGAAATACGACAGCATGGATGCGCGTGTGCGTACAGGAGCTTACGGAATCGTAGGAACAGAAGCAACGGTGAAGGTAGCTGCCGGCGAAACACTCCGTCGTATCACGCGCCGTTATCTCGGCGAAGGCATGGAGTGCTATATAGAGGTATATAACGGTCTTCCCCGTGAGGCATCTCTCAAGGAGGGGCAGATCTTGAAGATTCCCAAACTGAAGACTAAGAAGAGCCTGAGGAAATAATCTTCGTTACTTTAGCAAGGGTATAGTTTAACCGCAAACTACAATATATATTCTCCTACAAGTTGAATTTATTTGTTAAAAAATGCAATGTGTATTGAATTTTGAAATTAAATTCGTACTTTTGCAGCTTAAAGATTAGAGAACTCAATGGATCATATACGGAATTTTTGTATCATAGCACATATAGACCATGGGAAGTCAACCCTTGCCGATCGTCTGCTTGAGTACACCAACACCATACAGGTGACAGAAGGGCAGATGCTCGACGACATGGATTTGGAACGTGAGCGCGGCATAACCATCAAGAGCCATGCAATCCAAATGGAATATATGTACAAAGGCGAGAAATACATTCTCAACCTGATAGATACTCCAGGACATGTTGACTTCTCTTATGAAGTTTCGCGAAGCATTGCCGCATGCGAGGGAGCACTGCTTGTGGTCGATGCCACTCAAGGAGTTCAGGCTCAGACCATCTCAAACTTGTATATGGCCATCGACCATAATCTGGAAATCATTCCAGTGATTAACAAGATTGACATGCCCAGTGCCATGCCCGACGAGGTGGAAGACGAGATAGTTGACCTTATCGGTTGCGACCCCGGTGATATTATCCGTGCCAGTGGAAAAACCGGCGAAGGTGTAGAGGCGATACTCAATGCCGTTGTAGAGCGCATACCTCATCCAGAGGGTAATGCCGACGCACCGTTGCAGGCACTTATATTCGACTCGGTATTCAACTCATTCAGGGGCATTATCGCATACTTCAAGATTGTGAACGGCACAATACACCAGGGCGAAAAAGTGAAGTTTTTCAATACCGGCATGGAATATGATGCCGACGAGGTAGGAGTGCTGAAGATGGACATGATATCACGCAAGCAGCTCTCTACCGGCGATGTGGGATATATCATCAGCGGTATAAAAGACTCTAAGGAGGTGAAGGTGGGCGACACCATTACCAGTGTTGCTGCTCCGTGCAGCAAAGCTATCGAGGGATTCCAAGAAGTGAAGCCGATGGTGTTCGCTGGTGTATATCCCATTGATCCCACCGACTATGAGAATCTGCGGGCTTCGCTTGAAAAACTGCAGCTCAATGATGCCTCACTGACGTTCTCGCCGGAGTCGTCAATAGCCCTTGGTTTCGGATTCCGCTGTGGATTCCTTGGACTGCTGCACATGGAGATTGTCCAGGAACGTCTCGACCGCGAGTTCAATATGGACGTGATTACCACTGTGCCCAATGTTTCGTATATATGCTACGACAAACAGGGTGGGGTGAAAGAGGTTCACAATCCGTCGGGGCTGCCCGACCAGACTCTCATCGACCATATTGAGGAGCCATACATACGAGCCTCGATAATCACTGCTGCCGATTATATTGGTCCGATAATGACGCTTTGTCTCGACAAGCGCGGCGAGCTGATTGATCAGCAGTATGTCAGCGGCAATCGTATAGAGTTGCATTTCATGCTGCCCTTGGGAGAGATTGTTATCGACTTCTACGACAAGTTAAAGAGCATATCCAAAGGCTATGCATCGTTCGACTATCACATCGATTCGTTCCGTCCGTCGAAATTGGTAAAGCTCGACATACTGCTCAATGGCGAGCCTGTCGATGCACTCTCTACGCTTACGCATCAGGACAATGCCGTCAGCTTCGGACGCCGTATGTGCGAGAAGCTCAAGGAACTGATTCCACGTCAACAGTTCGACATTGCTATTCAAGCTGCCATCGGAGCGAAGATTATAGCTCGCGAGACTGTGAAACAGGTGCGCAAGGATGTTACTGCAAAATGCTACGGCGGCGATGTGAGCCGCAAGCGCAAATTGCTTGAGAAGCAGAAGCGCGGTAAGAAGCGCATGAAGCAGATAGGCAATGTAGAAGTGCCTCAGAAAGCATTTCTCGCAGTTCTGAAACTTGACTGATATAGAAGCTATTTAATCACTAACTACCTATAACAAAAACAGGAGGAAATAGAAAATGATAACAAGCGGACTTACCACACGCGACATTGCAAGAGAGCTTGCACGCCGATATAGTACGATGACCCACGATGAACTCGACATGCTGGAGAGCGTGCTTGTGCCGATGAAATTCCAGAAAAACGATTTCATAATTAAGGAGGGTGAGACAGCAAAACATATATTCTGGATTGCCAAGGGACTAATCCGCCAGTTTTACTTCAAGAACGGCAAAGAAGTGACGGAATACATGGCTACAGAGAATCATATTTGCATGTGTATTGAGAGCCTTTTCAAGGAAGAACCCACGCATTTGCAGATGATGGCTCTCGAGCCGTCGGTAGTATATGCCATGCCTCGTGCCGCACTGGAGCAAGTTGCAATGAAGAGCGTAAATATACAGATTCTTTACCGCAAGATACTCGAAGAGTCACTCATCCTCAGTCAGGTTCGGGCCGACAATCTCCGCTTTGAGTCGGCTTTAGAACGTTACAAGAAACTGGTGAAGAGCCAGCCGCAATTAGTGTTGCGTGCACCGCTGGTGCATATTGCCAGCTATCTGCAGATGACTCCCGAAACACTCTCTCGCGTGCGCACAGCGGCAATACAAGAAAAATAATCAACAGAAAGAAATGGAGATAAAAGCCGCACTATTCGACTTTGATGGTGTAGTTTGCGATACTGAGTCGCAATACACGGTTTTCTGGGGAGAAATTTGCCGAGAATACCATCCTGAGCATCCGGGACTTGAGATTGAGATTAAAGGCTCTACCCTTGAGCAGATTTACGACCGATGGTTTAGCGGTGCTCTTGCCAGTGTGCGTGAATCCATAACAGAACGTCTCGACAGGTTTGAGGCTCAGATGGACTATACCTGCATATCTGGTTTTGAGCCGTTTGTCAGCAACCTGAGGCAACGGGGCATAATGACGGCTGTAGTGACGAGTTCAAACATTCCTAAGATGCAGAGTGTATATGCTAAGCGTCCGGAATTCCGTCAACTCTTTGATGCCATACTGACATCAGAAGACTTTGCAAAGAGTAAACCGGATCCCGACTGTTATCTGCGTGCCGCACAACGGTTCGGGGTCAGTCCTTCCGATTGTGTGGTTTTTGAAGACAGTTTCAACGGTCTGAAGTCGGGACGTGCGGCAGGTATGTACGTCGTAGGGCTTGCTACCACTAATACAGCTGATGCTATTCGTAATTATTGCGACGAGGTAATTCCCGATTTCAAAACACATGTCCGCATACTAAAGAATTGAAAAAGTAAATTATCCGTAACTTTGTATAAGTTTCCTTTGCCGTTAAAAAATAAAGTTGTAATTTTGCACCCGATTTCAAAACATTATCATAAAAATGGCAGGATATTTAGTAAGCGACACACGTAAAGTTACGACACATCGCTTTTTTGAGATGAAACAGAAGGGAGAGAAAATCTCCATGCTTACAAGTTATGACTACACAACTGCAGGAATAGTGGATAGTGCCGGTGTTGACGCCGTACTTATCGGCGATTCGGCCTCAAACGTAATGGCCGGCAACCATACCACCCTCCCGATAACTGTTGACCAGATGATTTACCATGCCCGCTCTGTGGTTCGAGCTGTCAAGCGTGCGCTCGTTATTTGCGACATGCCCTTTGGAAGCTATCAGGCCAGTTGCACCGACGGTGTGAAGAATGCCATCCGCATCATGAAAGAAAGCGGATGCGACGCTTTGAAACTTGAGGGCGGAGTTGAGATAATCGATACCGTTAAGAGAATACTCGACGCAGGTATCCCTGTTATGGGACATTTAGGACTAACCCCGCAGAGCATCAATAAGTTTGGAACATACGCCGTCCGTGCGAAGGAAGAAGCAGAGGCTCAAAAACTCATAAGCGACGCTATAGCCCTTGCCGAGGTGGGCTGCTTTGGCGTTGTTCTCGAAAAAGTTCCTGCTACACTTGCTTCCCAGGTTACTGCCGAGGTGAAATGCCCCACGATAGGCATTGGAGCTGGTGGCGGTACTGATGGTCAGGTGCTCGTGATTTCCGACATGCTTGGAATGACGCAAGGCTTCAGTCCGCGTTTCCTTCGCCGCTATGCCGACCTCAACAATGTGATGACTAATGCCATCGGTCGTTATGTTGAGGACGTGAAGACCGGTGATTTCCCGAACGAAACAGAAAGCTATTAATGTCGTCGGGTACTATAGTAAAACATTTCAAGCTTTGGCATCGTGAGTTCTGGCAGATGCTTGTGGCCAATCTGTTTCTCACGATGTCGGTTTACATGTTAATCCCTGTGCTTCCGCTATGGCTGTCGGCCGAGGAGAATTTTTCCAACGTTGAGACAGGCTTGAGCATAGGTATCTTCGGCGTTGGCATCTTCACCTTCGGATGCATCTGCTCGTGGCTTGTTGAGAAATACCGTCGCAATCAGGTTTGCTTGCTGGCGATGGTGTCTCAGTCACTGCTGCTGTTGCTGCTTTATTATTTCGACAGTCTGAAGAGCGAGTTTGTCGGCACGGGTGTAATCATGCTCCAGCGCTTTGCCCTTGGCGCGGCTTTCGGTCTTGCCCAGATGATTCTTTCGAGTACACTGATAATAGATACCAGCGAGTCAGATCGGCGTACTGAGGCAAACTATGCCATGGCATGGTTCGGGCGTTTTGCTCTTGCCACCGGTCCGTTTGCCGCCATCGTGCTGTCTCATTTTTACGGTTATGCATATACATTTCTTGCTGCTGCCGGGTGTTCTGGCATTGCAATAATACTTGTAGCAGCGGTGAATTTCCCTTTCCGCGCGCCTGAAGAGAGCCTGCATGTGATAAGCAACGACCGTTTCCTGCTGCATGGAGGTACGGTGCTGTTTGTCAACATGTTTCTTGTGTCAACGGTTGTGGGTTTGCTGCTTACTTTGCCACTGAACGCCGAATTCTATGCAATGACGCTGGCCGGATTTGCGCTTGCGGTTATAGCGAAGCTTGTTGTTTTCCGCGATGCAGAGCTGAAAAGCGAGGTGGTGTCTGGACTATTACTGCTGATAGCCTCGGTCTTAGTGATGTTTAATGCCAATGTTTCCGACAGGTCTTACGTTGCACCGCTTCTCTTCGGTCTCGGCATAGGTCTGATAGGCTCACGATTCATACTTTTTTTCATAAAAGTCAGTCGCCATTGTCGGCGTGGAACGTCGCAGAGTATGTATATGCTCAGCTGGGAGTCAGGGCTGTCATTTGGCTTGTGTATAGGCTATGCGCTGTTTGCTGGCAACTGCTATGGTGTTCTTCTGTGTTCGCTTGCTGCTACGGTTTCGGCACTGCTGATGTATAATCTATATACCCACAAGTGGTTCATAAGGAATAGGAACAGATAACGACAACGACAAATCTATTTACGACGATGAAAAGACTTCTGACAACAATTGTTATCGCGTTGATGTCCTTCGGAGGCATCAGTGCGCAGAAAGGCTATTACACCAAAGCCTACAGTAAGAAAGATATCAACGAAGCCCGCAAATGGATTAAGAGTGGCGAGTGGAGACAGGGATTCATCAAGGCCTCCCCTGACGAGTCGCTCAACATAGCTGAGTTCTACAGTCAGTATAAGAAGAATCCCGGGCAGTGGCAAGCCCTGTTCAGATGGATTGCCGACACAGACCTGCTGTCAATTCCCAAGGGCAAGCATCCCATTGAAGGCACCAGTCTTGTGGCAAGCGTAGAGGACAGTGAGAACGGTCCGTTGGAGAAGCGTAACAGCGAGAGTCACTACCACCATATTGACTTTCAGTACTGCGTGAAGGGAACTGAGCGTTTCGGAATCATCGACCATGTCACCAGCACGCCAAAGGACAAGTACAAGCCCGACGTGATTCATTATAACTATGATGCCAAGCGTGTGCGGTTCTACGACTCCCGTCCCGACCGGTTCTTTATCTTCTTCCCCTGCGACTGGCATATTGCAAAGGTTAACAACGACACCGACGACCAGTCGATACGTGTTATTGTGATAAAGGTTGACTACGTGGAGTGACTTCCGCAGAGGCTCTTGTATGGACAGTTGACGCAGCGTGAGCGTTCGTCGGTAGGACGGAAAGGAACAGAGGCGTCAAATATCTCCGCGATTTTTTGGTTAAGCAGCGTTGTGAACACTTCACGATAGTCTTCCACACTGCTTATCTTTTGTTTTCCGAAGCACAGTGTGGGGTCGTAGTCGTCGGCTGTAGCGTGCTGTATGAACAGCAGTGCCGGACTTACCGGCACATTGTTGCCCTTTCGACTTTCACTGCTGCTTACCAGCAGCGAATATAGCAGTGTCTGTAGATAATAGTTGCTGTTCTTCGCTACGCAGTCGGGGTTGAAGATGCTCTCTGCATCGGGTAGCGGTTTTGCCACGTGGCTTCCTGTCTTGTAGTCGATAACCCTTATGCGCTCGCCGCTGCCGTCGTTGACGCTGTCGAGACGGTCGATGCGTCCGCCAATCGTTGTCGTGAATGTGTGTGTAGGCGAAACCACCGTGAGGTCGCTGCTAACGAGACTCTCAAGTCCTACAATCTCGAACGGAGTCAGTTTGCGGTCGATTTCAAGCAGTTGAATAATGTAGCGTATGATTACCTCGCGGTTGATAATCTGCAGTCCGTTGTAGTCCGGCATCTGAGTTCCCTTTGCCGATATCTTGAACAGCTCTTCCTTGAAGGTCTCATCAACAGCTCTCTCGATGTCAATGCGACTATTGATTATAGCTTCAAGGTCTGTGGCAAATATTTTGTTATTCTTTTCTGTCAGACGTCGGTATATTTTTTCAGAAGAGTTGTGGAAGATGTTTCCGAATATTCGGCTGTCGATTTCTATGTCGTCGTTGTCGTCGTCCTCGAATAAACCGGCTACGTAGTTATAGTAGAACTGCAGCTCGCATCGCATGTATCGGCTGATTGCCGATGGCGTTAGCAGCGGCTGTCCTTGTTTATGTGGATTTTGGGTTTTGTCGAAGCGCTGCAATAGCCGCTTCATTTCTTCCTCGCCCTTCTCTATCTGTTGTGGCATCAGCTGCTGTGGTCGTAGTCCTGGCTGTAGTGAGTACTGACGGATTTCATGGTTGCTCTCTACGAGCATTTGCAGCATGAATCGGCTCATCTCGCCTGTGCGCATGTCGCCTGCGGCATTGTTATATACAAGCGTGATGTCTGTAGCTCGCTGCAATAGCGAGTGGAAGTAGTATGCGTAGATAGCAACTTTGTTGTCGATAGTTGTCAGTCCGTATGCCTTGCGTATATTATAAGGTATAAATGATGTGTCGTTGATACCCTTAGGCATGTTACCCTCGTTGCACGACAGTAGCAGTACATGGTCGAAGTCGAGGTTTCGCGTTTCCAGCACACCCATGATTTGTATGCCCACGGCAGGCTCTCCATGGAACGGGATGGTGGTAGATTGTATCATCTGTATGATGAGCCGCTGCAGTGTGCTGTTGTCGATAATTAGGTCGCCTTGATGTATAAGGTCGTGCAGACGGTTTAGCAGTGTATATGTTCTGAAGAGCGATTCCTGTAACATCTGGTTGCTGTCGTTGGCAGAGTTGGTTGCAGTTAGTCTGATGATGTCGCGCAACCATGTTGTCAGCCTGTCGGCAGTAACCGTTCCTTCGGCATTGGCAAGCGGCGTGAAAATCATGGCGAGACCGTCATCGATTGAAAGCTGTTCAGGTGAGGCGAAATACACTTTTGTCTCTATGTTCAGTTTATCGTACAGTTCTGAGCATCTGTCGGAGGCAAAACGGGCGTAGGGATGCTTAAGCAGATTGTTTATATTGCGTAGCCGGAACTTACGCATCTTTGGAGAATATCCGTTGAGCTGTAACGAAATGAGAATTTGCATCTCTGATGCTATCGGAGTCTGCGATAGCGGGTAGCCGGTGGTTATGTTCACACTGTCAACTTCGTCGGGCAGTGAGTGGATAATGGGCTGGAGCAGTTTCTCGTCGGCCATGACTATCGCCGTGCGTTTGCCTGCGGCTATGCGGTTGTTGTTTCTCAGCCATGTGCTCACGTATCGTGCCTGCACATTCTCTGTTTGTGCAGCCATGAAACTAATGGTCTTTGTCTTTGCAAAGTTGTCATAGATGTTGCGGTCGTTTGTGTCGAGTTCGTTTGGAAAAGCGTCGAGATATTGTCGGATAAAGTGTCCTGCCTCGTTGTGCCAGAGTCCTTCGCGCTGCATGTAGTAGTTGTCGAAATCCCAGTAGAAATGTGCCTTTCCCTGTTCCTTCAGGCGCATGAAAAGTTTCTGCTCGACTTTCTGCAGCAGGTTGAATCCAACGAAGATATAGCGGTCGCGCTCGAATGATATACTATCGTCGCAGACCACTTTACGATATAGTGCTCCTTCGTATGTAAGGTGTTGCTGCTCAAGTCGTTCGTTGAAATCTTTGTAGATACTATAGAAGTTGCTCCATAAATTCAGGAACCTTCGCTTCAGTTCTGTGTTGCTGCCCTCAGAGAAGTTTCTGAAGAATTTTTTCAGTATTTCTATCTGTTCCTGTTCGAGATAAGAAAGGTCGTCCATCTCGTGGATGTCGCGCAGGTTTGCAAACACTTTCTTCGCGTCGGCCATGTTCTTGTCTATATCGTCGAAGTCGGCAATCAGCAGCTGTCCCCATCCGTAGAAGTGGTCGAGTGTCTCTGTTGAGCCTGTGCATTTGCAGAAACTTTTATGCAGGTCGCATACCAGTTTGATGGGGTCGGCGCATTTCAACTGCGAGTGTGCTTTGAACAGGTCGCTGATAGTAGTGTATGCCGGACTCCACATCGGACGGTCGGTATTTCTTACGAGCAGTTCGTTGAGGAACAGCGAAGCACGCTTGTTTGGGAATACCACGGCCGTGCGTGAGAGGTCGGTGCCGTGCTTGCGTATGATATATTCGGCTACGTATTCTAAGAAAGGTTTCATCTTGTGTTTCTTGGTTGGGTTTATGAGTTGAATTTCACTTCTTCTATCTTGTTTGAATAGACGTACCAGAGATAGCCTCGAATATCGTTGTAGCCCATGTCGGCGAGCAGGTTTGCGTATTCTCTTACCTGCTCGTGGTATTCGGGCTTTGGTGAGCCGAACTTGAAGTCAACTACAATCACTATTTTTCCGTCGGTCATTACTCTGTCTGGCCGTCGCTCAACCACTTCTCCGGTCACGGTGTCGCGTTTCAGTATCGTACATTCGTTGAACAACTGCCATCGTGGCGAAAACCATTCTGCCACCTTGCTGTTGGTAAGCCTTTCGCGAAGCATCTTTGCCAGCCTGTCGGCAGTGATGATGTCGTCGTAGATAACGCCGTCGAGCTGCATCTGTAGCAGTGCTTGGTCGATGTCGTCGGCAGTTCTGATGGTCGAGAATATCTGATGTAGTATGCTTCCTATCTTGATATATCTTTGGCGTTCTGAGTCCTCCTCCGACATCGTGTCTTCGCCTACGAAGTCGCGGCTCTGGTTGCTCTGTCTGAACTCCACCTTGCTGTCAAACGACTCGATGGCGATGTTTACGGGCTTCACCTGCGCCTTGAAGACGTTCTGCGTGTAGCTTCCGTCAGCAGCGTCGGCAGGTGGAACATACAGATTGCCATATTCGAAGCTCAGCGCCAGGTCGGCGTTGTCGTCGTACTCAAATTGTGCCTCCTCTATCTTTTCAGCCACCATTGGCAGGCACTGCTCTATAAGCATCGACCGACTGCCGCGAGCCTCGCGTTTTCCGATGATAAACAGATTGTTTCCCGCCCGCGTGAATGCCACGTAGAGCAGGTTCAGATTATCTACACAGTTTTGCAGATGCTCCTGGAGATAGTCGTGCTCATACACAGTCCCTATCATCTGCCTGCCGTAGTCGATTGGTACAAGTGGCAACTCACCAAATGGCTGTTCTGATGTGGAACACCATAGCACATTGCCGTTGGTCTTCTCAAGCTGCCAGTCGGCAAATGGTATGATGACATTGTCGAACTCCAGCCCCTTGCTCTTGTGGATAGAGAGCAGCCGCACGCCGTCGAGTTCATCTCCAGGCACGGTTTTGCGGCAGATGTTCTCGTCCCATTCACGTAGAAAGAGCTCGATGTCTGATGCTTTGTCGGCAGTGAACAGGCTCAGCTGGTCGTAGAATGCGCACACGTATGAACTTTGTCCTTCTATAGCTGACAGCGAGAAGATGGAGTAGATTTCCTCCACGAGGTCGTAGAGTGGGAGTGAGGCCAGCCTCTGTCTGTTGTCAGTGAACTGCCCGGGCAGTTGAACTGATGCGAGCATCTCTGTCTCATTCATTTCAGAACGGCATACGGCATACATGTAGTTTTTCTTCAGTTCTGCCTCAGAGAGCATGTCGTCGGGGTGAATGATGAGCCGTAGTGCCGCTATGATCATGTTCACGCTGACCGATGCGTCGAGCCGGAATGCCTCGCCCGATACGATGCTCACATCGGGCATTTGCTGCGCGAATGCATTTGCGATGACTGGAATGTGGCTGTTGTTTCTTACGAGAATGGCTATGTCGCTCTGGCTTACACCTTTGTCGAGAAGCATTCCTACGATGTCAAGCACACCAGCGACGGTAGTGTCGGCATAGTCTTTGTCGGCAAGCAGACTGACGCTTACCATGCCGCAGTTGTCGCGCTGCTCCGGAATTTCCTGCTCTACGTCGGCGTAGGCTTTCTGCAGCTCGATGGCTCCCTCTTCAAAGAGTGTGTTCTGGTCGGCATATTCTATTTCCGCTGCGGTGCGGAAGAAACAGTTGTTGAACTCGATGATACGACGCTGCGAACGATAGTTTGTGTCGAGTGCCTTAACCTCTACAGTCTGTTCTGCCGAGGCAAACTGGCTCTCGATATTGTTGAGCAGCCGCCAGTCGCCTGAGCGCCACCTATATATGCTCTGCTTCACATCGCCCACGATTAGGTTGCTTGTGTTGGTGTGGCTCATGCACTCGTTCAGCAGTACCTTGAAGTTCTCCCATTGAGTGGTGCTGGTGTCCTGAAACTCATCGATCATCACGTGTTCCAATTGAGTGCCGATTTTCTCGAATATGAACGGCGCGTCGCTGTTATTGATTAGTGCGTGCAGCATTCCCGGTGTGTCGCTGAGCAGGAATCGGTTTTCTTCGTCGTTGATTGCCCTGACCTTTGTCTCTATCGTGTCGAGCAGCCGCAGTTGGTTCAGGTGACGCAGTGTCAGGAGAGCCGACTTATACATCCGCCACTGAACCGGTCTGGCTGCAACAGCATTGCGGAAGAGAGTGTCGAGACTGTCAATCACGAGTGAGTGGATGATGTCTTTCTTCTGTGAGCTCTTCGAATACCAGCCTTTTTCCGGTCCGTCGTAGCATTCATTGACGTATGAGTTGACAATCTTCTCGTCGAAGTTGCCATTTCGCATCTTGGCGAACATGCCTGCCACGCCTTTCTCCTTGCGGTAGAAGTCGTCGATGGTGAGTCCTTCGTCGGCAATGATGTCGAAGAAGCGGTCGGCGTAGTTCTTCATCGTGGCTGCAGCAGCATCGCGAACTTCCTGAAGGGTTTCTGTATAACGGTCGAAGAATCCCTTACGGTGTATTTCGTCGTTCAGTTTCTTTGCCGTCTGCTTATAATAGTCGCGGAAGATGGTCTGTCCGAATTTCTTTATCTGTCCGATAACGTTCCACCCTTTGTCGTCGTTGATATTGTCGAGGATATACTTCATTATCCATTGCAGTACGATGTCGGTGTGGTTCAGCTCCTCTATGATTCGGTCAACCGCTTGTTCCTCTACCTGCACGTCGTTTAGTCCTATGCGCAGGTTGGCGGTGAGGTCGAGTTCGCGTGCCAGGTTTCGCATCACGCTTTGGAAGAACGAGTCGATGGTCTCCACGCGGAAGTAGTTATAGTTGTGTAGCAGCAGATGTAGCGCTGTTCCTGCCTGTCGGCTTACAAACTGTGGCGATGCGTCGAGAGCTTTGCATACTGCCGTGGTGTAGTCGTTAGAGTCGTCGAGCTGTTTCCAGATGCCGTAGAGTTGGCTCAGTATTCGCATCTTCATCTCCTCAGTAGCCTTGTTGGTGAAGGTTACTGCCAGGATGGTCTTGTAGCTCTGAGGATTTTCTACCAGCAGCTTAATGTATTCTACGGCGAGAGTGAACGTCTTTCCGCTCCCTGCACTCGCCTTATATACCAATAGTGGTTTCTTGCTTGTAGTCATTCTTAACGTTTTTAATGCTTTACCATCTGCGGAAGAGTTCAAAATTGAATTTCACTCCGAATTTCTGGAAACGTGCGCTGAGGAAACTGCTGAACACACCGATGGCGAAATAGCGGCATAGAAATCCGTAGCCTATTTCGGAATACAGTTTGCTGTGCTCGACAGAGAGCACACTGGCATAGAATCTCTCTGTCTCGACATACCTTCCCACGAGCGGCACTTTCGAGAGTACCATCAGCGGCGATTCAAACGATGCGTTGCCGCGGATATAATAGTTCGACAGTGTGTACCATTCGGCAGGCAGCAGTTGGAAGTTCATGCTCCAGTCGTCGATGACGTCTTCAGGCAGATAGTTGTAGCTGAAGTTTGAGTAGCTGACAAAGTAGTTTGGGCTCCGCTTTGTATAGAATCCCGTTCCGGCCCTGAGATTGTATTTCCTAAGCCGTGAGAGCGACTTCGAGAACGATGCGTCGAATTCCAGTTTCTCGTATTCGCGGCTTTCTCCCACTATATGGTTCATGCTTCGCTCGTAGCTGGCTGTTATCAGTGGGCCGTCAGTGAATGGTTTCAGCGTCAGCGTGAGCGAAGGTGTCAGCGAGCGGAACGTGGTTTTCTTTCCTTCCGACCGCAGTCGCGCTTTGTCGCGTGCTATTCGCATGGTATAAGCCATTCCGATATTTATGCTCACGTGTCGGCTCAGTCTCAGGTTGTTGTTGACTGCAAATACGTAGGGCTTGTAATAGTCCTGGATCACTGACTGTGCTGTTACTGCACTGTCGCCCAGTATCTGTTTGGCTCCTTCCTCGAATTCCGGCAGTGCCGATACTAAGCTGCTGTTGGCCGCCACCAGTTGCAGCCATGCTTCCTTTCTGTGGCTGTATGTCCAACGTAGCGGTGCCAGGAAGATGAAGTCTTTGTGCTTGAAGTTCATACCGAACATCGGTGTAAACGACAGGCTGCTGTGTCCCGACAACTGGTAGAAGGCGAATGCTTTCATCTTGTATGAGATGCCTTTGCTCGACGTGTATCCCAGGGCAAGAGGGTTGATGATAGGCGAGAGCGACAGCCTGCCGCGCTCGTTGCTGGTCTTCAGACTGGTCCAGAAATAGTCGTCGAAGACTCGTCTTGCCTTGTCTTTCAAGTCGTGCTTTCTTTTGCCGCCGCTATAATGGATGGTATCGGCGAGGGCCTGAATGGAGTCGGCAGAGTATCTGGAAATCATCTTGGCGTATATGTCATTGTCTTGCTTCCGAAGTTTCTTCGGGCGCACCTCGCTCATCAGTTTAATGTCGTGCTCATTGCCGATATTCACGTTTACCGATTTCTTGCAGTCAAGGTTGGCATAGATTTTCGCATTTATATTGTTTCCCAGAAACTTGAACTGTGCTATCAGCTCTACTTCTACAGGATGCCTCGACCATTTCCGCGTGTTCATCTTTGCATGGATGTGGAATTTTATCATGTCGAATTCGCCCATGATGTCGGCCTCGGTTATGTGGCCTGTGCCGGCATCTATGGTAACAACGCCTCCCACGAGCTGAGTGTTGTTGTAGAGTTTCGGCTTGTAGAGGATATTTATAAATTCGGGATTGTTTTCGTCGCGTATTACACGATAGCTGTAGAATTTGATGTTGTTACGGTTGATAGGCGACAGTCCGTAGCCATTGAACAGTGTGCTTCCATAGATGTCGGGGGTTGCATAAACGCTCATTGTGGGCATTGTGGCGCGGTGATGTGGTATGTTGCCTGTTGCTATCTGTCTGAAGAATTGTCTGTCGTTGCCGCTCATCACCATTTTCCCGTAGTGCTCTTCTACGTATTGGCGGTCGCCCTTGGCAATTGAATACATCGACGGTATAAGCCATAGTATCGGGTTGCGCCGTGCTATGTCGATGTTTATCTTGAAGTAGGCATTGCGCACCACGCTGTCTTTTTCCGTTGCCATGCTGTCAACATGATTAAACAACAAATTGAGCACTTCCACATCTTCAGTGCTCATTTTGTTGTTTGCATGAATGCTCACCGCTGATGTCATCACGACGGCAAGTAGCAAAATAAATTTGACTGCAATTCGTTTCACGCCCTCAAAGATACTAACTTTTCACGAGTCGGGCAACGAATTAGTGCATTTTAACGTTTTATCCCAAGTATTTCATCAATATGCGTGCATTACCGCTGTCGCGCAGCTTTGCGATGCTCTTCTCGCGTATCTGGCGAACGCGTTCGCGAGTGAGCCCGAGCTGGTCGCCAATCTCTTCGAGACCTTTCTCGTGGCAACCTATTCCGAAACATTCGCGGATGATAGTTATCTCGCGGTCTTTCAGCACTTTATTGAGCACGGTGTTCAGCTCCTGAGCCATCGACTCATGGTCAACGTGGCGGTCGGTACGGCTGTCGTCGCCGCTTGCCATCACGTCGAGCATACAATTGTCTTCACCGTCCTGAAAAGGTGCGTCGATAGATACGTGATGACCGTCGGCCATCATGCTCTGGCCTATCTTCTCCTCGTCGATGTTGGTTGCTTCAGCAAGCTCGCTCACCGATGGATGGCGCTGGTTTTCCTGCTCAAATTTGTTTATCTCGTGGTTGATTTTGTTCAGCGAGCCCACCTGGTTGAGCGGCAGTCTTACGATGCGGCTCTGCTCGGCAATGGCCTGCAGGATGCTCTGGCGAATCCACCATACTGCGTATGAGATGAACTTGAATCCACGTGTCTCGTCAAACTTCTGGGCAGCTTTTATCAGTCCGATGTTTCCCTCGTCGATAAGGTCAGTAAGTGTAAGACCTTGGTGCTGGTATTGTTTTGCCACTGATACAACGAAACGCAGGTTGGCTGTAACCAGCTTGTCTTTAGCACGCTCACCTTCAGGTCCTCCCTTGCGAATCTTCTGTGCAAGCTCTATTTCCTCGTCGATGCTTATCAGTGGAGCACGACCGATTTCAACAAGATACTTGTCAAGGGCTTCACTCGAACGGTTGGTAATGCTTTTTTGAATTTTAAGCTGTCTCATGTTTCTTAACTTTCTTTTCTAAAATTCATCTAAACGTCTGACTTACAGTGGATTATTGGATTTGTTCCACAAAAAGCACTGCAAAGGTACACATTTTTTCTGTAGAAGTGTCATTTTTGGGCTGTTTTTTATATTAAAAAAAATTAAATTCAATTCTTCGTCAGTGATTTTGTTCGTTGTTTTGACTTTTATTGCTACTTTTGTAGCGTCATTTTGTTGGTCAAGACATTAATGGTTATGAAAAATCTTTTTTTAGTCGTTTTGTTCGCCGTATCATCAACGGTAATGCGTGCACAGGTTTATGGTGGCATGAGTGCTTCGACAATGGTGTTCGGGAAGTTCTCCCCGGCAGAGATTCTGATGGAAGACGGACGGGTGATAAAGACTCCCAGTGCTAACGTATTCATGAAGAACGGGTCGCTTGTGTATAAGCACGGTCTCACTACCATGCAGGCATCGATGCGGCTGGTGAAGCAGGTTCGAATAGCCGACCGTCTTTATCTCCGCACCGATACAGCTTTGGCATACGTGGTTGACTCTGTTGGCAAGGGAGTGATTCTGTGCAAGACGCTCATCGACGCAGATGGGTATCAGCGGAATATGGCAAACAGCGTTGACCTCACCTCCTTGTCGCTTGGCGGCGATCAGGTTTCGATGACCACACTGGAGCGCTATACAGACAGCGACGAGCGTTACCCGCTGGTAAACTACTATTATCTGAAGTATGGCGACAAGCTCGTGCTGTTTGAGGAGCGTGCCTTGAAGCGTGCCTTGTCTCGCGACAGAGAGCGTGAGATGCTTACCCTTATGCAGCTGCCTGATTTCTCGTGGGACAATGTAAAGTATATGAAGAAAATCCTCGAATTGCTGCAGAAGTAATCCCTTCGTTCGGAGCGACAGCATTTTTGCGATTTCAGAATTCCCTTCGTTCGGAGCGACAGCATTTTTGCGATTTCAGAATTCCCTTCGCTCGGAATCTTATACAAAACCGCACCTGTCCTCACGGACAAGTGCGGGCGTTCTTAAAATATCAATTTACACTTTTAACTAACCCCCTCCGTCCTCACGGATTCCCCGGGGCAACATTATAAACTTTTTTTCAAAAATCTATAAACCTATTTTTGTGTATTCTATCATTACCAGCCGAAGCCGTCTTCTTCGTCGTCCCGGTCCTGAATATCTGCTGTACCGTTGTATGATCCGCCAAGTTTGATGCTTGAAGTCATCATCAGCTTGGTCATTGTCTTAAGTCGTACCACTTTTACCGTAGGTGCTGTATATACTGTTTTTTTCATAATGCTTTTCTTTTTTTTACTGTTTCACAATTTACTATTATTTCACCACTACTTTGCGTCCGCCAATAATGTTGATACCCTTCTGCGGAGCAGCAATGCGCTGACCGCTGAGGTTGAAGATCTGCTTGTCGTTCATGCCCTCTGCGTTGCCGTTAAGCATCGAAGCGTCGTTGATTCCCAATGTCTCGTCGTCGAACACAATCTTCAGGCTCTTAGCACTGCTGCCGCCGGCATTGAGATAAGCCTTGCCGGCAGGGATGGTGGCTGGACTTGTACCCAGATTCTGGAATTCAGCCGTACCAGCGTTGTTTACCAATACATACTTGTCAGCACCAGATACATCAGCGGTCTCGGTGATACAGCCTACGAGCTTGTTGCCGCTGATAGCTGTGCCTGCATCGGCAATGTTGATGGTCACGGCAGTGCCAGCAGTACCCTTCAGCAGAAGACCTTCTCCTGCAGGAACAGAAGCAGTCGTCGATTCAAATACCACCTTCTTGTTTTCTGTGTCAACAGTCTCTGCATAGTAAGCCTCGGCACCGTCGATGGTAGAAAGGTCGAGCGGATAGAGCGTGCTCGCGAATGTGGAGTATCCTGTTGCACCTACTGTACCTGCGTTGATCTTTGTCGGGTGAGCGGCGGCTGTAGTGACTGGCGTAGTGCTGGCAGTAACGATGCTGGTCAACACTGCACCTCCGTTACCCACGAGGTTGTATGTTAGGTTGCCGTCAAGACCAGTCTTCTTGTAGTTCACGTAGTACACCTTCTGGTCATGAGTCATGGTGCCGGTTACATAGAGCGTGCCTTCTGTGTAGGTCAGGTTCAGTGCAACGTCGGCATTAGTCATGTCGCTCTGGAACGTAGCCCACACATTAGGTCCAGGGGTATTGCCTCCGTCAGCAGAATAGGAATAAGGATAAGTGAAACCTGCACCAGAGCCTTCAGGATAGTTTGGTCCATCCCACCAGTCGGCACGGATATTAGCAACCTGAGTGCTTGAACTGTTATATACGTTCAGATTCCAGTTGTTATTGTTGTCGCCCGTGACGCCAGCATTGTGAAATGTCAGGTTGACAGCATCACCGTCGGACAAGATAGGTAATGGGGTGTAATATTTGCAGTAGCGGAGGGCTTGGGCTGCAGCCAGTCCTGTTGCAGACCAGGATTTTGCAGCCTCATTTTCTGCGGTCATCGTAACATAAGTCACTGCAGGACTTGATTTTCCGTTGCAATACTCAATGATACCACCTTCTACGGGACTGTTGATTGTCATACTTGGAATATACCCCTTTTCTCCAAGGCCATATCCTGCAAGAACCCTTAATACCGAAGATCCTCTATTGCGAGTGAATGTAAACCAACTGCCGACAGTCACACTTCCGCTACTTGTCAATTTATATTTATAGTAACTTCCTCCGCCATTAGGAGTAAGGTCTGCATTAACACCGCCTGTCTTTGACCATTCAGACTCTCTTGCTGCACCATCATATTCTTCCCATGTTCCTCCAAGTATCGTGGCAAGGTCAGTTAGTGCTATTTCGTTAAAGTTTGGTGTAGACTGACATGCGTATAGTCCATGCGTAATAGATAATTCTGTCGAAGTTGAATTGTATCCGTCAGCAGAGGCTGTTACCACAAGAGTTCCTTTGGTGTTAGGAGTAAAGGTTCCTGCAGAAATGTCAACAGCTGCGCCGTTAAAAGTTGCTGACAACGTAGGACTTGGGGTGCCAAGAATATCAGAGTTGTCACCATTGGCAATAGAGTATTGTGGGGAATAGAAGTCTCCATTAGCAACCATTGAGGAGAAAGTTATGGTAGGAGCAGCCACTGATATTGGTACACCTGCTGTAATTTCTTGACTTGCTACAGTAGATGAAGTTTTTGCAGAAGAATTACTAACAGTAATTGCCTTTATCGTTTTATTAGCATCAATTGTAAATGGCTCTGTATATTTTGTAGAAGACGTAGTGGGAGTTGAACCATCAAGAGTGTAGTATGTCGCGACACCGCTCTTGATGCTTGATGTTCCTGCTGTAATTGTCACAGTTCGTTGGTTTCCATAGGTACCAGTTGCAGCTATCGATGGTTCTGTAATAGTCTCAGAACGCGATGTTACAATTTCCACTTTTAACAGTGTCATATATGAGTTTGTTTTGCCTTTTTGCTGAAGGTCAAGACGGCCTGCTGATGTGATTGTGTATTCTCTTTCGCTAACAACAGGAGTCCAAAGTGACACAGCGGTTGGTGTTCCTGCATTGTCATACGTGGCATTAGTTGATACAAACAGGACACCACTTTCATCGGGGAAGTATAACTTCACTTTGTCACCAATTGCTAAATCCACAATAGAAAAGAAGCGATCTTTACCATTGGTGAATATACCTCTACGATCTTCATCCCCCGTACTACTGCTATTTCTAAATCTAAAATCCGTTGATTGAAATGCAAAATTACCGCCAAAAGAGAAATCGGGAAGTTCATTAACAAGATAATTCTGTGTACTTTCGTAAACATTTCCTACACTACTACCTAAGGTGATATAAACTTCATCGCGGAATGTTGGACATTTCGTTTTAGCGTAAGATTGAAAATCGTACGTAATGGTGATGTCATCTCCCCACGCACTGTTTGCTCCCACGCACAGCCCTGCTGCGACGAGGAGCGTTTTTGTTAGTAATTGTTTGAATCTCATAGTTTTTTTTAAAAATTAGTAAATAAATATTTGTTGTGTTATTAAGTTGATTCTCGCGACAGTGATTCTCTCCTGTGGCC
>CAMOEW010000023.1 GCA_946612625.1 uncultured Prevotella sp.
CGACAGCATTTCAGCGATTTCAGAATTCCCGTCGTCCCGAATGATGGCATTTCTGTTTTCTCAGTTTCATCTGTGTTCTGAACGACAGCATTTGCTCACCCGAACTGCAGAAAAAAGTGAGGATGCTTTCATCTATGCATCCTCACCTATTATCGTTTATTAGAGTTAGAACTCTTTGGTCATCTCAGCGACTTCGTCGTTTATCTTCTTGGCGAAGGCCTCGGCGGTCATGGTGCCCTGCTCGCCACCACCCTGCTGACGGAAGCTGACGTTCTTTTCGGCAACCTCCTTCTCGCCAACGATGAGCATGTATGGGATACGCTTCAGCTCGTTGTCGCGAATCTTGCGGCCTATCTTCTCGTTTCGGTCGTCAACCATTGCACGCACATTGTTCTGTCCGAAGAAACGCTTCAGCTCGAAAGCATAATCGTTATACTTCTCGCTGACAGGCAGAATAGCCACCTGGTCTGGAGTGAGCCACAGCGGGAAGTGACCAGCGGTATGCTCGATAAGCACTGCCGTGAATCGCTCCATCGAGCCGAAGGGAGCACGGTGGATCATCACGGGAGTCTTCTTCTGGTTGTCCTCGTCGGTATATTCCAGCTGGAATCGCTTCGGAAGGTTGTAGTCCACCTGGATGGTGCCCAGCTGCCAACGGCGTCCGATGGCATCCTTTATCATGAAGTCGAGCTTTGGACCATAGAAAGCAGCCTCGCCGTATTCGACCTTGGCATTGAGACCCTTCTCCTGACAAGCCTCCTGGATTGCTTTTTCTGCCATTGCCCAATCCTCGTCGGTACCCACATATTTATTATGGTCGTTGGGGTCGCGCAGCGAAATCTGTGCTTCGAAGTTGAACCCGAATGCCTTCAAAACTATGCCGATAATATCCATTACGTTGAGGAACTCTTGCTTCACCTGATCCTGACGGCAGAAGATGTGGGCATCGTCCTGAGTGAACGAACGAACGCGCGTAAGTCCGTGCAGCTCACCACTCTGTTCGTAGCGATAAACTGTTCCGAACTCAGCTATACGCAGCGGCAGGTCGCGGTATGAACGTGGGCGGCTGGCGAAAATCTCGCAGTGATGAGGACAGTTCATCGGCTTTAGCATATACTCCTCGTCTTCCTCCGGTGTGTGAATGGGTTGGAACGAGTCTTTACCGTAGTGATCCCAGTGTCCGCTGGTGACGTAGAGCTGCTTCGAGCCGATGTGTGGAGTGATTACCTCCTGATAGCCGAAGCGCTTCTGCACCTTGCGCAGATGGTCTTGCAAACGCAGACGCATGTCGGTGCCTTTCGGCAGCCATATAGGCAGGCCCTTTCCCACTTTCTCGGAGAACACGAACAACTCCATCTCCTTTCCTATCTTTCGGTGGTCGCGTTTCTTCGCCTCTTCGAGCACAAGAAGATACTCGTCGAGCATTTTCTTCTTCGGGAACGAGATGCCATAGAGTCGCTGCATCTGTTCGCGGGTGGCATCACCGCGCCAGAATGCTCCTGCCACACTCGTCAGCTTGACAGCCTTGATTGAGCCGGTATTCATGAGGTGCGGTCCGCGGCAGAGGTCGGTGAAGCGTCCCTGTGTATATGTGGTAATGGTGCCGTCTTCAAGGTCCTGCTCGATGTGCTCACACTTATATGTCTGGCCGTCGGCAGCAAACTCCTTCAGTGCGTCGGCTTTTGACACCTCGCGGCGAACCACCGGCTCTTTCTTCTGGGCAAGTTCCTGCATCTTCTTCTCAATCTTTCCGAAATCGGCCTCCTTGATTTGTTCGCCACCGGGGAGCAGCACATCGTAGAAGAAGCCGTTCTCTACAGCAGGACCGAAGCCGAACTGAATGCCTGGATAAAGTTCCTGAAGTGCCTCTGCAAGCAGATGGGCACTGGTATGCCAGAAAGTATGCTTGCCTTCGTCGTCATCAAACTTATACAGTGCGATGGTAGCATCACAGTTGATAGGACGGTTTAGTTCTACTGTCTCGCCATTCACTCCGCAACTGACTACGTCGCGTGCCAAAGCCGGCGAAATGCTTTCGGCAATCTCAAAACCGGTAACGCCCTGCTCATACGAGCGAACAGATCCGTCCGGGAATGTAATGTTAATTTTCATATCTACAATATATGTTTTGTTTAAACGGCTGCAAAGGTACAAATTATTTCTTAAACAACATATAGTTATCGAGATATTTTAATTCTTACGAACCTTCTGAACTACTGTTTTTTCTCAGCCATGAGTTTCTCCTGCCACTTCCATGCGCTGCGGAGAACATCCTCTGTCGGAGTCTCTGCCTTCCAGCCGAGTACCTTGTTGGCTTTATCTACATTACCCCATACCTGCTCAATGTCACCTTCACGTCGCGGAGCGTATGTCCAGTTCAGTTTTACGCCGGTAGCCTTCTCGAAGCCCTCGACAACTTCAAGTGTTGAGAGTCCCTTGCCGGTACCGATGTTGAACACCTCGACGGCATCGGTCTCGGGTTTGTCGAGTACGCGCTCCATAGCCTTCACGTGAGCCTTGGCAAGATCGACCACATAGATATAGTCGCGAATACAAGTTCCGTCGGGGGTATTATAGTCGTTGCCGAAAATCTTCAGCTGCTCGCGGATACCAGCTGCCGTCTGGGTCACGAATGGAATGAGATTCATAGGCACGCCCAATGGCAGCTCTCCGATGAGTGCCGTCGGATGGGCACCAATAGGATTGAAGTAGCGCAGGATGATGCTCTTGATAGGAGCCCCACTGTGGATATAGTCATGAATAATCTCCTCGTTTATCTGCTTGGTGTTGCCATAAGGTGAAAGAGCCTTCTGTATAGGAGCATTCTCTGTTACTGGCAGGTTCTCCTTTGTGGGCTGACCATAGACGGTGCAGCTGCTTGAGAAGATGATACCCTTGACATCATACTTGGGCATCAGTTCAAGTAAGTTAATGAGCGAAGTAAGGTTGTTACGGTAGTACATCAGCGGCTTCTGAACACTCTCACCGACAGCCTTCGATGCAGCGAAGTGAATGATACCCTGAATGTCTGGATACTTACGGAAAACGCCCTCCAAGGCTTCCATGTCACAACAATCAACTTTCTCGAACGCTGGACGAATACCTGTGATTTTCTCGATGCCGTCAACTACGTTGGCATTGGAGTTAGAGAGATTGTCAACGATAACTACCTTGTAGCCTGCTTCTTGCAGTTCTACTGTCGTGTGGCTGCCGATAAAACCCGTGCCACCGGTAACAAGAATTGTCTGTTTCATTGTCTTGATAATGTTTGTATAAATGTATTATTTCAGTTTTTCTATTCTGAACCAGTCGGCATCTATCCAACCGCGGACTTTCTTGCCGGCAGGCTCGGCAGCCATGAGACCGATCTTTGCACCTATCCACTTTCCCTGGCGCATGGTGAACTTGTCGCCAACGGTGGTGAACTTCTTGCCATCCTTCGACCATGCAAACTCTACGCTTGCCTCATGCTTGTTCTCGCCTGTGGATGTCTTGCCGCCGATATACTTCACGTTTATCCGGAGATAAACATCGCAATGGATGGCTGGCTGATAATCCACTTTGTCAATAGAAGTAGCTTTCAGCTCGGTAATGGTTCTCACTGTCTCGGGCTTTCCCTTATCGGCCTGCTTGCAAGTAATCTGCTGGAGTTCGAAATTGTCGCCTACACGCTTTACAACCAATGCGGAATAGTCCATTCCGAACACAGTGATACCGCCATACTGTCCGTCGTCCTTGGCTGTCATGCGCAACTTCGTCGTAGCAGTGAAATTGTCGGCAGGAGTTTTCTGCAGAAGCAGTCCGCCTGCTTCCCACATGTTCTTGTAGTCAGAACTTTGCTTATGGCAGAATACACGCATAACGCCAAAAGGTGTCGGCATACCGAATGTCTGCTGATAATTGGCATGCCACTGCCACTGTTTGCCGAGAACAGTGGTGTTGAACTCATCACTCTCTACGGGATTCTCTATCGGGTAGGTTTTACCGACATTAGGCTTCTTGTATTTCAATACAGGCTGACCACAATAGTCCTTTGCCTTCTCGCCCATAACTGGCCAGTTGTCACGCCACTCCACTGGCTCAAGCCACACCACGCGCCCGTAGGCTTCCTTATCCTGGAAATGCAAAAACCAGTCTTCGCCGCTCTGCAGGTGAACCCACGCTCCCTGATGAGGACCGTTGACGTCGGTCTTTCCACGTGCCAGCACCATCTTGCTCTCGTATGGTCCGTAGGGCGACCTAGAACGCATGGCAAGCTGATGACCGACAGGTACTCCACCGGCGGGACACATAATCCAATACCATCCGTCGCGCTTGTAGAACTTCGGACCTTCGGCTGTGCGGTCGGCCGTGCCATTACCGTCGAACACTATTACCGGATTACCAATTTGCCGCATTCCGTCGGCACTCATCTCACGGACGGTTAAGACGCTGTTGAACTGACAACGGGAGTTGGCCCAGCCGTTTACGAGATAGCAGCGGCCGTCGTCGTCCCACAACGGAGTGGTATCAATCATTCCCTTGCCGGGAATGATGCATTTGGGTGCCGTCCATTCGCCCTCAGGATCTTTGGCCGTTACGACAAAGACACCAAGGTCGGGATCACCCCAATATATATAATATGTCTGGTTGTACTTGTTATAACGTATCGACGGAGCCCAGACGCCGTTACCGTGCTGAGGAAGGTTATAACGCTCTTCGGGCAGCAACACCTTGATAGCGTGATTGACAATCCGCCAGTTGACCAAGTCTTTCGAATGAAGAATCGGCAGTCCGGGAATACAATTGAACGACGAAGCAGTAAGATAGAAGTCTTCGCCACTGGCTCCCACACATACGTCGGGATCGCTATAGTCAGCATTGATTACCGGGTTGGTAAATGTGCCGTCACCATTGTCGGACGACCATACCTGCGATTTGTACTGGGCAGATGCAATCAATGGAAAGAGCACAGATAAAAAAGTGATTTTCAGTTTCATAGTTTGTTTATCTTAAGTTTATAATTATCTGTCATGGTTATACGCATCACTTTCTTGACATCGTCGCTGTCGGGCGACAGGCTTAATGCAACATGTCCCATCGTGCGACGCATATTTATTTCCACGCACGGATGCAGCAAGCATGGTTTACCATCACCATCCGACACTATCATCATATCCACGCCCAAGGGACCGGAATAGAGTCCGGCAAGCCTCTTGCCAAGGCATGTGCACAACTCTGTAATAACATGATCGAGCAGTTCAATGGAAATGTATTTCGCCAACAGCTCACGCTTTGCGGTCTCCGTGGCAAGCAGATTGCCGGTATATGCACCGTTAAGAGTATGAAAGAGCGACAGTCCGAGGCATTCCACTCGTCCTTTCCCGTCGCTGACAAGCTCTACGGCGAAATCCTTCACCTTGTTATAATACGGCTCTACCATCACTGCGCCCTGACTGTTGACGACATTGCGAAGCCATCCCTGCTGCTGAAAAGTCAGTTCGCTGTCAACATAGCGTATGCCTCTGCCACTGCTGCTCCAGGGAGCCTTCAATACGGCATGGCCGAAACGCCGAATCATCGTTTGTGCTTCTTCTGCAGCGCAACAATAAGACTCGCCCGTAGTTCCGAATGTCCGCAATTCCTTGAGCACTTCGGAAGCCATACGGCGGTGAGAAAGTCTGCGGATATTTTCTACCGCCTCAAGCGAGGGCACACTCTCATCTGACGCTCCCCAACGCAGCAGGAAATGCCGAATGGCGCAATCCCATCCCCAAGGCTCAATACTGTCAAAACAGAACTGCTCCAACTGATATTGGTTGACAAACTGGCAGCTGATTTTCATCTTCGAATTGGCACAAAACTTCTTAAGAGCTTTCTCTGCATAATCTATGTCATCTACCAGTACCACATCATCAGCATCAGCCCAAATGGCAGGAATCCAGCCGAGGTCGCCGCGTAGCTGACGACCGGCATGAGGAGCCGTAAAGTTCTCGAGATTCGAGGCTAAAGCAATGTCGTGTTCAGGATTGAATATATGCAGTTTCATAATCAGGTTGTCATTTCCTGTTGCAAAGATAGTATAAATACAACAAAATACCAAATTTTATTTGATATTTCAATTTTTATACTTATCTTTGCGGTCATAAAAAGCAACACAATAATGAACGAACACACCCATATAGGTAAATTCATCGTGCGATGCGTCTTCTCGCTTCTGATTGTAATAGCTATATTTGCAGCCATTGAATGGGCAGTGCGTCAAGTACCGAACACGTACCGCTACAAATTCGAATGGATGGAAAAACACGCACAGGACGTTGAAGTGTTAGTGATGGGAAACTCCCACACTCTCTTTGCCATACGACCAGAGTATATCAATGGATGTGTATTCAGCCTTGCAAACGTAAGCCAGGAATGGGATCAGGACCTCAGCCTGCTACGCCAGTGGGACACACGTTATCGCAAACTTAAGGCCGTGATTATGCCTGTGTCATACTACCTATGGCTGAGCGTCGGACTTGAGAACACTAGCGAATGGCATCTCTGCAGAAACTACAAGATATATATGCACAGCGAACTATACCCCACTCTGTCTAAATACAATTTGGAAATATCAGAGCCCAAAACCACTCGTAACAAGATGGGACAATTCTTGGCATCAATAGGCAAGACTTCGCCTCCGTCCGAAGAAACATACAAAGTCTTAGGAATCGATTCCATGGGATGGTGCAGCCTATATACCCCGCAACTTAAACATCTGTTGGCACAAGACTTTGACGCCGAAGCAGGAAACACAGCCAATAGACACGACTCGCGCTGCGACGAAACACGTCTTGCACACAACTATGAAATCATGAAACAAGTAGCGCAGTTATGTCGAAGACACGGAGCCAGACTGATTCTCGTAACTACTCCACAATCACAGGCTTACATTCGACACCTCAAAGCAGACCGTCTAAAAACGATACAAGCAGCCACTGAACGTTTCTGCAGCGAAAATGGTGCTTTATTTCTGAACCACATGGCAGACAATCGGTTCACCGACGACGACTTCTTTGACGGCGACCACCTGTCTGACATTGGAGCTGAAAAGTTCACAAAATTACTGAATAAAGAAATCGAAGGAATTTTTTCTTGTAGTTCATATTACAATTAACCCATTTGTCATCCGAAGATTATCTTTCGGTGATCGTAGGTTCGCAGTAGCTGGTCGAATGTAACGCCGGAATGATTCTTCATATAGCGCGCTACGGTATTCACATACTTGCTCTTGAATACTTTTTGTTCCATAACCTGATTAACAATCCACTGAATCTTGCCGATATGCATGTCACGCTCAAGCTGCGTCATTTCACGATCGGAAGGGAACGGATACATACTGAGGAGGTAAAACCCCACGGCATCAGGAACAATCATCTCGCGTACCATAACCATACGCTGATGGTCGTTGTAGTATTTCTTATATAAAGGATAGTCGGCACCGAGATATTTATCGAGGCTAATTCCAAGGAAACCGTCGCCAACGATAATGCTTTGGTCGAGTGAACTGATTTGAGTGTAAACCTTTGGCACCTTTGCCGATGGCAACAACCTTACGATATTCATGAAACACATCTGTAGATTATCATTCAGGTCGTCAATGTTTGCAAATTGATGCTGCACGTCGGAGATTAGTGTCTGAAGAGTTGTGTCCTGAAAAAAATTAAGAAATTTAGTGTTTATCTCCGGGTCGTTGACATGTCCGAGTTTCAATACATCCTCGATAAGCATACGTGTCTGTGCCGGATATGATGTGTTCATCTGTTGCAAAGCCGAATAGTCGCCGGTTGAGAGATAGAGGCTTTCTATGCGGTCGTAGCGCTCGATAGTAAAGTCTCCGCTTTGACCGTCTGCCGAATTAGGCTTCAACCGCAATTCGCAGCCAAAGCAAAAAAGCATAATGGTGAAAAGTATTAAATAAACCTTACGCACGACCTCTCAAATATTTAAAAATATTGATACAATGTTAAATTTGCCCGCAAAATTACTAAAAAACATTTTAAAATCCAAATTTTAACCTAAAAAAATTAAAAATATTCTATAATCATGGTCTATTTAACAAATAAATGAAAGAAAAACACAATTTTCTTTTTGCATTTCTCTCGATTTTTCGTAACTTTGTCGCCAAGAAACAATTAAAGAAATGAATAAAATTATAATCACAACAGCTGTCACAATAATTATGGCGACTTCTGCAGCATTGGCACAAAAGACGCTGACTGTCGAAGTGACAAACCCGTCTAAGACCATCCGCAAGGCTCAACCGGTAGTTATCAAACTGACAGACACTGGATTCGAAGTACGATGCGCGGTAGTGAAATGCGACGGTGAAGAAATACCAAGCCAGCTGGACGACATGGACAACAATGGAACTTTCGACGAGTTGTGCTTTCTGACCGACCTGGATAAGAAAGAAACAAAGAGCTATAGCATTGAGTTGAGGCCTACAGGAAAGCAGCACGAGTATAAGCCATTGGTTTATGGGGATATGATCATTGCAAACCGAAAGACGAAAGAGCCAGCGCAGAACGACTGCTACGTAAAGAGCATGTCAGCCGAGCGTGGCACCAATCCATACGGATATATGTATCACCACGGTCCAGATTTCGAAAGCGAGCTGGTGGGATTCCGCGTATATTTCGACCACAGGCAGACGGTTGACCTTTATGGCAAATATAAACGCCAGTTGGAATTAGCCCACACAAAATTCTACCCGACAAAGGAGGACAAAGCAGCAGGATATGGTGACGACGTGTTCTGGTGCGGAAAGTCGTTCGGACTGGGAGCTGTGCGTGGATGGGACGGCAAAGAGCAACAGATGCTCGACGATGTTGACCTGCGCACGATGACGATGATTGCGACTGGACCATTGCGCACCATTCTCGAGATAGAAGACCGCAACTGGAACACATATAATCCCGGCAAAGCTCCAATCACGATGAAGACGCAGTACATCCTATACGGAGGTCACCGCGATGTACAGGTAATTGTCTGTTTCAACCGAAAGGCAGAGGGTTATAAGTTTGCAACAGGTGTTACCAACGTGAAAGGTTCTATAGAGATGAGCGACCACAAGGGACTGCGCGGATGCTGGGGCAGTGATTGGGCCGTGGCAGCAAAAGACAGTGCCGGACATAAGCGCGAAACAGTGGGACTGGGCATTTGCATCCCTCATAAATATATTCTCAGTGAGATGCAGGCTGACGAGGACAATTATCCTTTCCTGATAGGCACCGACAGCAACCGACTTGAGTATATGGTAACATTCGGTTCCGACAATGAGGAATATGGATACCATTCGGTAAAGGATTGGTTCGAATACTTGAAAGAATGGAAAAAGGATTTGGAAGCACCTGTTGAAATAAGAATTAAATATTAAGCATTGGACGAGTACATAGAAATTAAAGGTGCGCGAGTAAACAACCTAAAGAACATTGACCTAAAAATTCCGCGCAATAAGTTTATTGTCATTGCGGGCGTCAGCGGCAGCGGTAAGTCGTCGCTTGCATTTGATACGCTTTATGCCGAAGGACAACGACGTTACGTGGAGAGCCTATCGGCATACGCACGTCAGTTTCTCGGAAGGATGAACAAGCCCGAATGCGACTACATAAAAGGTATCCCTCCGGCAATAGCTATTGAGCAACGCGTGATAAGTCGCAATCCACGCTCCACCGTAGGCACCACGACAGAGATTTATGAATATCTGCGGTTACTTTATGCACGCATAGGACGCACTTTCTCACCCATCAGCGGGCAAGAGGTTAAAAAAAATTCCACCGAAGACATTGTGAAATGTGTCAAAGGATTCTCATGCGGAACGAAGTTTGCTGTAATGTCGCCAATCCATCTTTCCGAAGGGCGCACGCTGGAGCAACAACTACAGATGTATATCAAGCAGGGCTATGCACGCATTTTCGCCAACGGCAATTTTACGCGTATTGACGACTATCTTGAAGAGAAGTGCGACACATCGTCTGACAACATCTTTCTCGTCATCGATCGTATGTCGGTTGACGACAGCAAAGATGCAATCTCACGTCTGACCGACTCCTGCGAGACAGCACTGTATGAAGGTAACGGCTACTGCAGAATAGTATTTCTGCCGTCGATGCTATGCTATGACTTCTCCACACGGTTCGAAGCCGACGGAATGACTTTCGAGGAGCCTTCAGACAACATGTTCGCTTTCAACTCGCCGATGGGAGCCTGCCCCGAGTGCCAAGGATTCGGACGCGTCATAGGCATCGACGAACGCTTGGTAATTCCAAACACCACGCTGAGCGTATATGACGGTTGTGTGGTTTGCTGGCATGGAGAGAAGATGAGCATGTGGAAAGAAGAGTTCTGCCGACGGGCTGCAAAGGACAATTTTCCCATCTTCAAACCATACATGGAGCTGACACAAAAAGAGAAAGACCAACTGTGGCACGGCCTACCATCGGAAAGACGGCTCGACATTCACGAACAAGTGAGCATTGACGCATTCTTCGAAATGGTAAAAGAGAACCAGTACAAAATACAGTACAGGGTCATGATGAGCCGATACCGCGGAAAGACGGTTTGCCCGGTTTGCCACGGCACAAAACTGAAGAAAGAATCGTCGTACGTAAAGATTTGCGGACGCAGCATCAGCGACCTGGTTGAAATGCCGATAGTAAGGCTGAAGGAATGGTTCGACAACATTGAACTTACTGAACAGGAACGAGAAATAGGCAAACGCATACTGACAGAGATAAACAGCCGGCTTCAGTTCCTGCTCGATGTCGGGCTGGGCTATCTCACGCTCAACCGTGCATCCAACACCCTCAGCGGCGGAGAGAGCCAACGTATAAACCTAACCACTTCGCTCGGCAGCTCGCTAGTAGGCTCGCTATATATACTTGACGAACCAAGCATCGGACTACACAGCCGCGACACCAACCGGCTGATACACGTGCTGAAAGAGCTTCAGGCACTCGGAAACACAGTAATTGTTGTAGAACACGACGAAGAAATAATGCGAGCAGCCGACTATCTCATCGACGTTGGACCTGATGCCGGCCGACTGGGAGGAGAGATTGTCTTTGAAGGAACACTTCCCGCCAAGACTGCCGGCAACAGCTATACCGTGAAATATCTCACAGGAGCAGAAACTATAGCGGTACCTGTATCGCGACGCCCCTGGAACCGTAGCATAAACATTCACGGTGCACGCCAAAACAATCTATGCGGTATCGACATTAAATTCCCGCTCAACGTAATGACCGTAGTTACCGGAGTCAGCGGCAGCGGAAAGTCAACACTTGTGAAACAGATACTCTACCCCGCCCTAAAACGTAGGCTCGGCGAAGTATGCGATGCCCCCGGGGAATTCATAGCTCTCGACGGCGATATCTCGGCAATAAAGCACGTAGAGTTCGTAGATCAAAATCCCATAGGCAAAAGCACACGCTCAAACCCGGCTACCTACGTCAAGGCATACGATGCCATACGAGAGTTGTTCGCCGAACAACAACTATCGCAGCAAATGGGATTCACGTCACAGTATTTCTCTTTCAATGCCGACGGTGGTCGTTGCGACGAGTGTAAAGGCTCGGGAGTGATTACTGTCGAAATGCAATTCATGGCCGATATCGTTCTCACATGCGAGGCTTGCCACGGCCACCGTTTCAAACAAGACATACTCGAAGTGAGATTTGCCGGGAAAAACATCGACGATGTGCTCAATATGACTATCTCTGAGGCAATACAGTTCTTTACCGACAACAAGCAGCCACTAATAGCCAAACGGCTGAAACCGCTTGACGATGTAGGACTGGGCTACATCAAACTGGGACAAAGCTCATCGACGTTGTCTGGAGGTGAGAACCAGCGTGTGAAACTGGCATACTTCATCGGTCAGGAAAAGCAGGAGCCAACACTTTTCATCTTCGACGAACCAACCACAGGACTTCATTTCCACGACATCAAGATACTCCTCCGTGCATTCGACGCACTCATACAGCGCGGACATACCGTCTTAATAATAGAGCACAACATGGATATTATCAAATGTGCCGACCACGTTATCGACCTTGGTCCAGACGGCGGCGACAAAGGTGGGCAACTGGTTATAGCTGGTATCCCCGAAGAAGTAGCGCACTGTAACGACAGCATAACAGGTCAATTCCTGAAAGAGAAACTGGACATAAAGAAACGCAATCAATAATCACAATTTAAACTTCAACCATTATGAAAAGACTTACAACAACTCTGCTCGTATTGAGTCTTGGTTGCACAGCCTTTGCAGGAGGACTGATGACCAACACAAACTATCACATAGCCTTCGACCGTATGATGGCACGTGGTACTACTTTCGACATTGATGCAGTATATAGTAACCCTGCCGGACTGGCATGGACACGCGAAGGATGGACTGCATCGTTCAACTGGCAAATACCAACTCAGCACCGCGACATTGAAACCACGGTATATGGTCCGATATTTCACAACGGACAGTTCCATAAGAAATATGAAGGTAAGGCATCGGCCCCATTCGTTCCCGGTATCTTTGCCACCTATCGCAAGGGAAAATTTGCCATTGGTGCCATGCTGGGAATAGTAGGTAGCGGCGGCTATGTGAAATATAACGAAGGAGTGCCGATGTTCACAGTGCCGCTGATAGCCATGCTTGCTACTGTACCCGATCCATACAATGCCGGTCAGACCTTCACCCCTAACAAGTATTCTATCAATGCCAACATGAAGGGAAAACAGTACATATACGGAGCACAGCTGAACGCTACATATAGGATAACCGACTGGTTGTCGGCATCGTTAGGTCTGCGCGTTAGCCTCTACGACGGATACTATCGTGGCTATGTACGTGCAAACCATAATGCTAACGGTGCCAACCTCGTTGGACTGTCGCTCGATTGCGACCAGAAAGCCGTAGGCTGGGCACCCATCGTGGCATTAGCATTCCATAAGAAAAACCTTACGGTTTCGGCAAAATACGAATTCCGCACAAAGGTGAACACAAAGAATACAACCAATGAGCTGATGGTCAACGGCAATGACGTAAGAACGGCAGAAGGAAAAATGGCTATGAGCCAACAGCTCATTGGAATGGGACTGGATCCTACCAATGTATCGAAGCTTGGCACCATGACCTCAGCATATGAAGACGGAGCTCGCACTCGCTACGATATGCCAGCCATGCTCAGCGTTGCTGTGGGATATGAGATTCTTCCGAAAAAACTTCGTGCAACTCTTGAATATCACTTTTTCGATGACAAACACGCAAAGATGGCCAACGACAGACAAGAACACCTGCAGCGAGGCACTCACGAGCTACTTGCTGGTGTTGAGTGGGACATCAACAAGACATTCACCGTCAGTGCCGGAGCACAACGTACCGACTACGGACTATCTGACAACTATCAATCACATACATCATTTGCCTGCGACAGCTGGTCGGTAGGATTTGGCGGGGCAGTCAACATCAACAAGCACCTGCGGATGAATGCAGGATACTTCGTCACCCTATACAGCGACTATACAAAGAGTACCCTAACATATCAGGGTACTCCGTTGCCCGGCACCGACACGTTTTCACGCACCAACGGTGTGATTGGAATCGGTATAGACTATAAGTTTTAATAACCGTCAAAAATTATATCCCATAGTCAACAGCAGGTGATGACGTATGTTCTTAACCTCTGTGGCAGGAACGGCGTTTATGTAGCTCACATCACTGAGCACATGGACGTCGTCCTTCATGAACGGGAAGAACTCGCCCTTAGTAATACTGTACTGATAAGCCATATCTATACGCAGTTTGTGATAAGAATATCCAACTCCTACTGAAACACGGTGTGTATCGCCCCAATTGGTATAGTCTGTAGATGAAGCGTATGCGACACCCGGCGACACTATGGTCTGGTCGCGCACTCCCTCCTTGGAATAAATGCGACTCACAAAATTATATCCGGCTCTGAGAGCAAAATCTTTAAGACGCATTTCACCACCGATCTTGAACGAGTGTACACCCTTTAGGTTCTTTGTAATCTCATGCTTCATCTCGTCGTCGCTTTGGCTGCGTGAATATTCATCATAACCATAGCCATAGTATTCGTCTATAATACGAACATCGCACGACGTATAGTCCTGATACTCATATCCAAAGCCGACAGCATATTTCTCACCAAAGGTATGACCGGCGCTAACCCCGAACTTCCACGGAGTATTCATGCGATACTTATATGCGAAGGCCTCGGGCATCTGCACACCGTTTAAGCAGTCGTAATACGAACTCGTAAGAGTGTACCATGTAGGCGTGGATATTGAAGCACCGATTCTGAAAGGCGACTCAGCCCACGGCCGAATAATAATTCCAATATTGACATCAATGCCAGTACCGGTTATCTGATGGTCTTCGGAGAGAACAATTGGTTCACCGTTTGACTGCATCTCCGAATAACTCATGTTTGAGTCGTAGTGTACGTCGTGTAACCCTACCGTGGCTCCAAGATACACCCTATCGTTGATATTGCCACTGATATTGAGGTTATAGTTACCTATATATCCGGTGACTGCACGGGCAAAATCAAACGCATCTACATAGTTCGAGTAGTACATGCTATCAACTGGGTCGATAAGTTTGTCGAAATCGTAAAGTGAGTTATTGCTTGTATATTTGCGCAAATAGAGCTTGTCAACGGCGCTAGGACAATACGGACGTGCCATGTCGCAGAACTTAGCAAGCGTCTGAGCGTGCTGCGACATACCGTCAAAGGTGATATTTGAGGCACGAACAATCTGATGGAAGTCGCGGCTCTTATTGTAATTGAATGCGAAGTTCAAGAACTTTTTCATACCGGTACGGGTCGAGAAAACCACGCCTAACTGATCGAACGAAACATGTGCCTTGCTGCCAATCCCGAAGTTCTCAACTCCCGACTGTCCCTGAACGCCAATGGTTCCAGAAATATGAGATCGACGAAAAATTCCTATACCGGCAGGATTACTGCTTATCGTCGATAAATCGGCTCCCAGTGCATCCATGGCACCTCCCATTCCAACGTAACGAGCCGTGCCGTTAAGGTCCTCACTTGTAATGTTGGCAGCATCGTAGGCATCTTGTGCCGACAGTGGCAGCGACATTGCTGCTAACACCACTGCCATAATAATAGATTTTATCATATTTTGATATATTATTGTTACTCTATTTGTATGTTTTTATGATTTCCATCTACTGTATTCATCGCCTTCTGGCTCCTCCAAATCCTCCGGCACTACGAATGCCGCCGCTGCTACGCATGCCTCCACCACTGCTACGAATACCACTTCCAAAGGAGCTGTTTTGGGTGGTCGTGGTTCGACTTGGAGCAGCATTATAGTGATTGGTGTTACCGAAGACCCTACGATTACTATTATTCTGTACTGTATTGTAAGGAGTGCGACGATTCACTACTATACGCTCTCTTACCGGACGCTGAACAACACGACGACTTACATACACAGGACGGTAGTAACCATAGTGGCGATAACCTATTCCATACCATCTATCGTAATACCAAGGGTCGTACCACATCGAACTGTATAGCCAGCTGTCGCGGTATCCGTCGCTATAGCCTGAATAGTAGGCATTACTGATGTAATCATCAATATGTTCCATCCGTTGGGCAAACCTGAAGTCGCTGTCATGCTCAAGCAGCAAAGAATCGATGGCTGTCGAATCTGGATATACTCCACGCTGTCCGTCGAACACTATGATGTCGTTGCCCACCGAATCGACAGGAACGATGAATGAACCGTAGCGGTTGTATTCATCGATGCTACGAGAACTGCCATTGAAATCGCCGTTCTCCACTGCATCATATTCGCCGAGTTCCTTCTCGATATTTTTCTTGGTAGGAACAAAGTACATGTCATCCTGAGCCATCAGTGGCGTCATCATGAACACCGACAATAATGATATGATAAACTTCTTCATAGGCATATTAAAAAGAAAATTCGTACTTTCAGAATACAAAATTATACTTAAAATCTATGCAAATATACGGAAAAACCCTAAAACAAGATAGGTTTTTCCCTATTTTTTGTAATTTTGCACCAAAATTAACTCGCATGAAGTATTTTGAAGTAGATTTTCAGATAAAAGCGCCAACAGAGATGATGCAGGATTCCCGCGATTTACTTGCATCCATAGTTGGCGACATTGGCTTCGAGACATTTGAGGAAACAGAGGATGGCTTACGCGGCTACATTCAGGTTGACTTTTTTGATGAGGTAGCCCTTGAGCGGTCACTTGTAGATTTTCCCATCGAGAGTGCTACAATATTATATAATGTACGCGAAGCAGAATATAAAGACTGGAATGAGGAATGGGAACGTGAAGGCTTCGAACCAATTGTCATCGATGGCAGATGCGCCATTCACGACGGACGTCACACGGCAGGAGTCAGCAACATTCCCACAACAATAGAAATTGACGCAAAACTTGCCTTTGGTACAGGCAGCCATGAGACCACACGAATGATGGTTTCGTCGCTGCTCGATACAGATATCACCGGCAAACGTGTTCTCGACTGTGGCACCGGCACTGGCATCCTTGCTATAACAGCACTAAAGCTTGGTGCGCGCGAAGCGTTCGGCTACGACATCGACGAATGGAGTACAGACAATGCTCTCCACAATGCCGTAATCAACCATGTTGACGATCGTTTTACGCCGTTGCTAGGCAACTCATCAGTTCTTGACAGTATAGACGGCTCGTTCGACGTCATCATGGCCAACATCAATCGCAACATTCTACTCAACGACATGCCAAAGCTTGCAGAACGGCTGTCGTCCGACGGAGTCATGTTGCTCAGTGGCTTCTATGACGACGATGTGGCACTGCTTTCTGCCAAAGCCTCCGCAATAGGCTTGAGTATTGAATCAAAGAAATGCGATGCGAGCTGGGCTTGCATATCACTCAAACACATAATATGAAACATAACGACAAAAAAGTAAGCGTACTTTTCATGCTATTCAGTACGCTATTCTGCGTATGCCTCATCACGGCAAACGTACTTGAGACAAAACAGATTGCATTAGGTCCGTTCAATATGACAGGCGGTCTGCTGGTTTTTCCCGTAAGTTACATCATTAATGATGTGGTGGCAGAAGTGTGGGGCTACGGACGCACACGACTTCTCATCTGGCTCGGTTTCAGCATGAACTTTTTCTTCGTGCTTTTCGGCGGTTTGGCCGACATCATACCAGGTGCATCGTGGTGGGATGGCGACGAACATTTCCATGCTATCTTCGGATTAGCACCACGTATTACAGCTGCATCGTTTCTTGCATTCCTCGCCGGTTCTTTCATCAACGCATACATTATGTCGAAGATGAAGTTGTCGTCGGGAGGACGTAAGTTCGGTCTGCGGGCAATAGTAAGCACCATTTTCGGAGAAAGTGTTGACTCCATCATCTTTTTCCCACTCGCACTTGGCGGCGTAATTCCTTGGGAACAAATGCCTTCGTTGATAATTACTCAGGTGTTGCTAAAAACCCTATACGAGATTATAATACTACCATTCACCATCCGTGTGGTTCGCTTCACCAAACTGTTTGAGGGTGCCGATGTCTATGACAAAGGCATGGACTATAATATCTTCAAGGTATTAAAGCAAATCTAAGTATTCCGTAGTATCATCGATTCCGGCAGCTGCCAGGGCCTCACGGCGCTCCACGCAAGTTCCACACCGACCGCAGTGGACGTCGCCGCCCTTGTAGCACGACCATGTCTCACTGTAGTCGATACCGAGAGCCTTTCCATGAAGTGCGATGTCTGTCTTGCTGATATTCGTGTATGGAGCCCATACCTTTATCCCTTCATATGTGCCTTTTTCAGTTGCCTCTGACATTGCACTGATAAATTCCTCACGACAATCAGGATAGATGGCATGGTCGCCACCATGATTGGCAATCATCACATTGCTTAGTCCATTGGTCTCAGCTATACCTGCAGCGATGGCTAACATAATGCCGTTACGAAAGGGAACCACTGTCGAGAGCATATTCTCTTCGGAATAATGTCCTTCAGGTATGGCATCGGCTCCTTCAAGAAGTGACGACTTGAAATAACTATGCATGAAGTCGAGTGGAATAATAATATGTCGTATGCCAAGCCGCCTACAATGAAGTATTGCACAACTTATCTCACGGTCAGCATGGTTGGAGCCATAGTCAAATGTCAAGGCCAAGCCTATCCTCTCCCTATACTCGTAAAGCATCGTAACACTGTCCATGCCGCCTGACACAATTATCAAAGAATCCTTCATATCTCTAACTTTTTAACTTATCTAACATCTTAAGTTCCTCATATACTCGTTGTATGGGGAATCCCATGACATTGAAATAACTACCATGAATTCCGGTAACACCGATGTATCCTATCCACTCCTGGATACCATAAGCACCAGCCTTGTCGAAGGGTTTATAGTTGTCGATGTAAAAATTAATCTCATCATCCGACAAATCCTTGAAGGTCACTTCAGTAACGACTGAAAACTCATGGTGCAACTTCTTGCCGACGAGACACACCCCAGTGACAACATGATGATGTTTGCCAGACAGCTTGCGCAGCATACGGTAGGCATCATCGCGATCTTTCGGTTTCCCCAGCACTTCGCCGTCGCAATATACAATGGTGTCGGCTGTAATTACCAGTTCATCGTCAGCCAAACTCCCTGCATAGACATCAGCTTTCCTTGAAGCTATATACTTCGGTATTTCTTCCATTGTCATATCAGAAGGAAAACTTTCGTCGATTCCATCCAACACTCTGACTTCGAATGGAATACCTAAACCGCTAAGGAGTTGTTTTCGTCGCGGGGAATTGCTGGCTAATATAATTTTATACTTTGTCATTCTCTTCTGTCCATTATGCATTCCTAACGACTACTACCAGCCAAATGCTTTCTCATTCTTCAGCCACAGTCCTTTAGCTCGCAATGTCTGTTCGATGACATCGCGACCACATCCGTGGCCGCCTTTGATATTACTCACATATACAGAAATATCTTTTATATCGCTACACGCATCGGCGGGACATACAGGACAGCCCACGCGGCGCATAATCTCGTAGTCGGGAATGTCATCGCCCATATACATTATCTCGTCATCATTCAGCCCATACTTTGTAAGAAATTCATCGTATGTTTTCAGCTTCACAGAGCATCCCATATACACATCTTCCACCCCAAGACCTTCGTAGCGTTTGCGAACGCTCTCTGTCCTGCCTCCTGTGAGAATAACAATGCGCAACCCCATCTTCATAGCCAGCTGTATGGCATAGCCGTCCTTGATATTTACAGTGCGCATAGGCTCTCCACCTGGATGAAGCGTGATAGTCTCGGCACTGAGCACACCGTCAACATCGAAAATTATGGCGCGTATCTTTTGTAAGTCGTAGTTAATCACTATTCCCTTTATTTTTATATTTTCTGTATATGTTCAAGCTCATCCGCTCATATATATCCCTTGCAAATGGGTCTGTGTGCAGCATACGTGCTTGCTCACGTATTACGTTCTCGTCGTAACGCACAGCGGGTCCCGTCTGAGCCTTCATAGGCGACATATCGTGAACCTTACGTGCAGTTTCGTCAATGAGTGGTAACATCACCTCGAACGGTATGTCGTGCCGTTCGAGTATTTCAGAAGAAATCTCATAGCAATGATTGACGAAATTGCAGGCAAACACCGCAGCCAGATGCAGATGCCGACGTTCTTCGCTCGACAATTCGCGCGTAGCGCCGCAGGTGGTTTCGGCCAAATGTCGTATAACCTTCATCGCATGTGCATCGTTCGCCTCGATAAAACATGTAATCTTAGAAAAATCAGCCTGACGTGACTTTGAGAATGTCTGCATCGGATAAAGCACTCCATAATGAAATGCCATTCCCTGGAACACACCTATTGGCATACTACCGGCAGTATGCATGAACACGGCATTCTCTCGCCCCTTGCACAATTTCGGAATCAGCTCGACAAGGGCAGAATCCTTCACGGCCACAATGTACGCATCAGCATCCCTGACAATACTGTCTAAATCGTTAGTAGGTGCCCCTCCAACCTGTGGCGCCAGTGCCATCGCCGACTCCATGGTTCGACTATATACCTGAAGAATATCATGGCCGGCCTCTAAAAGCGCACGTCCAAGATTAGTAGCGAGGTTTCCGGCACCGATTAATACCGTTTTCATCCTACCACCTGTCTATATGTATATTCTCCCACTTCAGACGCTCTTCATTCTGGGGTTTGCGCTCATCGGCCTTATGACCTATAGCCACGACACACAGCACACTCATGTTTTCCGGAATATTGAGAATGCCCCGGATAACGGTATCTGCCGACGTGCCGTCGTTCAAACCACGTCCGCGCATCTGAATCCAGCAACTGCCAAGCCCCAGCTCTTCAGCCTGATATTGCATCGAGATGGCAGCAATGCTACCGTCTTCTATCCAACAGTCGTTCTGCTGAGGATCGCCGAGAACGACTATAGCAATCGGAGCCTCGCGCAGGAATTGGCTGCCCATGTCTTTCGCATCTGAGAGTTTCTCTATATCTGTTTTGTTCTCTACTACTATAAACTGCCAGGCACGCTGTCCTTTCGACGTTGGCGACATCAGTGCTGCACGCATTATCATCTTCAAGTCGTCGCCATCAACAGGTTCGGCAGTGAACTTGCGGTGACTACGACGCAACTTTACTAAATCTTTAAACTCTGTCATTTCGTGTATGTTTATTATCTGATTTGCAAAGATAATGCAAAACTATTTCATGAACAAAATAAATAGGCTATTTTTTATTTTTTTTCCTCTTTTCAGTGCTTTCTTAGAATTATTTATTATTTTTGCGGTGTGAAACAACTGATAATAGAGATAATCACCAAAAGCGAAGATTTGCCGGAACTGGAATACAAGGATTTCTTTCACAGCAAATCGTTATTCTGCTTGTGCGAGAATACTCCGAGAATCAAGCCGCTGATGGTCGTATGCAAGGACGCCGACGGCATGGTGGCAGCTCATCTGCTTGCCGTCGTGAGATTCCGTGCATCGTGGTTTCCACCGTTGTTCTTCATGCACGCCCGTGTCTATGGTGAAGGCGAATACGAAACGTCGGAATACTCTAAAGACATGCTCTTCGGTATGATGAATGAGAAACTCACTCACCATCTGCGTAATAAAGTGCTCTACATTGAATATAGTCATATAAGCCAGAAGATGTTCGGCTACCGCCAGTTTAAAGTGTCAGGCTATTTCCCAGTCCACTGGATGAGCATCCACAACTCCCTTCACAGCCATGCTCCCAAAGAACGTCTTTCGTTGAAAATGCTCAAGCGCATACGTCATGCCGAAGCGAGAGGAGTAACCACAAACGTAGTTGCAACGCCCGACGACTTCCGCGCATTCATAAAACTGCTGAAACGTCATAACATAATGAAGCCTAAGAGATATATTCCCGACGAGCAATTCTTCGCCAACCTCTCGCAAACGGGAAAAGGGAAAATGTTTGTTACCAAGGTCCACTCTCATGTAATCGGTTGTTCGGCTGTGGTATTCAGCAACAACAACGCCTACTTGTGGTACTCGGCATTCCGTAGGAAAAGTTTCGCGCCGTACCATCCCGACATAATGACCATCTGGGGAACGATAGAAAATGCTTACCGTGAACATTGCAACCACGTGTTCTTCATGGACGTAGGTCTGCCTTTCCGCCGCAATCTCTTCCGCGACTTCATATTGCGGTTTGGAGGCAAGCCGGTTAGCACTTACAGATGGTTCAGAGTGAATATTCATTGGATAAATAGTCTTTTGTCGTGGATTTACAGACAATAAACATAGTTTTTAGGAAAGTTTTCCTATATAAATATGTGCATTTCAGTTTTTTTTAGTACCTTTGCAAAGTTTTTTAAAGGACAAATGCGACAAGAAAAGAAAATGAAACCAACAGCAATCATGCTTCTGCACTGCCCAGACCAACAAGGAATCATCTCAGAAGTAACTAAATTCATCACCGACAATCAAGGAAACATCGTATATCTCGACCAGTATGTTGATCTTCAGGATGGTATGTTTTTCATGCGAATAGAATGGGAACTGAGCAATTTCACCATACCTCGCGAGAAAATCAAGGAATACATCAACACGCTGTATGCAGCAAGATACCAGATGACCATCTCTCTATACTTCAACGACGTGCGTCCTCGTATGGCTATTTTTGTGAGCAAGATGAGCCACTGTCTCTACGACCTGCTGGCACGCTGGAAGGCTGGCGAATACGAATGCGACATACCATGTATCGTGAGCAACCACGAAGACTTGCGTTATGTGGCCGAGCAGTTTAATATTCCCTTCTACGTATGGTCGATAAACAAAGACCACTCGAACAAGGCTGAGGTGGAGAAGGCAGAGATGGAACTGCTGAAGAAGGAACGTGTAACTTTCATCGTACTTGCGCGTTACATGCAGATAATCAGCGACGATATGATTGCAGCCTATCCCAACCACATCATCAACATCCATCACTCTTTCCTGCCGGCTTTCGTCGGAGCGAAGCCCTACCATCAGGCATGGGAACGCGGAGTGAAAATCATCGGTGCCACAAGCCACTACGTAACGGCGGAGCTCGATGCAGGACCAATCATCGAGCAGGACGTAACGCGCATCACCCATAAGGACACGCCGGAAACACTTATTCTTAAGGGCAAAGACCTTGAGAAAATTGTGCTCTCACATGCTGTGTCTAAGCACATACAGCGAAAGATACTCACTTTCCACAACAAGACAATCATTTTCAGTTAGGTAGCGAGATAATTACATGAATGTTGCAATAGTTAAATACAATGCTGGTAATGTGTATTCGGTGGTCAGTGCTATGAAGAGGCTCGGAGTAGAGCCGGTACTCACCGACGATGCCTCGCTTCTTCGTGCTGCCGACAAAGTTATATTCCCCGGACAAGGTGAGGCAAGCACGGCAATGGCATATCTGCGCGAGCATGGTCTCGACAGCGTAATAAAGAGTCTGAGGCAACCCGTACTCGGTATCTGCATCGGCCAACAACTTATGTGCCGCCACTCTGAAGAGGGCAACACCGACTGTCTCGGCATCTTCGACGTTGACGTTAAGCGGTTTATTCCGCAGAGGCACGAAGAAAAGGTGCCTTGCATGGGATGGAACGCCATCACTGAGACACGCTCACCGCTAATGTACGGACTGGAAAATGAGTTCGTGTATTTTGTGCATAGCTTCTACGTGCCAAAATGTGACTACACTATCGCTACAGCCAACTACATAATGCCTTACAGTGCTGCCATGCATAAAGACAATTTCTACAGTTGCCAGTTCCACCCGGAAAAAAGCGGCAGTGCAGGCGAGAAAATCCTGACGAACTTCCTACAGCTTTAAACCGTGAATATAGAATTATGAACTGTGAACTTATTCCCGCAATAGACATCATCGACGGAAAATGTGTCCGTCTGACCAAGGGCGAATACGAGAGCAAGACCATATATAGCGATAACCCGGCCGAGATGGCACGCGAATTTGAATGCCTTGGCTTCCGCCGACTGCATGTTGTTGACCTCGACGGAGCAAAATCAAAGCACATCGTCAACGTAGAGGTACTCAAAGCCATTACATCAGAAACAAATCTCACCGTAGATTTCGGCGGTGGCATAAAGACCGATACCGACATTGAGACGGCATTCGATAACGGAGCTGCAATGGTAACTGTAGGTTCCATCGCCGTGACTCATCCGGAACTGTTCATGGGTTGGCTGTCTAAGTACGGTGCTGACAAGATGATTCTCGGAGCCGACGTGCGCAATGGCAAAGTGTCGATAAATGGATGGAAGGAAAATTCAACCGAAGAGTTGCTGCCTTTCTTAAAGAAGTATGTTGATAACGGTGTGAGGAATGTGCTATGCACCGAGATCTCCAAAGACGGCACACTCTCAGGGCCTGCCATCGGACTGTATATGGAAATCATGTCAGAATACCCCGGCATCAACCTCATTGCAAGCGGCGGCGTATCATCGGTCGATGACATCATGGCACTCGACCGTGCGGGCATCCCTTCTGTCGTGTTCGGTAAGGCGATATACGAAGGTCGTATTGACATGAAGAAACTTGGGAAGGAGGCAGCAAGATGTTAGCAAAGCGTATCATTCCCTGCCTTGATGTAAAAGACGGTCAGACCGTCAAAGGTACTAATTTCGTCAATCTGCGACAGGCCGGCGATCCAGTAGCATTGGGCAAGGCATACAGCGAGCAGGGAGCCGACGAGCTGGTGTTCCTCGACATCACCGCCAGCTATGAAGGCAGGAAGACATTCACCGAAATGGTTACACATGTGGCACAGGAAATCAATATTCCCTTCACTGTAGGAGGAGGCATCAACGAACTGAAAGACGTCGAGCGACTTCTCTATGCCGGAGCCGACAAAGTGAGCGTCAACAGTGCAGCATTACGACGTCCGGAGCTTATCGACGAGATTGCAAGGCAGTTCGGCTCACAGGTATGCGTCTGTGCCATTGACGCACGCCTCGAGAAATCGTCAAATAGTAACATGCCTTGGTATTGCTATCTCAAGGGCGGCCGCGAGCGTACCGAACGCCAGCTCTTCGAATGGGCTCATGAGGTACAGGAGCGCGGAGCAGGCGAGATTCTCTTTACGAGCATGAACCACGACGGTACAAAAAACGGCTATGCCAACGAAGCACTGCGTCAACTGGCCGACACCCTGTCGATACCCATCATAGCCAGCGGAGGTGCAGGATGCAAGGAGCATTTCCGCGATGTGTTCATCGATGGACATGCCGACGCAGCTCTTGCTGCGAGCGTGTTCCATTTCGGCGAGATACCGATACCCGAGCTGAAAGATTATCTGAAAAAAGAAGGAATAGTAATTCGTAAATAAATAAGATGGAAGTAGATTTCAAGAAATGCGGCGGACTGGTGCCCGCCATAGTCCAGGATGCTACCACTAAGACAGTGCTCATGCTTGGATATATGAACGAGGAGGCATTGCAAAAGACCCTTGACACGAAGAAAGTGACGTTCTGGAGCCGCAGTCGCAACGAACTGTGGACAAAAGGCGAGACCAGCGGTAATTTTCTCAACCTCGTTAGTATCAGCAGCGACTGCGACAACGACACGCTGCTCGTGAAAGCGCAACCTCAAGGACCGACGTGTCATAAAGGAACGGATACATGTTGGAGCGAGACAAACGAGCAGAATCCCCTACTCTTCCTAACCGAACTGCAAGACTTCATCAACCGCCGCAGGGAAGAGATGCCCGAAGGAAGTTATACCACGAAACTGTTCCGCGACGGCACGAACCGTATAGCGCAGAAGGTAGGCGAGGAAGCTCTCGAAACCGTAATCGAGGCTGTCGGCGGAGGCGACAAGCTCATTTACGAAGCCTCCGACATGCTCTACCATCTCATAGTATTGCTCTCAGCCAAGGGCTTGCGGATAGAAGACCTGGCAGAAGAGCTTCACATGCGCCACGACCCTGAATGGGACGCTCAGCGGCGCAAGGCAAAGGCTGAAGGTAAAATGAAATAAACATACCGACAATGCTTATAGATATCAAAAATGCCAACATCTGTCAGAAAGAGGGAATCATCGTTCTGAACAACGTCAACTTCAAGGTCGAAGAGGGCGAGTTTATTTATATCATCGGACGTGTCGGTTCAGGAAAAAGCACACTGCTGAAGACGCTCTACTTCGACCGCGATGTGTATGAAGCAGACACAGCCGTGGTGCTGAACCATAGTCTCGTTGGGTTGAAGAAAAAATACATACCGCGTCTGCGACGCCAGATGGGAATAATCTTCCAGGACTTCCAGCTGCTGAGCGACCGCACTGTCTATGAGAATCTCAGATTCGTGCTCAAGGCTACCGGGTGGAAAGAGAAGAAGAAAATCGACAAGCGCATCAACGACGTGCTCATCGATGTTGGGATGATCAACAAGAAAGACAAATACCCCCACGAACTCTCCGGAGGCGAGCAGCAGCATATTGCCATCGCACGTGCACTGCTCAACCATCCGAAAATAATCATTGCCGACGAGCCTACAGCCAATCTCGACCCTGAGACCGCCGAGAATGTAATCAATCTGCTGCGTCTTGCTACTCAAAGCGGCACGGCCGTGGTAATGTCAACCCACAATATACCTTTGCTCAGCAAGCATCCAGGCATCGTCTATCAGTGCAAGGATAGCGAACTGAAAGAGATTACCGGCGACTACAACAAACTGCAGGAAGAGGAAGCCGAACTCAGCAGAACAACAGCATCGTCAACCGTTGACTATGGCGCAAGAGAAGACTTGTGAAGGTCTGCCTTTCCAAGCATCATAATAATTGAATAATCAAAAAAAATGAAATAACTATGAAAGTAATGAAATTCGGCGGAACGTCCGTCGGCACCCCGGAAAGAATGAAGAATGTGTCCTCGCTTATCACAGCCTCAGGAGAGCCTGTATTTGTTGTACTCTCAGCAATGTCAGGAACTACAAATTCGCTCGTTGAGATTTCCAACTATCTCTACAAAAAGAATCCTGACGGGGCAAACGATGTGATCAACAGCCTTGAGAATAAATACATGAGACACGTGGAGGAATTGTACTCCACCGACGAGTATAAGAATCTTACACGCGACTTCATTGCCGACGAATTCAGATATCTGCGTTCATTCACCAAAGAGCTGTTTACAAGCTTCGAAGAGAAAGCCATCGTGGCACAAGGCGAAATCATGAGCACAAACATGGTAGTAAACTATCTGAAGGAACAAGGCTTCAAGGCGACACTGCTCAATGCACTCGATTTCATGCGCACCGACAAGAATGCAGAGCCCGACCCCGTTTACATCAAGCAGAAACTCAGCGATATTCTCAGCGACAACAACGGTTACCAGGTGTATCTCACACAGGGATTCATCTGCCGGAATGCATACGGCGAAATCGACAATCTCCAGCGTGGAGGCAGCGACTATACCGCCTCGCTCATCGGTGCGGCCATCGATGCCGAGGAGATTCAGATATGGACTGACATTGACGGTATGCACAACAACGACCCACGTGTGGTTGACAACACAAGCCCCGTTCATCAGCTCCAGTTTGAGGAGGCTGCCGAGCTTGCATATTTCGGTGCCAAGATTCTGCACCCTACGTGCGTGCAGCCCGCCAAATATGCAGGCATTCCCGTTCGTCTGCTCAACACGATGGAACCCGACGCCGAGGGCACTACCATCAGCAGCACTACGGAATACGGAAAGATAAAGGCAGTGGCTGCCAAGGATAATATCATCGCAATAAAAATCAAGTCGAGCCGGATGCTCCTCGCTACAGGATTCCTGCGCAAAGTGTTCGAGATTTTCGAAAGCTACCAGACACCTATCGACATGGTGTGTACGTCGGAGGTAGGTGTTTCGATGAGCATCGACAACTCGACACATCTTGGCGAGATTGTCGATGAACTGAAGAAATACGGCACGGTCACTGTTGATACCGGCATGTGCATCATTTGCGTAGTTGGCGACCTCGACTGGTCGAACATCGGCTTCGAGACCATCGTAATGGATGCCATGAAGAAGATTCCGGTGAGGATGATTTCCTATGGCGGCTCCAACTACAACATCTCGTTCCTGATAAAGGAAGAGGACAAGAAACGTGCACTTCAGAGCCTTTCCGACACACTGTTTAAAGAGTAATCGGCGCATCCAAGCGTCGCAACAGTTGAAACATGAATATATTTTCAATATGAAAGGAATTTTCCCGATAGAGAAATTCAAGACCCTGCGCACACCGTTCTACTATTATGATTGCGAGCTGCTGCGGCAGACGCTAAAAAAGATACGCCAGGAATCCGACAAGCACGAAGGCTTCGTCGTTCACTATGCAGTGAAGGCAAATGCCAATGCTGAAGTGCTTCGCATCATCCGGGAATCTGGCATCGGTGCCGACTGTGTCAGCGGCGGCGAGATACAGGCATCGCTGGCAGCCGGGTTCCCGTCGTCGCAGATTGTGTATGCCGGCGTAGGAAAGAGCGACTGGGAGATAAATCTCGGTCTCGACAACGACATCTTCTGCTTTAATGTCGAGAGCATTCCCGAACTTGAAGTAATCAACCAGCTCGCGGCAGCGAAAGGCAAGACTGCTCGTGTGGCATTCCGCATCAATCCCGATGTCGGTGCCCACACCCACGCCAACATCACCACCGGTCTGGCTGAGAACAAGTTCGGAATAGCAATCCGCGACATGGAAGACGTGATAGAACGTGCCTCACGGATGCCAAACGTGAAGTTCGTGGGATTGCATTTCCACATTGGCAGCCAGATTCTCGACATGGACGACTTCAAGGCCCTCTGCAACCGTGTCAACGAGCTGCAGGATCAATTGGAGCGGCACCATATAGCCGTAGAAAACATCAACGTCGGCGGTGGTCTCGGCATCGACTATGAGCATCCCAACCGCGTACCAATACCCGACTTCAAAGCCTATTTCGACACCTATGCCCGTCACCTCCGACTTCGCCAGGGGCAGACTCTGCATTTCGA
>CAMOEW010000024.1 GCA_946612625.1 uncultured Prevotella sp.
GCGGCACCTAACTTTGCAACACCTTCTGCTGCTAATAATGCTGTAATCATAATTGTTTGAATGTTTTTAAATTGTTATTATTATAATTCTTAACTCTATTTCTTCCGACGATAGAAGCATCGGATCTTATTTCTTAAATCTCATTTCCATCACTCGTGCTCCGGCTCAACACGGGCCAGTCCGATAAACACTGCCGATAGCATCGTGAACACCATGGCCTGGATGAAGCACACAAGACATTCGAGACACATCATGAAGATGCTCATCACTACGCTCAGTGCCGACATCGACAACTGAACAGCAACCGACTGTGCTGCCACGAGGAAAATGATGCACGTTATTGCAACAGCTATTGCGTGGCCGGCCATCATGTTTGCAAAAAGACGAATCATCAGTGCAAAGGGCTTGGTGAAGATTCCAACAAACTCAATCAACGGAATGAGGGGTAATGGCGCCTTCAACAACTTAGGCACGTCTGGCCAGAAGATTTCCTTCCAGTAGTGTTTGTTGCCGCTGAACTGCACAATGATGAATGTGCATAGAGCGAGAAAGAATGTCACAGCTATATTTCCCGTTACATTGCCGCTGCCCGGAGGGAACGGAATCAGTCCCATCACATTGCACGTGAAGATGAAGAAGAAGCAGGTGAGCAGATATGGAGTGTATTTCTCGTATCCGCGCCCCACTCCGGGCTTGATAATTTCATCCACTACATACATCGTGAGCATCTCGACGAATCCCACAAAACCCTTGGGAGCCTCATCGCTGGCCTTGCGGTTTTTATACCAGCGTGCTGAAAGGAGTATGCAACAGAGCAACAACAAAACGTTGATGAACATCACCGCAACTGTCTTGGTAATCGACAGGTCGAGAGGAACGCCAGCCACATTGCCCGACGCATCTAACTCGACTATCTTCCCTGCATTGTCGCCCACGGTGGCAATGGCAAGTCCGTCGGGCCCCATGCGATACCCTTTCGCATTAACCTCATGCTCAAACTCCGACGAGAAGAACACTTTCCAACCATCTGAGCTGTTGACGATAACCGGAAGAGGTATCGATACTGAACTGTGACCCTCGCCGGTGATGTGCCAGTCGTGAGAATCCTTGATATGCTCAAGCACCACTTCTTTTGCACTGAAGTCGGAGCCCTCAGCATTGGTAGTGCCGGGAACAGCCAACAAAGCAAGCGTCAGAGTGAACAGCAGTTGTTTAAACTTATTCATTTAAAATTCTGAGTTTTAATAATTTAATGTCGCATTATCAAAGTAACTATCATCATCAACACATACATTCCCATGAACATTGCCACGAAACTGACGGTACATTCCCTGTCGTCGCTGAAATATGCATAGATAGCTACCACTGTAGCCGTGAACAGCATACGCACCGTTGCAATGATAAGATAGAATGTTACCAAACTCCCGGGCTTGCGACTCCGTACAAAATCGTAACCCTTGACGTAGGCAGTGCCCAACGTCGTAAAGAAGAGTAGCGACAGAAAGACCGTCAGTGCCGACATCAGCCCTTCTCAACGCACAGTGATACCTCGTTCTTCTGCACGGTGACAAAACCACCCGTCACTGCCAGCTGTCTTCCGTCGTACTCCACCACTCCACTCTGTAATGTGGATATTATCGGAGCATGGTTGGTGAGAATCTCGAACATACCCTGACTGCCGGGTACTTTTACGCTCTCTACCTTTCCTTCGAATTCCACCTTCTCGGGTGAAACAATCTTCAACTGCAACATCTCTTATTTGACCATTTACTATTTTACCAAATTACTAATTTAGCCCTTGGCTGCCTCAAGCAGTTTCTTGGCCTTCTCCTTGGCATCTTCGATGGTGCCCACGTTTAGGAATGCCTGTTCGGGCAAGTCGTCAACCTCGCCGTCGAGAATAGCATTGAATCCCTTAATGGTGTCTTCGATGCTTACCATCACGCCGGGCAGTCCGGTGAACTGCGAAGCGACCGCGAAAGGCTGCGAGAGGAATCGCTGCACGCGGCGTGCACGGTTCACCGTCAGTTTGTCTTCGTCGGAGAGCTCATCCATGCCAAGAATCGCAATAATGTCCTGCAACTCCTTGTAGCGCTGAAGAATCTGCTTTACGCGCTGTGCACAGTCGTAGTGTTCCTTGCCCACCACCAACGGGTCGAGTATTCGCGACGTGGAACCCAACGGATCTACGGCTGGATAGATACCAAGCTCGGCAATCTTACGGTCGAGCACCGTCGTAGCATCGAGGTGAGTGAACGTTGTGGCAGGTGCCGGGTCGGTAAGGTCGTCGGCAGGCACATAGACAGCCTGCACGGAAGTGATTGAACCATTCTTCGTCGAAGTGATACGCTCCTGCATTAGTCCCATTTCAGATGCCAGTGTAGGCTGATAACCCACTGCCGACGGCATACGCCCGAGCAGTGCCGACACCTCGGAACCGGCCTGAGTGAAGCGGAAAATATTGTCGATGAAGAAAAGTATGTCACTGGCAGAACCGCTGTCGCGGAATCCCTCTGCAACGGTTAGTCCAGAAAGAGCTACCGCCTGACGAGCGCCCGGCGGTTCGTTCATCTGTCCATATACCAGAGTAGCCTGACTCTTCTTCAACTCTTCAGGGTCAACGAGCGACAGGTCCCACTTGCCTTCCTCCATGGCCTTACGGAACTTCTCACCATACTTGATAACTCCAGACTCGATCATCTCGCGGATGAGGTCGTTGCCCTCACGAGTACGCTCTCCCACTCCAGCGAACACAGAGAATCCGTTGTGCCCCTTAGCAATGTTGTTGATGAGCTCCATGATAAGCACAGTTTTACCTACACCGGCACCTCCGAAAAGTCCTATCTTACCTCCCTTGAGATAGGGTTCGAGAAGGTCGATAACCTTGATACCCGTGGTAAGCACCTCTTTAGTCGTAGAGAGATCCTCGAACTTCGGGGCATCGCGGTGGATGGGGAACCCGCCCTCCATAGAGAGTTGTTTCATACCGTCAATAGGCTGACCGATAACGTTCAGCATACGACCTTTAATCTGGTCGCCCGAGGGCATAAGAATCGGCGAGCCCAGGGGGACAGCTTCCAATCCGCGCTGCAGTCCGTCAGTATTGTCCATGGCAACGCAACGCACGGTGTCCTCACCGATATGCTGTTGCACCTCAACGACAAGATTGGTGCCGTTAGGACGCTTCACCGTCAGAGCCTCGTGGATTTTCGGCAACACTTTCTCTGCATCCATGCCCTCGGTATCGAAATACACGTCGATAACAGGACCGATAATCTGAGAAATGTGACCAATAATCTGTGACATAAGCTTTATTTATTTAAATGTTTCTTGTTTTAGTAACTTTGACCGCAAAAATAACAATAAAATTCCGATTAACAATGCATTTCGATATTTTTTTTCCGAAAATCAGCATTTTTAAGGTATTTTTATATCATTCACCTATATTATATATAGTTCAACAAACAGAATTACAAGTCCGGCAAGCCATCCGCAGAGTACTTTCCATGAAATATTCTTCAGATACCACCCGAAGCGAATATGCTCCATACGCATCAACGCCAAACCGCTCGTACTGCCAACGCTAAGCAGGCATCCACCTACAGCCGTACAGAAGGAAATCACCTTCCAGTAGTCGCCGTTGGCAACGAAGTTCATGGCGTATGCTTTATCACTACATGTCGCTGCCTCTGCCGACGTAACAACGTGATAGAGCGAAATATCGCTGATAGCAATAGTGAACGTATCCACGATGCTGCTCAACACTCCCGAGAATATTCCGAAAACCCAGATATTATGCACATTGGTGTCAAGCCATCCGGCAATATCGCCGAACACACCTGTCTCAAGCATCACTCCCATACCAAGCATGATGCCCATGACAAAGAGCAGTTGCTGAATGGCGCCGTACTGCAGTGCACGCGGAAATCGCCGCTGTGCCATCTGGTCAGCATCCATGAGTTTGCGGTTGAACGCCTCATTGACTACCCACAACACCGACAGCACGCAGAGTGCCCCGAGAAATGGCGACAGTTTTGTGATATTGTGGAAAGTCGGTATAAACCACAGTCCGCCTATTCCCACGATAAGCATCACGAAGCGCTGCCACCGATTCAGGTTAGTATCGTCACCGCGATATGCCGACATTTGCAGTTCTACGTCAAGACGATCTGGTAACTCTTTGGCTATCAACAATGTCGGAACCACCCATGCTACCAATGCAGGAACAAACATATATGCACTGAATCGGGATGCACTGATAGCACCGTCTTCCCAAAGTATCAGCCCTATCGGATCACCAATCACCGTAAAGCATCCCCCACAATTGGCTGCCAGCACAATGGCCGTGCCTATGAGCATCCTCTGCCGACGATTCTGGAGAATGGAGTGCATGATAACAAGCATCATCGTAGTTGTGGTTAGGTTGTCGAGATTTGCCGAAACTACAAAGGTGCATAATGTGATTATCCAGACGAACTTCACCGTTTTACGCGTTGTAGCCCATTCTTTTATAAAGTCGAAACAGCCGTTGTTGTTCAGTATCTCTACTATTGACATCGTAGCGAGCAAAAACATCACCACGGCGGCAGCACGTCCTACGTATTTGATGAACACGTTGTCGCGGATGAAGTATTTCACGGTGTCGCTGTTTGCTTCTGCACCCGCTAAGTATTCAAGATAGTCGGTTGCGTGAAGACCGCCCACGAAGTCGGCTCCCCAGATGATATAAACAACCCAACCGATGGTACCAACGAACATCGCTATTGCAGCTTTGTTCACTCCCGTTATATGACCTGTGGCTATGAGCAAATAGCCAACAACGAGCATTGTTACGACAATAATAGTCATTCCGTAAAGGTTGTATTCGTTATAATATCAGTGAATTTAGAACGCAAAGATAGCTATTTATCGCGATTCTGCCAAACTTATTAGCATTTTTTTAACGTCAAGGCAATTGGTTATATCGCTTACGCCCTCTCACATAGTACTGCCAGAGCAGCGAAAAGGGTTTTCTCCCGTCATGAGAGGCTGCGATACGGCTCTGCTGTATGTCACACCTGTCATTGTCGAAATCACTCTTCCAGGCATTAAATGCCCTGCGTGCACGTATCACAGCCTTGAAGTCGCCTACGTTTCGCTTCAAAATGAGCATCTCCACCGCTGCAAGCCAGTCGAGCAGCCGCCGCCAGAACATCACGTAATGCAATTCTTCATCAGGCAGACATTTATATAGCATCGTCAGATTGTTGCGGAAGTTGAGGAAGGTCTTCATCGGATTGCTCTTGGGCAGTGTGCCTCCCCCCACATGAAACACCTTACTTGCAGGTACACAGAACACCTTCCGCCCACGGATTGTAAGCCGCCAGCATAGGTCGATCTCTTCGTTATGGGCAAAAAAACGTCCGTCGAGACCTCCCACATCACGATAGTCGCGACTACGTATCATAAGCGCGGCTCCTGTTGCCCATAGCACTTCTGCAGTGTTGTCGTACTGACCATCATCATTTTCCACATTTTCGAATATCCTGCCACGGCAGAAGGGATAGCCGAAGCGGTCGAGCATTCCTCCACTCGCCCCGGCATACTCAAAGCGATTGCGCTCACAAATGGAGAGGAGCTTGGGCTGACATGCCGCTGCCTCAGGATGTGTGTCCATAAAATTAATCAAGGGCTGTAGCCAGTGTGGAGTCACTTCTATGTCGGAGTTGAGCAACATAAAGTATTCGGCATCGATATGCCCCAATGCCTTGTTGTAACCCTCGGCAAAACCCCAGTTTTTTTCGAGCACAATGGTTCTTACATCCGGGAATTCGATTCTCAGCATCGACAAGGAGTCGTCGGTAGAGGCATTGTCGGCTACATACACGTCGGCCTCATCTTCTGAATATTGTAACACCGTCGGCAGGTACTGCCGCATCATCGTTGCTCCATTCCAATTCAATATTACAATCGCTACTTTTTTCATTGATGTAATAGTTTTGCTATTTTCAGTGACGTCATGTCATGGCTGAATCCGCCAAGCATCACATTCATAATTCTGTTGTCGTATTCTTCACGAGCTTCCGACGGCGACAGCTCCACGCGCACATAGTTGCGGGTGAAACCATGCATAGCTTTTCCTCGCGGTGCCTTTTCAAAGAGCACCTCTGCACAGCTTCCGATATGCGCGGAATAGAATTTGTGGGTCTTTTCGTCCGACAGTTCCAACAGCCGTCGGCTACGTTCTTTCTTGTCACGGTCGCCTACAACGTATGGAATGTTAAGTGCCGATGTCCCGGGACGCTCGGAATAAGGAAAGACATGCAGCTGCGAAACGTCCAGCCCACTGAGAAAGCTGTATGTCTCTTCAAAACATTCGGGAGTCTCGCCACGGCAGCCCACCATAACGTCCACACCGATGAATGCTTCTGGCGACACAGCCTTTATATGCTGGATTTTATCGGCAAACAGAGCACTGTCGTAATGGCGGTGCATCAACTTCAGCACGGTGTCGCTGCCACTCTGAAGCGGGATATGGTAATGGGGCATAAAGGCACGGCTACGCGCCACCCACTCTATCAGCTCGTCGCCGAGCAAATCGGGTTCCATCGAGCTGATGCGATAGCGCTGTATTCCCTCCACATCGTCGAGTGCCCTCACAAGGTCGAGAAAGGTCTCGCTGGTGGTTTTGCCGAAGTCGCCTATGTTCACGCCTGTGAGCACTATCTCCTTACCACCGTCGGCAGCTGCACTGCGTGCTTGGGCAACAAGTGAACTGATGGTGGGATTGCGACTGAATCCACGAGCGTACGGAATCGTACAATAAGTACAGAAATAGTCGCACCCGTCCTGCACTTTCAAGAAATAACGGGTGCGGTTGCCGCGCGAACAGCTCGGCGCAAAGCTCGTAATGTCCTTCGTCCTACGGGTGAATGTCTTCTCTTTCGTCGCGCCGCTCCATGCATCTGAAAGGAACTGAAGCAGATTGGCCTTCTCATCGGAACCAAGTACAAGGTCAACACCATCTATCCTGCTCACCGTCTCGGCTGAGAGCTGGGCGTAGCATCCTGTAACTACAACAAAGGCTCCAGGGTTTTCTCTCACCATGCGATGGATGGCCTGACGGCACTTATGGTCGGCAACATCTGTCACCGAGCATGTATTAATCAGGCACAGGTCAGCGCGCTCACCTTTGGCGGCAGTCGTTACACCCATACGCCGAAGCATTTCGCCAAACGTCGAGGTCTCAGAAAAATTGAGTTTGCAACCCAGAGTATAATATGACGCCTTCTTTCCCTGAAAAGCAGAACTGTCTATCATATTTATATAATAATGTATTGTTTTTCAGACGGCAAAATTAATAATATTCCGCCAATAATCCAAAATATTAACGGAAATTCAGATAAGTGGAAATAATACACGTTTTTTAACATTTTCTATTCTTCTGATTATCAGGTTTTTGCAGAAAAGTTACAGTTTAGTCCTAAAAAAAAACAAAAAAAAAGATACGTCGTATTAAAAAAATGCGTACCTTTGCAGCGTTTTAATAAACAACATAGTTTTACAGATTTAAAAAAGCAAAGAAAATGAAAAAGTTAGTATTTATGTTCGTAGCTGTAGCAGCTATTTCATTCGCATCATGTGGTAACAAGACAGCTCAGGCTGAGGCAGTTGACTCTGACTCTGTTGCAACTGTTGACAGCGCTGCTATCGACACTACAGCTGCTGCTGCTGACAGCACTGCTGCTGACAGCACTGTTGCCGAGTAATTTAGCCTACGAACTAAATTTCAGGAAACGAAAGCCGCAGGATTCACGTCCTGCGGCTTGTTTTTTTACAACGAGAAGTTGGCCTATATACCATTTCGATGCTCCGACACCATTTTTCACCATTTCATTGTCGAAAACTAATGGAAGGAAGAGCGGTAAACGGGGCTCGAACCCGCGACCCCCAGCTTGGGAAGCTAGTGCTCTGCCAACTGAGCTACTACCGCCTTTAAGAAAAATCTTATTATTTACGAAAAGAGCCGATACCCGGACTCGAACCGGGGACCCACGCATTACGAATGCGTTGCTCTACCAACTGAGCCATATCGGCTTTAAAAGAACTCTTTTCAAGTTTGCGGCTGCAAAGGTACTCATTTTTATTAAAAATGAAGAATCGAGAATAAAGAAATAACGTAAAATCACATTTTTTAACCTTTAACTCGGCATTAATGCTTCCAGCGCATCAAGTTGTCGGCTTCTAATCTTTAATATACTCATAATAGTACCAATATGTTTGCGAGAACTGCATAAACACGGCAAGCTGACGCTCGCGCCTGTCTGCATATTGACTCTCAAGGGACTGCATGTCGGCATAGTCAGCCTCAATCACTGCATCGCGATAGTTGACATTTCGGTCGCTACGTATGTGATTATACAGTACGAGAGCCTCACGATAGTGGCGCGGCAGATGCTTCGCCGCGTCTTCTGGCGAATGAGCGAAGACACTATCAACAGCACGAAGTGTGCTTATGAACCCATCGAGGTTTCGGTCAACAAGATAGCTGCACAGAAGATAGTCGGCAACAGCATCCGTGGCCTGACCCGACCGCAGCAGAGCCTTCAAGTATGGTACGCCGCGAAGTCCAGGCAGGGGTTTGGCTCCAAGATGACGATATACGCTGTCGTTGCTATACAAAAGGAAACGACAATTGCCTACAGATGGTACGAGAGTGTTGCTTGTTCCGCTTACGGGAAAACTAAAGAGTTTATCGCCCAACAGATGCGTACGTGAGAGGGCATACGCCCTCACCATCGTGAGCGACGAGTCGGTGTCGAGCGAAGAGTTGCCATAACGTAAAGCCTTATGAAAATCACCATCCATCAAAGCCAGCTCAGCCTTGGCACGATAATGGAACTGCGGTTGTGAATTACCTATTGTCCCCACTGCGATGAACATTGCCGAAAGAAGCACGAGGTTGATGAATATCGTACGCGAGAAGAGGCTCGCACGGTAATCTTTTTTCTCGAAGGGATTAAGACCTTTTGCAAAATAAATGACTACCACCCACAGCACCATAACCACCGGAAATACCCACCACCACGCTCCTATCGAGAAATTATGGTCGATATCGGAATTAATATCGGTGACAAAAGCCAGAATTGTCAGCGACGGAAGATATGTCAAAGCATGTGTACGCCCTGCCAGTCTTACAACAGCAAATATAACAAGCTGGATTGCCTGCAAAACAATAGTCATGAGCATAGCACCGAAGAACGGGCTATAATATGTCTGACCGCCACTGAGAACATGCTGCGCCACAGACAGCACTCCCGACTGATAGAAATAAAGGTAGCAGAAAGAGAACACACAAAAAACAATAGCACACACCGCCCGTACGACGGTGGTGCTATACTTCTTATGGTTGCTGTCTATGCCTATCATTTAGTTTTCTTCAATTTAAGGACAACAGCAGAGCGTGCAGGGATATAGAGCTTTAGCCATCCTTTCTTATCTTTCTCATAGAGGGGATCGAAATTGGTTATATGCTCTACGCTATCGTCAGCCAGGCCGTTGCCGCCGAACTCTTTCGCATCGGTGTTGAGTACAACGTGGTAAGTTCCGTTAGGTACAAGGAAACCATAGTCGGTGAACGAGCGGAATGGTGCGAAATTGAACACGAATACAAGATCTCCGCGCATATATGCCAGCACCTGATCGCCATCGTTGTGCCATATCTCCTGAACAGGAGTGTTCTGGAAATTGCGCACACTCTTAATCACTTCGAGCATCTTCTTGTCGAAGTCGCCAAGCCAATGATAGCAAAGTTCATGGTTGTCAACAAGGTTCCACTGACGACGGGCATACTTGTAGCTCCATCCGTTGCCCTCGCGTGGGAAGTCGATCCATTCGGGATGGCCAAACTCATTGCCCATGAAGTTCAGATAGCCGCCATTGATGGCTCCTGCCGTCACAAGACGTATCATCTTGTGAAGGGCAATGCCGCGATTAACCATGTCATTCTCAAGTCCCTTCTTGAAATGCCAGTACATGTCGGCATCGATAAGTCGGAAGATTATGGTTTTGTCTCCTACGAGTGCCTGGTCGTGGCTCTCGCAATACGAGATGGTCTTCTCGTCCGGACGTCGGTTTTTTACCTCCCAGAAAATACTGCTGGGTTTCAAGTCTTCGTCGCGCACCTCCTTGATGGTCTTAATCCAATAATCGGGGATATTCATGGCCATGCGGTAATCGAAGCCGTAGCCGCCGTCCTCGAACTTCGCTGCCAGCCCTGGCATTCCGCTCACTTCCTCGGCGATAGTTATGGCCTGCGGATTTACTTCGTGAATAAGACAGTTGGCCAGCGTGAGGTAGCATATTGCATTATCGTCTTCATGACCGTTGAAATAGTCGCCATAGCCGCCGAAGGCCTCACCCAGTCCGTGACTATAGTAGAGCATTGAAGTGACACCGTCGAAACGGAATCCGTCAAACCGAAACTCCTCAAGCCAGTATTTACAGTTGGAGAGCAGGAAATGTATGACATCGTCTTTTCCATAGTCGAAGCAGAGCGAGTCCCATGCCGGATGCTCATGACGGTCGCCGGGATAGAAGAACTGGTTGGGATCACCGCAGAGATTTCCCAAACCCTCTACCTCATTCTTTACAGCATGTGAGTGTACTATGTCCATGATAACAGCAATTCCCATCTTGTGAGCGGTGTCAATCATCTCTTTCAGGTCTTCTGGGGTGCCGAAGCGGCTCGACGGAGCAAAAAACGAACTGACATGATATCCGAACGAACCGTAGTAGGGATGCTCCTGGATTGCCATCACCTGAATGGCATTGTAACCATCGTCTTTTACTCGCGGAAGCACATTCTCGGTAAACTCCTTGTATGTGCCCACTTTCTCTGCATCCTGTCCCATTCCCACGTGGCACTCGTATATGAGCAGCGGATTCTTCGAAGGCTTGAAATTTTTCTTCTTGAAGGTGTATGGTTTCTCGGGATTCCAGACCTGTGCAGAGAACACTTTTGTCTGGTCGTCCTGCACCACGCGTCTGCACCATGCCGGTATGCGCTCACCCTCGCCTCCATTCCAGCGCACCTTCATTTTGTATAGGTCTCCGTGTTTCATGGCTTTCTCCGATAGTTTCAACTCCCAGTTACCGGTACCTTGAATACGCTTACACTTGTATTTCTCGCTTTCCTTCCATCCATTGAAGTCGCCAATGAGGTATATCTCGGTGGCATTTGGAGCCCACTCACGGAATACCCATCCCTTAGCAGTCTTATGAAGTCCGAAATATAGATGACCCGTAGCAAAGTCGGACAGTTTCTCGCGACCGTTGTGAGTGAGTTGGTTGAGTTTCCATACGGCATGGTCGTGACGTCCTCTGATAGCATCTTCGAACGGCTCAAGCCATCCGTCGTTTCTCACTAATCCTATATGCTGTGGCTCTTCTATTTTCTTTGGAGCCGTTTTCTTTGCTGATACCTTCTTTGCTGGGGCAGCTTTCTTTGCCGTTGCAGCAGTTTTCTTTGCCGTTGCCATATTCTTCAATTATACATTATCTATTACACATTAGCGACAGCGCACCTTGAATATCGCCTTCTTGATGCCTTCGTTCTCAGAGATGCAGGGAGCATGTCCGTCTTGCGGGAAGAATATTCCCATCTGCATCGGCTTGAGTGTGACATAGGTCTGGGCGAGTGTGGTGCCGTATTTGGTGATGTCCTTCTCGGCATTGTATTCGAATGTCGTAGGAAGATCGCACAGAGGGGTGTAGCCGAAGGTCTCGTCGCAGCTTAGGGGAATCTGGATGTCAATCATATTAATGTGCGTTTCTATCGTTGCAGCCTCCTTAGCACGTCCCTTGGCGGTTGTGATGTTCACAAACAGGTCTTTGTCCTTGATAAAGTGCTTGCCTTCTTCAAGGGCATTGAGATCGTTAGTCTTCAGAAATTCCACTACGTCGGCAAAGAGAGGATTCAGTGCCACGTACTTACTCAGATTGTCAAGTTTGTCAATTACCATAGCCTTATCGTTTTAGTTTTAAAATAATGAATATCTATTTTCCGACGCAGAAACTCAGGCTCTTATTCTTACCTGTCCACCTGCCTGCGCCCTCTTATATATGTACCCTGTGCGGTGATATTGCCGTTGCGGTCTTTCTCGACGAATTTTCCGTCGCGGCGGTCATCAAGGTAGGAACCTTCAAAACGGTTGCCGTCCTTATCCTCTTCAATGGCAGCACCGTTGCGCTTACCATTGACGAAATTGCCCTTGAACTTCCACCCATCGGCATAGCGTGCTATTCCCATGCCATGGATATTGCCGTTGAGGAACTGGCCCTCATACACGTCGCCGCTCTTCATCGTCAGCTTGCCACGTCCGTTAGGTTTGTCCTGTTTCCATTCGCCGGTATAAGTGTTGCCATTCTTCCATACTACAGTACCAGTGCCTTGTTTCATTCCCTCAAAGAACTGACCAATATATTTGTCGCCGTTAGCAAAAACAAAGATACCGTTACCGGTGCGCTCTCCCTTCACATAGTCGCCCTCATACTGGTCGCCGTTCTTGAACTTGTATATTCCACGTCCATCCTGGATGTCATTTTTCCACTGACCGATATATATGTCGCCGTCGGCATATATATACGTACCTCGACCTGACCGTTGGTTGTCTTTCCACTGTCCGTCGTATGTCGAGCCGTCACCCCAGTCGAAAAAACCACGACCGCTCTTCTTGTCGTCAAGCCAGTCGCCCTTGTAGTATGCACCGGCAGCAAATGTATATACTCCCTTCCCGGAACGCTTGTCCTGCTTCCATTCGCCGTCGTAGCGATCACCATTGTAGTAGTACATCACGCCGTGTCCCTGCTGATAGTCACGATACCATAGACCATCATATCGGTTGTTATTAGAGAAATAGTAGGTGCCCTTGCCGTGCTGTTGGTCCTGAAACCATTGTCCAACGTACTTCTCACCGTCGGCGAACAGGAACGTACCATTACCTTGGCGACGTCCTTTGGCGTATTCGCCTTCATACACGTTGCCATTCTGGTATGTCGTCCTGCCCTTGCCATTAGGTTTTCCGGCAGTCATCTCACCCTTATATTCGCCGCCGTCCCTTGTCATACATGAGCCGAGAGTAACTTTCTGGGCAGATAATGCAAGGGGCACAACGGCCAACAATAATAAAATATGTATCTTGTATTTCAAATCATTTCAAGTTTTACTCTGCGCTTTCCTCCGGCTTCATGTTCGTATATACGGTCTGTACATCGTCAAAATCCTCAAGCTTCTCTATCATCTTGTCGATGGTCTCACGCTCCTCGGCAGTGACATCTTTCAGGTCATTAGGAATACGTGTGAATTCAGCTCCCGTCACCTCGAAACCTTCACCCTCAAGATGCTTCTGCAACTCGCCGAAACTCTTCGGGTCGGCATAGATTGTGATTTCGCCAGCCTCATCATCCTCGTCGAACTCATCGTCAACTCCGTAGTCGATAAGGTCGAGTATCAACTCATCCATATCCAAACCGTCCTTTTTCTTGAACGTGAACACGGCCTTGTGGTCGAACAGGAACGACAATGACCCCTGTGTTCCAAGATTACCATTGAACTTGTTGAACACCGAACGCACGTCGCCTACTGTACGTGTGGTATTGTCAGTAAGTGTATCGACAAAGATGGCTATTCCGTGGGGACCATATCCCTCATATGTCACTTCCTTGTAATCACTCTGATCTTTTCCCATTGCGTTTTTGATGGCACGCTCGATATTGTCTTTCGGCATGTTCTCGCGCTTGGCATTGGCAATGATGGCACGCAGAGCCGGATTCATATCCGGTTCCGGGCCTCCAGCCTTTACGGCAATGGCAATCTGCTTTCCAATCTTTGTAAACGTCTTGGCCATGTGGCCCCATCGCTTCAGCTTGGCTGCCTTGCGATATTCAAATGCTCTTCCCATAAATATATTCTACTATTTTATAATTTACTCTATTTGTCTATTTATTATCTCAGCTCAGCTCCGAGCTGTTTCTTCAAATTCTGGATAATCTTGTTCATTACAGCCTCGATAGCCTTGTCGTTCAACGTCTTGTCAGGGTCCTGAAGAATGAAGTTCACGGCATAGCTCTTTTTTCCCTCAGGCAGGTTCTTGCCTTCATATACGTCGAAGAGTTCCACCTGTCTGAGCAGACGCTTCTCACTTTGACGTGCAATCTGCTCAATCTGAGCGAACTCTATACTCTTGTCGAGCAGCAGCGCAAGGTCGCGGCTTACGGCAGGATACTTGCTTATCTCAGTAAACTCTACCTTTTGCTTTCGCACAGCCTTCATCAGAGCTGTCCAGTCAAGCTCGGCATAAAAGACGGTGTTGCTAATGTCGAATGCCTTCTGTACCTTCTTGCTCAGCACTCCCATCTCAGCGAGCAGCTTTCCTCCACGATTCTCTATAGCTATGCCATCGGCGAAGATGTCGTTGCTGCTCTTCTTTCGAACAGTCATTCCTTCTGTCAGTCCAATGCGGCGGAATATATTCCCAACGTAGGCTGCCAGCTGATAGAAGTTGCTGTCTTCATCGGGATGAGCCCACGACCCCTCAACACTACGGCCGGTAATCCATAATGCGGCATGATGGTCTTCACTGTAAGCCAGCATCGGATTGTCGGCATTCTGCTTCTCGGGCGCGAAATGATACACATTTCCGAACTCAAAGAATCGGAGGTTGGCATTCTTGCGATTGGCATTATGTGCAATGCTCTCAAGACCGCCAAAGAGCAGAGTCTGGCGCATCACGTTCAGGTCACTTGACAGCGGATTCATAATTCTGACGCAGTTTTCTGCCGGATAAGCATTATGCTCAGCATAGTAAGCTCCCTTGGTAAGCGAGTTGTTCAGAATCTCATTAAAACCGCATCCCACGAGCTGCTCGCTTACGAGATTGGCAAATTTCTGCTTCTGATCTTCCTCTCCTTTTATTACGAGCGACGACTTCAACTGTGTCGGTATCTCTACATTATTATATCCGTATATTCGCAGTATGTCTTCTACCACGTCGCACGGACGCTGTACGTCAACACGATATGCAGGAATCTCAAGTTCAATACTCTTATCGCTCTCGGCAATAACACGCATCTCCAGACTCTCGCAGATGCTTTTAATAGTATCGTGAGGTATTTCCTTACCTATGAGCTGACTGACATATGAATAATCGAGTTTTACCCTCGGATTAGCAATAGGCTCTGGATATACGTCACAGATATCCATCGACACTTTTCCACCAGCCAACTCCTTGCAAAGTATTGCAGCCTGCTTCAGTGCATAGATTACCCCGTTGGGGTCGATACCACGCTCAAAGCGGAACGAGGCATCAGTGGAGAGACCGTGACGACGGGCACTCTTGCGAATCCATGTGGGATGGAAGTAAGCACTCTCAAGAACGACATTACGTGTCGTTTCATACGTGCCACTACCTTTGCCTCCGAAGATTCCAGCGATACACATCGGCTCTTCTGCATTGCAGATGCTCAAGTCGTGACAACCGAGGATATGCTCCTCACCGTCAAGTGTTACGAATTTTGTACCTTCTGGCTGGGTGCGTACCACAATCTTGTTGCCCTTCACCATGTCTGCATCAAAACAATGCATGGGCTGACCGTAGGCCATCATCACATAGTTGGTGATATCCACAATATTGTTGATGGGGCGCAGACCTATAGTGCGCAGCTTGTTCTGCAACCACTCTGGCGACTCTTTCACGTCGCATCCGGTGATGCTGAGACATGCGTAGCGCTTGCAGGCCTCCGTGTTTTCTATCTCCACCTCTATGGGCAGGTCGTGGTTATCTACAGCGAAGTTATCAACCGTCGGACGATGAAGCTGCGTCTCATAGCCATTGCTCTTCATCCAGGCATAAAGGTCGCGTGCCACTCCCCAGTGCGACAGTCCGTCAGCTCGGTTGGCAGTGATGTCCACCTCGATGAGCCAGTCGCTCTCCAGATTATAATACTCTGCTGCCGGCGTTCCCACCACAGCATCGTCGGGCAAGACGATGATTCCACTGTGGTCGGTGCCCACACCAATCTCGTCTTCTGCACAAATCATGCCGCACGACTCTACGCCACGGAGCTTCGACTTCTTAATATGAAATTCCTTGTCGCCGTCGTAGAGCACACAGCCCAGGTCGGCTACGATTACTTTCTGCCCAGCAGCCACATTGGGGGCTCCGCATACAATCTGCGAAGGAGTTTCACGACCGAGGTCAACGGTGGTTACATGGAGATGGTCACTGTCGGGATGAGGCTCACATGTCAGCACCTTGCCTACATATAGGCCCTTCAACCCTCCCTTGATACTCTGTACTTCTTCGAGTGCATCGACTTCAAGACCTGTAGATGTAAGGGCGTCGCACACCTGCTGCGCGGTAAGGTCGAAATCAACGTACTCCTTAAGCCATTTATAAGATATGTTCATTGCAATGTTTTTTGAATATTCTTTAAAAACGGATGCAAAGATACAAAAAAAACATCAGCTATGCAAAAAAACATCATCAAATTATGTTTTCTTTGGCAAAAACTCGTTAATCTCGATAAACTTTTGTACCTTTGCTGCTCAAAACGACTACAATATGAAGTTTATTGCTATTATCCCGGCGCGATATGCGTCAACACGTTTTCCCGGCAAGCCTCTGGCAGTTCTCGGAGGAAAATACGTAGTACAGAGAGTGTACGAGAAGGCCGCCGAAGTGATAGGCGAGGCATACGTTGCCACCGACGACCAACGCATATACGATGCCGTCAGAGCTTTCGGCGGCAAAGCCGTCATGACCTCGACCGAACACAAGAGCGGCACCGACCGCATAGAAGAGGCCGTAGGTAAAATAGGCAGTTGCCACGACGTTATTATCAATATTCAAGGCGACGAGCCGTTCATTCACCGCTCACAGATTGAGACCATATGCCGCTGCTTCGATGACGAGTCCACGCAGATTGCCACACTCGGCAAGCCTTTCGGTCGCACATTTGCCGACCTTCAAGCAATAGAAAATCCCAACTCTCCGAAGATTGTCATCGACAACAACGGCTATGCCATGTATTTCAGCCGCAGCGTAATTCCGTTTGTCAGGGGAAGTGAACGACAGCAGTGGCCGTCTGAATTTCCGTTTCTCAAGCACATAGGACTGTATGCCTACCGCCGACAGGTGCTCCACGAGATTACGCGTTTGCCGCAGAGTACGCTCGAGATAGCCGAGAGTCTGGAACAACTGCGCTGGCTGCAGAACGGCTACAGAATAAAGGTTGGCATCACCGAGCTTGAGACCATCGGTATTGACACTCCTGCCGACCTTGAGGCAGCAGAGTACCGATTGAAAACAACAGGAGCCGATGCTTCCTGCGTTGGAAATAAAAAAATAAAAAAGTGAAAAAGATTATTGTTTTAACATTGTCGATGTGTATTCTGACCGCCTGTCAGGAGTCGCTTGAAGACCAATGCGAGCGCGAGTGCAGAGAATACACCGAAAAGAAGTGTCCCACGTCGCTCGACCAATCCCTACGCATTGATAGCATGACATTCGACAGGAGCAGTCATACCATCACATATCACTACACTCTCCTCGGCGATTTAGACAACCAGGAAGTAATCGACGCCGGACGCGACAGTTTCACAGCCAAGCTGCGCAATGACCTCAAGAACACCACCAATATGAGGGCATACAAGGCCGAAGGCTACAACTTCAGCTACGTATATTACTCTGACAAGGAGAAGAAACGTTGTCGGCTCAGTGTGTTATTCACAGAAAAAGACTATAAGAAATAATTACATGGACATTATAACAAAATATTTCACCAGCCTTACCGACCGTCAGATTAAGCAGATCGGAATGCTCTACGACCTTTATCATGAATGGAACGCTAAGATAAACGTCATTTCACGCCAGGACATCGACAATATCTACGAACATCACGTACTCCACTCGATGTCAATAGCCAAGGCCGTCAGCTTCCGCTCCGGAACGAGCATTCTCGACCTGGGCTGCGGTGGCGGCTTCCCTGGTATTCCACTTGCCATTCTGTTTCCGGAATGCCGCTTCAAGCTTATTGACGGAACAGGAAAGAAAATACATGTAGCACAAGAGGTTATTAATGCTATCGGTTTAGAAAATTGCGTAGCCGAACACTTGCGCGGCGAAGACGAGAAAGGCAAGTTCGACTTCGTCGTGAGCCGCGCCGTAATGCCCCTACCCGACCTTGCAAAACTTGTGAAGAAGAACATATCTCCCGTGCAGCACAATGCTCTCGGCAACGGCATCCTCTGCCTGAAGGGAGGCGACGTGCAGTCCGAGACTCAGCCGTTCAAGAAAATCGTTGAAGTTCAGGAACTTTCATCGTGGTTCGAAGAGGAGTGGTTCAAGGAGAAACATCTTATCTATTTACCATTGTAAAAAAACTATGCTACAGATTGAGAAGTTTGTATGCAACATGATACAGGAGAACTGTTATGTTGTAAGCGACGAAACAAAAGAATGCGTGATTATCGATTGTGGAGCCTTCTACCCCGAGGAGCGCAAATCGATAGTCAGTTACATCCGAGACAACGGTCTGACACTTACGCATTTGCTTGCCACCCACGGTCATCTCGACCATAATTTCGGGATAGACACCATATACAATGAGTTCGGAACGAAGCTTGAGATAAACGCTGCCGACGAGTTTCTCGTTGCTACAATCAACGAGCAGTCTGAGGAATTCCTCGGAGTGAACCCTCATATCAACGTACCACCCATCGGTCCCTATATCAGCGGAGGCGACACCGTGAGCTTTGGCAGTCACAACTTCAGCGTAATTCCCACGCCAGGTCATTCTCCGGGCGGAGTGGTGTTCTATTGTAAAGAGGAGCAGGTGGCATTCAGCGGCGACACGCTGTTCCGCATGAGCATAGGACGCACCGACTTCCCCTACAGCAACTGGGCTCATATGCAACAAAGCCTGAACCTGCTCTCAACGACACTCGCCCCCCCAACCACCGTCTGGCCGGGCCACGGCCCTTCTACCCTGATGGCCGACGAAATGTCGATGAATCCCTATTTGCGCCGTTAAACTCTCTCCACTGCTTTCACGCCCTTCACCGTGCGCAGCTTCTTTATCAGTGTCTCAAGGCGCGATGTGTCGTCGAGCATCACCGTAAGGTTGCCACGGAACAGTCCGTCGTGGCTGTCGATATTGATATTGCGCAGGACAAGTTTCTCGTCTTTCGAGATTATGCTCGTAAGGTTATTGACAATGCCAATGTCGTCGTTGCCAATCACGCGCAGTGTGATGTCGTATGTCGAAGACCCCTTTCCGCTCCATTTCGCCTTCACTATACGGTAGCCGAAGCGCTTGCGCAGTTCCGGAGCGTTTGGGCAGTCGCAGCGGTGAATCTTTATTCCGCCACTGATGGTAACAAATCCAAACACATTGTCGCCATAGATGGGATTGCAGCAACGTGCCAGCTGATAGTCGATACCCTTCAGGTTACGGTCGATTACCAGCACGTCGTCACCCTCACGTGGCAGCAGCGATGGCTGATTTTCAAGTTTGAATGCCTCCGCACTTCTCACCTCGACACTTACCGTAGGATTCTTCGTTTCGACGTAAGTGTCGATTACGGTGTTCACGTCCAGTACGCCGTCGGCTATCTGTTTGTAGAAGTCGCTAACCTCCTTGAATCCGAGTTTCTTGACCACATGGGCCATTACGGATTCCTCCATTTCTATCTTCCTGTTCTTGAATTTCCGCTCCAGCATTTCCTTGGCAAACAGCCCCTCTTTAATCTGAGTCTCTTTCAATGCCAAACGTATCTTGCTCTTGGCACGGCTTGTCTTCACGATGTTCAGCCAGTCGCGCTTGGGCTTCTGGCTGTTCGACGTGATAATCTCCACCTGGTCGCCGCTCTTCAGCTCCTCACGGAACGTAACCACCCTGTCATTGATACGGGCACCGGTACAGCGGTTGCCGATATTCGAGTGTATGTGATAGGCGAAGTCAAGCACGGTGGCTCCCTTCGGAAACTTGTACAGGTCGCCCCGTGGAGTAAACACAAACACCTCGTCTTCATACAGGTCCATCTTGAACTGGTCCATCACCTGCAAGTCGTCGCCGGCTTCGAGAATGCTGCGTATGTTCGACAGCCATTCATCGAGACCCGTCTCGCCCTTTATTCCCTTGTACCGCCAGTGGGCAGCCACGCCCCGCTCGGCAATCTCGTCCATGCGCTCGGTGCGTATCTGCACCTCCACCCACTTATGCTCCGGTCCGAGAACGGTGGTATGCAGGCTCTCGTAGCCATTGCTCTTCGGCACGCTGAGCCAGTCGCGCAGTCGCTTAGGATTTGGCTGATACATATCGGTGATTATCGAGTATGTCTGCCAGCACAGCATCTTCTCCCTCTCCACTGGCGATTCGAGAATAATGCGGATGGCAAAGAGATCGTAGATACCCTCGAAGCCACATTTCTGCTTCTTCATTTTCTGCCAGATAGAGTGGATGCTCTTGGTGCGTCCCTTGATATGGAATTTCAGCTCGGCTTCCGTCAGCCGCTCTTCTATAGGCTTGATGAAACGGGTGATATAGGCATCGCGCGACTGTTTGGTGGCATTCAGTCTCTCTTTTATCATATAGTAAGCTTCGGGCTCCATATATTTGAGAGAGAGGTCCTCCAGTTCCTGCTTCAGCTTGTAGAGTCCGAGCTTATGTGCCAGCGGTGCATACAAATAGGCAGCCTCCTCAGCTACTTTATGCCGCAACTCAGCCTGCGCGGTGTCGCGTATCTGCCGCATCTCGTTCACGCGTGCCGCAATCATGATCAATATCACCCTCATGTCTTCGGCAAACGACAGTAGCAGATTGCGGAAGTTCTCGCTCTCAATCACCGGGTTTTTCTTGTATAAATTATGGATGCGCAGCAGCCCGTGCAGTATCACAGCCACGGAGTCGCCAAAGTCGGCTCTCACGTCGTCAATACTATAGAATCCTCCCTCGACACTTGGATTAAGCAATATTGCAATCACGGCATCGCGTCCCAGTCCAATCTCGTCGGCCACGATATATGCCGTCTGCAGACCCGACAACACAGGATTGAGACCGAACACGTCGCGCTCCACCTCGCCATGGTCGATGCTCTCCACGATATGGTTGTATATCTTATGGATATCGTCGTCCTTCAGCGTGTCGCCAATCAACTCTGTAATTTTTCGGAGCAATTCGCGCGTTTCAGCGAGTTCCTCGTATGTAAATTCAAACTTCTTCATCATAAAAAAAATTTTTCACTGCAAAATTACAAATTTTATCTGTTTTTTTCTTGATATTTAAAAGGAATTTTGTACTTTTGTTGCATTCAAACTATAAAATACCTATAATATGTTATCACAAGACGACCTAAGACAGCTTGCGCAGAAAGGTATTTCTGAAGAGCAGCTGAACAATCAGCTTGAAGAATTCAAGACTGGTTTCCCTTTTCTTAAACTCGAAGCCGCAGCAAGTATCGGCAATGGAATAGTAGCTCCCGACGAAACAGAGCGCAAGACGTTCGTAGAAGCGTGGAACGCATACAAAGCCGAGGGCAGGCGCGTGGTTAAGTTCGTGCCGGCATCGGGTGCCGCCAGTCGCATGTTCAAGAACATGTTCGCATTTCTGACTGCCGACTACGACGTTCCTACCACCGATTTCGAGAAGAAATATTTCGACAATATAAGTAAATTTGCATTCTACGACGAGCTTGATGCCACATGCAAGCATAACGAAGGTAAAAGCATCAGCGAACTGATTGCCGACGGCAACTACAAGGCAGTGGTGGCAAACATGCTTGAGCCGAAGGGCATGAACTACGGACAATTGCCCAAGGGTCTGCTGTTGTTCCACAAATATGCCGATGGAGCACGCACTCCGATGGAGGAGCACCTGGTAGAGGGTGCGCTCTACGCCGCCAGCAACGGTCAGGCACACGTTCACTTCACTGTTTCTCACGAACACATCGAACTGTTCAAGCAGAAGGTGGCAGAGAAAGCCGACAGCTTTGCCAAGAAATACGGCATCAACTATGACATCACCTTCTCCGAGCAGAAGCCCAGTACCGATACCGTTGCCGCCAACACCGACAACACGCCTTTCCGCAACGACGACGGCTCGCTGCTGTTCCGTCCGGGAGGCCACGGTGCACTCATCGAGAATCTCAACGAGATTGATGCCGATGTCATCTTCATCAAGAATATCGACAATGTCGTGCCCGACCGTCTGAAGCCAGAGACCGTAGAGTGGAAACAGGTCATCGCCGGTGTGCTCGTAACGCTGCAAAAGAAATCCTTCGAATATCTGCGCGCTCTCGACAATGGCTGCGACGATTCCAAGATTGCAGAGATAGCCGAGTTTGTGGAGAAGTGCCTATGCATAAATCCGAAGGGCAGAAAGACCGATGCTGCATACCTGAAATCGAAGCTCAACCGGCCAATGCGCGTCTGTGGAGTTGTGAAGAACGTAGGCGAACCTGGAGGCGGACCATTCCTCACCTACAATCAGGACGGCACAGTGAGCCTGCAGATTTTGGAGAGCAGCCAGATCGACACCAACAACGCAGAGTATATGGCCATGTTCACCAAAGGCACACATTTCAATCCCGTTGACCTCGTATGCGCAGTGAAGGACTATCAGGGACGTCCGTTCCATCTGCCCGACTTCGTTGACAAGACCACCGGTTTCATCAGCAGCAAGAGCAAAGGCGGCAAGGAACTGAAGGCGTTGGAACTGCCGGGACTCTGGAATGGTGCCATGAGCAACTGGAATACCGTCTTCGTTGAGGTTCCGCTCGGCACGTTCAATCCGGTGAAGACTGTCAACGACCTGCTCCGCGACCAGCATCAATAATCCACTATGCCTCGGGATATTCCGCCCGGGCGCCACATATAAATTCGGGGGGACATGTTGTTCCCTCGTTTTTATTCAAATTTCCTAATGAAAAATTTGGGAATTTGAAATAAATGTAGTACCTTTGCAGCCGATTTGCGCATACGCGCATAAACAATTCACATAAAGTCTAACTTTATTAATTATTTTTTTAAACATTTATTATTTATGTCAGAACTAACAAAGAACGTCCAGCCATTACAGGACTTCGACTGGGAACAGTTTGAGAATGGCACGACAGCCGGTGTGAGCAAGGAAGAGCTCGACAAGGCTTACGACGAAACCCTTAACAAAGTAAGCGAGCATCAGGTCGTTGAAGGTAAGGTTATCTCTGTTGACAAGAAGGAAGTAGTTGTCAACATCGGTTACAAGAGCGACGGTATCATCCCCGCCTCTGAATTCCGCTACAACCCCGACCTCAAGATTGGCGACATTGTTGAGGTATATGTTGAAAACCAGGAAGACAAGACCGGCCAGCTGCTTCTCTCCCACAAGAAGGCACGTATGAGCAAGAGCTGGGAGCGCGTCAACGCCGCTCTCGAAAGCGAGGAAATTGTTCAGGGCTACATCAAGTGCCGCACCAAGGGCGGTATGATTGTTGATGTGTTCGGCATCGAGGCATTCCTGCCCGGCAGCCAGATCGACGTTCATCCTATACGCGACTACGACCAGTTCGTAGGCAAGACCATGGAATTCAAGATTGTGAAGATCAATCAGGAGTTCCGCAATGTTGTTGTTTCCCACAAGGCTCTCATCGAGGCTGAACTGGAGCAGCAGAAGAAAGAAATCATCGGCAAGCTCGAGAAGGGTCAGATTCTTGAGGGAACAGTCAAGAACATCACAAGCTACGGTGTATTCGTTGACCTTGGCGGTGTTGACGGACTCATCCATATCACAGACCTGTCATGGGGCCGCGTTGACGACCCGCACAAGGTTGTCGAGCTCGACCAGAAAATCAATGTGGTTATCCTCGACTTCGACGACGAGAAGCGCCGCATAGCCCTCGGTCTGAAGCAGCTCACACCGCATCCATGGGACGCTCTCGATAAGAACCTCACTGTTGGCGACCACGTTAAGGGTAAGGTTGTTGTTATTGCCGACTATGGTGCATTCGTTGAGATTCAGCCGGGCGTAGAAGGTCTTATCCACGTAAGCGAGATGTCCTGGAGCCAGCATCTGCGCTCTGCTCAGGAGTTCCTGAAGGTAGGCGACGAGGTAGAGGCTGTTATCCTGACACTCGACCGCGACGAGCGCAAGATGAGCCTTGGTATCAAGCAGCTCAAGGAAGACCCATGGGAGACTATCGAGGTTAAGTATCCTGTTGGCAGCAAACACACCGCCAAGGTTCGCAACTTCACCAACTTCGGTGTATTCGTAGAACTTGAAGAAGGTGTTGACGGACTCATCCACATCAGCGACCTCTCATGGACAAAGAAGGTTAAGCATCCTTCAGAGTTTACACAGCAGGGAGCAGAAATCGACGTCATCGTACTCGACATCGACAAGGAGAACCGCCGTCTCTCTCTCGGACACAAGCAGCTTGAGGACAATCCTTGGGATGTATTTGAGGAGAAATACACCGTTGGCTCTATCCATACTGGCAAGATTATCGAGATGCTCGAAAAGGGTGCTGTCATCTCACTCGACAAGGACGTTGAGGGCTTTGCCACTCCGAAGCACCTTGTAAAGGAAGACGGCTCACAGGCTGCCCTCGGCGAGGAGCTTGAGTTCAAGGTAATCGAGTTCAACAAAGACAGCAAACGCATCATCCTCTCTCACAGCCGCACCTTCGAGGATCCACAGCGCGAGGAGAAGCGTGCCGCAGCAAAGAAGGCTCCGCGTGCAGCAAAGAAAGAAGATGCTCCGAAGATTGAGAATGTAGCCGCATCTACCACTCTCGGCGATCTTGATGTTCTTGCAAACCTCAAGGCTCAGATGGAAAAATCAGAATAAATTCACAATCGAAATACCCTAAATCGATTAGGAGGTGAACGCATTTTGTTAGCGTTTACCTCCTATTTTTCTTGGATATTCAGTAATTGCTGTCGAAATGAATTCCAAAACTGTGGAAATGCTGTCGTTCGGAACGGCACGAATCCTGAATTTGCGGAAATGCTGTCGTTCGGAACGGCACGAATTCTGAATTTGCGGAAATGCTGTCGTTTGGAACGGCACGAATTCTGAATTTGCGGAAATGCTGTCGTTTGGGGCGACGCCTATTCTTCTGTTGGGCTTATTCTTTTTGTGCAAATGTTACGCAAAAAGTCTGTAATAAAAGACGGAATTTGGAGAATTAACGCAGAAAGCACGTAAATAAAGGCAAGACGAGGAAATACGAATGTGCAGAAGCACATTTTCAGTATTGTTCTACGTGAATAGAGATAAGGATAAGAAATGATAAGACCAGATCGGTGAGCGACAGAAACGATTTTAACGCTAAAATCGTTGACCCACGGAAAACCTTGTTTGGAGTGGAAGCAAGGTTCTTTGACGAGCAAAGCGGCAAAGCCGAGCGGTGTTTTCGTAACCCCAAAACTACCTTGCTCCACACTCCAAAGGGACGCATGGAAGGGAAACCGCTCCCAATGGTTGTAAATATCTGAGTATAGCTACTGTAGCGAGAAGACACAGATAATAATGAATAAGCCTTATTGCAATTTTGAAAGGACGAGACCTGATTCCTCATCCTATTTTAGCATTTTACGTTGATTTATATGAAAACATTTGCTTTCTTGCAACAAATTAATTATATTTGCACACAAAACGCCTATAAATAATAGATTTCCACTAAAAATGAAGGAATATACGCATTACAATCGCATTAAGTCAGTCTTGGCAGAGAAAAACAAGACAGGAACATGGCTCTCTGAACAGATGGGGCGTAATCTTGGAACTGTTTCAAGATGGATGACAAACAAGGTTCAGCCATCTGTGGAACAGCTTTATGAGATAGCACACCATCTTGATGTGGATGTGAAGGATTTGTTGGTTTCATCTAAAAATCTATAGAAATGATCGATTCAAACTATTACGGTTCAAAGTATTACGATAAATATGGAGATACTTTTAAGGAACTTGAAGGCTTTGCCTATAAAATGGACAAAGAGTGGGATACGTATATTGTGATGTTTGATGAACTATCACAAGTAGAAGACAATTATTGGTCCTTGCTTTTGAGTGATTACCTAGAGGACTTGAATGCTTTTGCTCTAATGTATAGGAATGTTTCATTAGGGTATAATAGTATTTTAGATAAAGCCTTTTTCCTAAGCAAGATGAATAATCTTAAAGGCTATAAACAACGTATTTATTCTCAACAAGTATCAAGGAAAGAGTTATTAGTTAGATACTACATTGAATATGGCGACTTGTTTGAGATGTTTTGTAAGAAACAAGGTATAGACCTTTTTGTAGCCAAAAACACTTCTCCTTATACAATTGAACAATACCAACAATACAAAAATAAGGTATTTGGTAATTCTTGTGGTATAAACTATTTGTCTGATCGTCAATGCTCGATTTTATTGGATAGAATAGATGAACTAAAGGGTATCTGCGCAAATACAGATTATGCTATTGATTATCCAATATGTAATGATAAGAGACAATTTGTTGTTGACAGAGTTATTCCTTACTATTTTGGCGTTAAAAAGCAATATGAGGAATTGATTTATCAATACTCAAATATAATTTTTAAGATGCCTATTGCACAATTTCTTACTTTAGAGCAGCAAAATCGAGGCGCAAAATGCTTAAACTTGAAAGAATATAGAAATAGGAAAGAATTTATAGAGTCTGATTCTCAAATACGATCTCTCAAGAAAGAAAGAGATATACTTGTAAAGCCTTATAAAGAGCTGTATAAAATTGAATATGGTGATAACGTTGAGCCCTTTTTTTATCAGAATAAATATGTGGTCATTCGCCCAAAGTATCATAGCCCAGAACGAGAATTGGCTGAGCAAAAATTAACAGAGCGAAGATTAAGAGAAAATGCAGACATTATTCAAAGACTAAAATTGCAAATTAAAGAGAACGAAGAAGCTCTCAATGTCATTAACGAGAAGTTGTCCTCGAGAGAAAAGGAGATAGAGGTTGTTCTGCAAAATGAATACGATTCTTTTGTGGACGAAATTCTACGGCATTTAGAACAAGACAAAAACGGATTTTGGTGGTTTCTATTTAATAACCAGAATGGACTTCAAACTATACATGATCAACCAATTAAAGAAAAATATGTAGAGTATATAAGAAGTTATCCGATAGAATGGATAAAGTGCAAATCATTACCTTCTCGGTTTTATTCTATTTCCACCATAGAATCTTATGATAGTAAAAGATTTGACTCTATTATCCAAACAAGGCGTGATAGTATCGATAGGAGAGCAGTGAACCAATGGAAATTATACATAAAGGAAATAGTAAAAAAACACGAAGAAGAAGAGAGAAAAAGACGCGCGGAAGAAGAGCGTAAGAGACGTGAAGCCGAGGAAAAACGACTAGAACAATACCGCTTCAACATTCGGAATCAACATTGGAGAGATTGTAACGTTTCTTTCCGTAAAGCAGACCATCTATATATTGTGGATGGAACGCCGCTTGATTCCGTTACCACATTTGTAAAGAACTGCTTTCCTGAGTTTGACTCAGAGCTCCATGCTAAGCAAAAGGCAGATGCATTAGGCATTACAAAAGAAGAAGTTCTGGAAATGTGGGATAAAAAAGGAAGGGAAAGTCGGGAGCAAGGCACAATTATGCATGAAAAGATAGAGTCATATTATCTTGGTAAGCCAGTTTCAACGGACGAAACCTTTGAACTGTTTAAGATATTTGCAAACAAGATTACCCTAAAGCCATATC
>CAMOEW010000025.1 GCA_946612625.1 uncultured Prevotella sp.
TTATATATAAAATATTGTTTTTAATAATCGTTCCCTCCGGAAATCCGCGAGGACAGAAGAGGGGATAAAAAAAAGTTACATGCCCCACCATAATCCGTGAGGACGCTATGTGGGTAAACAAACAAGCAAGCCGGTCTGCCTCGACGCAGGGCGGCTTGTTTTCTTTAATTACCAATATTTAGGTATTGCGAGGCCGTGAAAAATGTTGTAATTTTGCAGCCGGAAATAGGAAACGACGCTCCCCGGCGACAGAATGCCTATTTATAGATATGAGAAGGACAAGGATTATAGCATCGGTCTTGGCAATGATAGCCTTTGTGCTCAGTGCTAACGGCCAGACATATACACTTGCAGGCATCGTCGTTGACAACGACAACGGCAAGGCGGTGGAATATGCCTCGGTGCTGCTTGCCGAGAGTGGGCAGTGGGCAGTGACCAACAGCAATGGCGAGTTCACCATCAAGCACGTGCCGCAAGGCAAAGCCACGCTCAGCGTGCAGTGCTTAGGCTACGTCAGGCGCACGCTGCCAATGGAGCTGCGACGCGACGTCACCAATCTGCGCGTGAAGATCAAGGCCGACAATCTGAAGCTCGACGAGGTGGTAGTCACAGCACGGCGCAAGACCGACGAAGCCACCACAAGCTACACCATCGACCGCACCACACTCGACAACCAGCAGATGCTGAATCTCGGCGACCTGCAGTCGCTGTTGCCAGGCGGCAAGACGGTGAACAGCACACTAATGGACGACTCGCGCCTGTCGCTGCGCAGCGGCAGCAGCGAGAAAGGCAATGCATCGTTCGGAACGGCAGTAGAGATTGACGGCGTACGCATCGACAACAACGCCATGACCGGCGAAACGCTCGGTGCGAGCACTCGCAACATCTCGTCGTCGAACATCGAGAGCGTGGAAATCGTCACAGGCATACCGTCGGTGGAGTATGGCGACCTGAGCAACGGCGTGGTGAAAGTATCGACACGAAAGGGAAAGTCGCCATTTATCATTGAAGGCAAAATCAATCAGCACACCCATCAGGTGGCGGTCAACAAAGGCTTCGCCCTCGGCAGCCGCGGAGGAGTGCTGAACGCATCGTTCGAACACGCCCAGAGCTTCACAAACATATCATCGCCGCACACAGCCTATCAACGCAACACCCTCTCGCTACACTATATGAACATGCTCGTTGGCGGCGACAGGCCGCTGACGCTCAACCTCGGATTCTCTGGCAACATAGGAGGATATAACTCGGAGGCCGACCCCGACCAGATGCTCGACGACTACGACAAGGTGCGCGACAACGCACTGCGCGGAAACATCGACCTGAACTGGATGCTAAACAAGAAATGGCTCACAAACATTGAGCTGAAGGCAGCGGTGAACTACAGCGACAAGCGGTCGGAGAGCTACTACAACACCAACAGCGCCTCGACACAGCCATACGTCCACACACGCTCGCAGGGATATTTCATAGCGCGCGACTACGACGCCGAACCCGATGCCAACATCATCCTCGGGCCTACGGGCTACTGGTACGTGCGACGCTACGGCGACCAGAAACCGCTCGACTGGAGCGTGAAACTGAAGGCACAGCACAACTCGCATTTCACCGTCGGCACGCGCCAGGTGCGCAACCGCATCATCGCCGGTGCACAATACAGCGGCAGCCGCAACAACGGCCGCGGGACATACTATGAAGACATGCGCTACGCACCGTCGTGGCGCGAATACCGATACGACGAGCTGCCCACACTGAACAATATCGCATTCTATGCCGAGGACAAGCTCTCGGTGGCAACAGCAAAGCTGAGCACACTGGAGCTGACCGCCGGACTGCGCGACGACATCACAGCCGTCAGCGGTTCCAGCTACGGCACGGTGTCGAGCCTCTCGCCACGCGTGAATGCCAGATACATATTCTGGCAGAGCCGCCGCAAGCGCATCGTCAGCGACCTGAGCATCCACGCCGGATGGGGAAAGTCGGTGAAGCTGCCGTCGTTCCAGGTGCTCTTCCCCTCACCGTCATACAGCGACCACCTCGTGTTCTCAAGCACCAGCGACAGCGAGAACCGCTCCTACTACGCCTACCACACCTACCCCATGACGGCGCAATACAATCCCACGCTGCGATGGCAATACACCAACCAGACCGACGTCGGCATCGAGGCCACCATCAAAGGCACGCGCATAACGCTGTCGGCATTCCATCACCGCACATACCGTCCATACATGTCAACGGCAGTCTATATGCCTTTCAGCTATAATTACACCGCACCGTCGGCACTCAACGCACTGCCAATAACAGCCGACGACCGCACGTTCACCATCGACGCCACGACTGGCACGGTGACGGCTGCGCCACGCTCCGGAGGCGACAGCTATGAACTGGTCAACAGCGAGCGACACACCTACGTGGGCAACAACACATACATCAACGCCGACCCTATCGACCGGTACGGCTTAGAATGGATTATCGACTTCGCGAAAATCAAGCCACTGCAGACGAGCATCCGGCTCGACGGCAACTACTATTACTATAAAGGCATCGACGAGACGCTCTTTGCCGACGTGCCACTCGGCATCTCTACATACATGAAAGACGGACGGCCCTATCAGTATATCGGATACTACCGTGGCAGCGACGCCACATCAACGGGCTACTCGGCCAGTGCATCGGTGAGCAACGGCTCGCTGTCGAAGCGGCTGAACATGAACGCAACCATCACTACTCACATACCAAAGATACGCATGGTAGTGGCACTGCGCATAGAATGCTCGCTCTATCAATACAGCCGCCGGCTGAGCGAACTGAGCAACGGAACGCGCGGCATAGTGGTGGAGAACGGCAGCGACAACTTCGGCACAGCCTACGACGGCACTACAGAGAACCAGTACATCGCCGTGTATCCGGAATACTACTCCACATGGGAGAACCCCGCCGAGCGTATTCCATTCGCCGACGTATTCACCAAGGCATACGCCGATGCCAACAACGCAGCGCTGCCAGCCAACGAACAAACAGCGGCAAAGACACTCTACGACGACCTGTCGCGACTCGTGGTGCGAAGCAACTATCCCTACACGATGAACCCCGACCGGCTGTCGGCATACTACTCTGCCAACATCAGCATCACAAAGGAATTCGGCGACCATGTGTCGGTGTCGTTCTACGCCAACAACTTCCTCAACAACATGGGAAGGGTGCGCTCTACACAGACTGGGCTGGAGACATCGCTCTTCGCCAGCAGCTACATTCCGAGCTTCTACTACGGACTGTCGCTGAGGCTGAAACTCTGAACAACGGATTAAGACAGACAAGAAAGAATCGGATGAGACGGATATTATATATAATAATGTGCATGACGGTATGTGCGTGCAGCTACGATGAGAGCATCGAGCTGTGCAACGTCAGTGTTCAGCTGGTGTATCCAGAGGGGAGCATCGAGCCATACGCAGGAGCACGTGTGGAGATGAAGAGCAACACCAACGCACAGGTGTTCGTAGATTCAACCGACGCCACAGGCACAGCACACTTCATGCTGCCGGCAGGACTCTACGAGGCTCGTTCGTCAGACACACACATCACCTACGACTGGAGATATATCTTCAACGGCACACGCAGCATGGTGGTGGTATCGCCCGACAGTGCAAACATCATAAAGGTAGAACTGACGATGTCGAGAAAAAGAATAGTACATTAACATAAACACAAAGCATGTTTTCTATGAAAAAAAGAATCTTCAGCCTTATGGCTATGGCAGTGCTTCTGATGTTTCCTCTTACGATGAACGCAGAAGACGGAATGGTGCTGACCATTGCAGAGAATGACGGCACCACCCACAAGTTCGCACTCAGCGAAAGTCCTGTCATCACCTACTCCGGCGGCAATATCATTATTACGTGCGGCAGCCAGGTTGTGACCACATCTATGCAGGGAGTAAGCTCCTGTACGTTTGCAACCGAAACCATCGACACCGGCATCGACGACATCCGCAGCAGCGAGAGCGTGGAAAGCCAACCCGCATTCGACATACGCAACTCTCGCATCAGCGGACTGAAAAGCGGCAGCGAAGTGGCAGTATATTCGCTCGACGGCAAGGTGCTCATGCGCAGCCATGCCGACAGTGACGGCAATGTCTCGCTCAACCTGCAGTCGGCCACCAGCGGCATCTACATCATCAAGACGCCGACAAGAACAATAAAAATCACAAAGTAAACAACAAGGATATGAAAAAATTTGTACTTACGGCTATCGCAATGCTGACGATGGCAACAGGCGCATGGGCGCAGAACGTGTGGAACATGGTTATCACCAAAAACGACGGCACGCAGCAGACAATCAAAGTGAGCGACATCAAAAACGTGAGCTACACCGGCACTACGCTCGAAGACCAGTATGCCGACCAGGTAATCATCAAGGAACTCTACAACGGCGGATGCCCGAAAGACGACGGCAGCGGCTACTTCCAGCACGACAAGGGATTCATACTCTACAACAACTGCAAGTATCAGGCAGTGGTCAACAACCTCTGCATCGCATTCTGTACACCCTACAACAGCCAGGCGAACAACTCCAACATCGATGTGTCGGGCAAGCTCGTCTATGCATCGCAGGGATTCATTCCGGCACTCAACGGAATATGGTATTTCCAAGAGCCGGTGGTAATCGAGCCATACTCGCAGATTGTGGTCAACGTGTCGGGAGCCATTGACAACACGCAGACCTATTCGCAGTCTGTGAACTATACCAACCCTGAATATTACTGCATGTACGACCCTGAAGGCGGCTACAGCAATACATCATACTACCCCACTCCGGCCGACGTCATACCAACGTCGCACTATCTGAAAGCGGCCAAATACGGTCAAGGCAACGCCTGGCCGCTGAGCGTCACGTCGCCTGCACTATTTATCTTCCAGGTGAAGGGCCAGACACCGGCAGAGTTTGCATTCAATGCCGACAACCTGTGGTACGACGAGGGCAAGGCTCAGACTCCCGTCTATGCATCGGTGAAGATTCCCAACGAGTGGATTCTCGACGGCATCGAGGTGTTCTCTGCTGCTCATACGGAGAACACAAAGCGACTGACCGACGACATCGATGGTGGCGCAGTTTCGCTGACAAACAAACTCGGACACTCGCTCTACCGCAACGTAGATAAGGAACAGACCGAGGCACTGCCCGAGAATGCCGGCAAACTGGTGTATGGTTACTCGCTCGGTGTAGGCACATCGACCGACCCCAGCGGCATCGATGCCGAGGCATCCATCGCCAACGGTGCACACATCATATATCTCGACAACAACAATTCAACCGGCGACTTCCACGAGCGTCAGAAATTCTCAATCAGGAAAAATTGAAACGCCTTGTTCAGTTCATTATAGCCTTAACGGCATCAGCGAGTGTCGGCGCACATACCGCCGGCGACTCGCTGCTGTTGCGCGACTTCACGTTTGTGGCTGCTGCATCGCCGTGGCTCACCACCGGCAATGCAGCAGCACTGACAGTGTTCGCGTCGAAGAGTATCACGCGTGCCGAAGCAACGGCGCAGTACGCCAGCGGCAATTTCACCGACTACTACGAGTCGTGCCGTACGTGCACTGCTGGAGGAACGGCTGAGTCGTTCTTTCGGCTGAATCGAACTACGGTGCTCTACGGCAGCATGAGCTATGAGAACTACAACGGACACGCCATGACCGGCTCGGCATTCATCGACCCAACACACCGACCGTTCGACATCGTAGAGGACTCGCTGTGCAATCCCGGTCGAAAGCACCGCGACACCTACCGGCTCTCGGGAGCCGTGGGCATTGACGTGTGGAAAGGGCTGTCGGTGGGAGCACGAGCCGACTTCACCGCCGCCAACTATGCAAAATACAAAGACCTGCGCCATAAGAACAAGCTGATGGACTTAAACGTCAGAGCCGGACTGATGTGGCACGCCGGGACTTTCGCCGTCGGAGCGAACTACGTTTATCACCGAAACACCGAGACAATTACATTCAACACCTACGGAAAGGCCGACCGCACATACAACTCGCTCATCAACTATGGTGTATTCATGGGAATGGTAGAGCAATTCGGCATCGACGGATATACCGACAAGAGCCGCGAAATGCCGCTGCTCGACGAAAAACACGGCGGAGCACTGCAGGCGGAATGGAAGCCGGTGCCACAGCTGTCGCTATTCAGTGAGATGCAGATAACCCACAGCCACGGCTACTACGGCCGCAAGTCGCCATTCACCGTAACATATACGAAACATCATGCCAATGCATACGACTATCACGGGCGCATCACATGGAACAGACTGTCTGCGCGTCATCTGCTCGACGTCAGCATCGCGGCTGAAAATCTTGAAAACGGCGAGAACCCACACCGCGAGATGAAGAACGCGGCAGGGGCTACATACTATGAATACTACGCGCCGGTGAAAACCGCCAATAAGGTGTGGGTGAACACCGCCGTCAGCTATACGGGATTCTATGGCATTGAGCACGAGCTACCCCGATGGACGGTGGGACTCTCACTCAATCTCATGCACCGCAAACAGACGGCATATCAGTTCCCATACTACCGCCGCCAGAAAATTTCATCGGCTGAGATTACGGCGCAATGCGCCCGCAACTTCCACATAGGCAGGGGCACACTTAAGGCAGCGCTCACGGCGGCATACAAGAAAGGCAGCGGCGAGCCGTCGGAAGACTTGCTCTTCGTCGCACCTTCCGACAAACAGACAGCCCCAGCAACGATGGAGGCATTCTTAGAGCAGGAGTACTTATATCACACATCACCGCAATACCGAATCGGAGGCAGCATAAGATACTCGTTCCGGTTCCCAGGCACTCCGCTCGCTACATTCGCCGCTCTTTCTGTTGACCATCATCGACGCAACGGACGACGCAGCGACTATATCGGCATCACAAATACAGCCTATGCAATAAGTATAGGATGTACATTCTGATTCTGTTAAATCGTATTAATTATTAAATAAAAGCCAAAAAGATACGCCAAATGTGGAAAATTTGGTGTAATTTTGCACGCAATAATTTTTAAAACACTACATTATGTCATCATTTATTGCAGACAAAATCGTGATGGACGGACTTACTTTCGACGACGTCCTGCTTATCCCAGCTTATTCTGAGGTACTGCCGAAAACAGTGGAACTGACAACAAGCTTCTCAAGGAACATAAAGTTGAATGTACCATTCGTGACAGCTGCCATGGACACTGTCACGGAGAGCCAGATGGCCATCGCCATTGCAAGAGAAGGAGGCATCGGAGTAATCCACAAGAATATGTCGATAGACGAACAGGCGCGTCAGGTGGCTATTGTGAAGCGTGCCGAGAACGGAATGATCTACGATCCCGTGACCATTCGTCGTGGTTCATCAGTGAGCGAGGCCCTCGACATCATGGCAGAATATCATATCGGTGGCATTCCCGTGGTTGACGACGATAATCATCTCGTGGGCATCGTAACAAACCGCGACCTGCGCTTTGAGCGCCATTTAGACAAGAAGATTGACGACGTGATGACAAAAGACAATCTGGTGACAACTCATCAGCAGACAGACCTTGCCGCTGCCGCACAAATACTGCAGGAGAACAAGATTGAGAAACTGCCGGTGGTGGATAAAGACAACCGTTTAGTGGGACTCATCACATACAAGGATATCACCAAGGCCAAAGACAAACCTATGGCCTGCAAGGACAGCAAAGGACGGCTGCGCGTGGCTGCCGGCGTGGGAGTCACCGTTGATACCCTCGACCGTATGCAGGCTTTAGTGAATGCCGGTGCCGACGCAATCGTCATCGACACCGCACACGGGCACTCGAAGTTCGTGATTGAAAAGCTGCGCGAGGCAAAGGCAGCATTCCCCGACGTTGACATCGTGGTGGGCAACGTGGCAACAGGAGATGCTGCAAGGATGCTGGTAGAAAACGGTGCCGACGCAATCAAGGTGGGTATCGGTCCGGGAAGCATCTGCACCACACGCGTCGTGGCAGGCGTGGGCGTACCACAGCTCAGCGCCGTGTATGATGTATTCTCAGCATTAAAGGGAACAGGCGTGCCACTGATTGCCGACGGCGGACTGCGCTATTCTGGTGATATTGTGAAGGCTCTCGCTGCCGGAGGAAGCTCGGTGATGATAGGCTCGCTCGTGGCTGGTACGGAGGAGAGTCCGGGCGACACCATCATCTTCAACGGACGTAAGTTCAAGAGCTACCGAGGCATGGGTTCGCTCGAAGCCATGGAGAATGGTTCTAAAGACCGATACTTCCAGGCAGGCACGAAGGACGTGAAAAAGTTAGTGCCGGAGGGTATTGCCGGCCGCGTACCATATAAAGGAACGGTGCAGGAGGTAATCTACCAGCTCATCGGCGGTCTGCGCTCTGGCATGGGATACTGCGGTGCACAGAGCATCGAGCGACTGCACGATGCCAAGTTCACACGAATCACCAACGCAGGAGTACAGGAAAGCCATCCGCACGACATCACGATAACAAGCGAAGCCCCGAATTACTCGCGTCCAAACGACTGAAAAGAATACAGAACAAAATGAAAAATAGTTTTTTCTATAATAAAGTGACAAGGCTGATAAGTTTTTCATTTGTCATTTTGTCCATCACACCCACACGGGCGCAGACATCCGACCCGATTATCATGACCATCAACGGTCAAGATATCACGAAGTCGGAATTCGAGTACTCCTACAACAAGAACAATGCAGAAGGCGTTATCGACAAGAAAACCGTCAAGGAGTATGTGGACCTCTTCATAAACTACAAACTGAAGGTGGCAGCTGCACTCGACGAGAAGATGGACACTGCCAAATCGTTCAAGAAAGAGTTTACGCAGTATCGCGACCAACAGGTGCGTCCGACACTGATCAACGATGCCGACGTAGAGAATGAGGCAAGGGAGATATACAGAAATACTCAGGAAAGGATAGACGCCGGAGGCGGACTCGTTGACGTGTCGCATATTCTCGTCAAGGTAGGACAGAAAGCCACCGATGCCGAGGATCAGGCAGCAAAGACTCGCATCGACTCTATCTATGATGCGCTGACTGCCGGCGCCGACTTTGCCGAAATAGCAAAGAAAACGTCGCAGGACGGAACGGCACAGCGGGGAGGACGGCTGGGACTGATACAGCGCGGCGCTACGGTGAAGGAGTTTGAGGATGTGATGTTCGCCACAGAACCGGGGCAGATAAGCAAGCCCTTCCGCTCACCATTCGGATACCATATCATAAAGGTGGACAAGAAACAGATGTTCTTCCCTTACGACAGCGTCAAGGCATCTATCCACCAGTTTATCGAGCAACGCAACATACGCGAGAGCATCATCGACAAGAAAATCGAAGCTCAGGTGAAAGCCTCCGACGGCAAAATCACTGCCGAAGATATTTTGAACCAGCGAAGCGATTCGCTCACTGCCATCGACAGCGATATGAAAAACCTCATTCGAGAATATTACGAAGGACTGCTGCTCTATGAGATCAGCAACCGTAACGTATGGGAAAAGGCGTCTAAAGACGAGGAAGGACTGAAAATTTATTTCAACAAGAACAAGAAGAAGTACAAATGGGATGAACCTCGCTTCAAGGGAATGGTATATCACGTAAAGGACGCTGCTGACGAGGCTGCCGTGAAGAAATGCGTGAAGAAACTGAAGTTCTCGGAATGGGTAGGAGCACTTCGCTCGGAATTTAACAAAGACTCCGTAATACGCATTCGCGTAGAAAAGGGGCTATTCAAAAAAGGCGACAATGCATTCGTTGACCATTTTGCATTCAAGAAAGACACCACATACACCTCCAACAAGGACTATCCCATCGACGGAACCTTCGGCAAAGTGATTACCAAGCCAGAAGAGATGGACGACGTGAGAGGACTCGTGGTTGCCGACTATCAAGAAGTGCTTATGAACCAGTGGGTGGCATATCTGAGAAAGAAATACTCTTTCATCGTCAACGAAGACGTGGTCGGAACTGTCGTTCCTAATTGACGTAACGAGGAATTTATGCAGAGAAGAAGCAAAATAACAACTATGATGGCAAAAAGGGTGATAAGCTTGTCATTTATCATCTATACATTATCTATTAGCCCCGCACAGGCCCAGAATGCCATCGACGAAGTACTATGGGTAGTTGGCGACGAAGCCATTATGCGCTCCGACGTGGAAGGCACACGCCAACAGGCACTGCTCGAAGGGCAACGGTGGAACGGTGACCCGGACTGCCGCATACCAGAGCAGCTTGCAGTTCAGAAACTGTTCCTGCATCAGGCTGCCATCGACAGTATCGAGGTGAGCGAAGACGAGATAACGAGCAATATCGACCAAAGAATGGAAATGCGAATACAGCAGGCCGGTTCGAGGGAGAAACTTGAGGAATGGGGCAAGGCAACCATATCGGAGATGAGGGCTGAGATGCGAGAGCCCATCCGCGACATGATGATGATACAGAGGATGAAACAGAAGCTGGTGGAAAAAGTGACAGTGACACCGGCAGAGGTGAGACGTTTTTTCAGCACAATGTCGGAAGACAGCATTCCTTATGTACCCGTAGCAGTGGAGGTAGAGATTCTGACACAGCAACCGCCAATCGAGCAGGAAGAGATAGACCGAATCAAAAACGAACTGCGCGAATATACCGAAAGAGTAAACAACGGAGAGACATCGTTTGCCACACTGGCACGTATGTATTCTGAAGATCCTGGTTCGGCACGCTTCGGTGGTGAAATGGACTATGTGGGAAGAGGTATGCTCGACCCAGCCTTCGCGGGCGTGGCTTTCAACCTCACCGACCCAAAGAAAATATCCAAGATTGTGCAGTCGGAGTTCGGATACCATATCATACAGCTTATAGACCGCCGTGGCGACAAGGTAAAACTTAGACACATTCTGAGAAAACCGCAAGTGTCGCAGGAAGCTATCGACAAGTCGCTGGCAAGGCTGGACTCCATTCGCAACGACATCATCGACGGAGTGTTCACATTCGAGGAGGGAGCACTGCATATTTCAGATGACAAGGAGACGCGCAACAACTACGGACTAATGGCCAACACCACCGAGACAGAGCGCACTTCGCGATTCCGTATGCAAGACCTGCCGTCGGAAGTGGCAAGGGCTGTTGACACAATGAAGGTGGGCGAAATCTCAAAGCCGTTCCAGATGATCAACAACAACGGAAAGACCACATGTGCTATAGTAAAGCTGAAGAACCGTATTGAGGGTCACAAGGCTACCATCACAGAGGATTTCCAGCTGATGAAAGATATAGTGGAGAACAAGCGCAAGGAGGAAGTAATCCGCCAATGGGTGATAAAGAAGATCAAGAACACATACACACGACTGAACGAACAATACAAAGACTGCGATTTCGAATACAGCGGATGGATTAAATAATAGCACTTCGCACCTAATGGGTAATGGACAGAGGATAGTGAGGGGAAAACTTACATACATATTTATATTATGCCTGGTAGGACTGTTTGTCCTACCATCAGTTTATGCAGCCAAGAGGAAAACACAGACAAGGAAACAGCAGAAAACGGAAGACACCAGGGTGTATCTCGTTCATGCTGACGTACTACACTACGACCGCAATATCAACCCTGACGCACAGATACTAAACGGCAACGTTCACTTCCGCCACAACGGTGCCACGCTATACTGCGACAGCGCTCACTTCTATGAGGCAAGCAACTCGTTTGAAGCTTTCGGGCATGTAAAGATGCTACAAGGCGACACGCTGTCGCTAACAAGCGAGTATGCATTTTACGATGGCGATGCACAGTTGGCAAGGGCAAGGCGCAACGTAGTACTCAAACACCGGCAATCAACACTCTATACCGACAGCCTCGACTACGACCGACTTTACAGCTACGGCTACTTCTTCGAAGGAGGAAAACTGGTGGATAAAGGTAGCACACTGACTTCCGACTGGGGAGAATATAACACTGCCACGCGACAGGCTGTATTCAACTACGTGGTAAAACTGAAGAACAAAGACTTCACGCTGACTACCGACACACTATATTACGACACCCGAAATTCGCAGGCCCACGTCGTAGGACCGTCGCACATAAAGACACGCAACAGCGACATTGATACCGACGACGGCTACTACAACAGCGACACAGAACAGACAAAGCTTTTTGGACACTCGGTAATCAAGAACGAAGGCAAACAGCTCACCGGCGACTCTGTATATTACAACAGCAAGACAGGAGTAAGCGAAGCCTTCAACAACGTAGTATATAACGACACTACGAACAAGAACATGCTCACGGGCGACTACGTTTATTACGATGACAGCACGGGATATGCAATGGCAACAAAGAGAGCCGTTGCGATAGACTACTCGCAGCAGGACTCACTCTTCATGCATGCCGACACATTCAAGATATTCACCTTCCACATCAATACCGACTCGGTATATCGCAAAATACACGCATATAATAAGGTTCGCGCATACAGAACTGACGTGCAGGCTGTGTGCGACTCGCTGGTATATAACAGCAAGGACTCATGTATGACAATGTACAAAGACCCTATCGTATGGTACAACAGTCAGCAGGTAATAGGCGAGCAGATTGATGTATTCATGAAAGACTCTACCATTGACCGCGCCCACGTTATCGAGCAGGCTCTCTCTGTAGAGCAAATGTACGATTCAATACACTTCAACCAAGTAGCATCTAAGGAAATGTTCGCATTCTTCAAGAATGGCAATATCGACGAGGTGAATGCAAAGGACAATGTACAGATAATCTACTACAACATGGACGAAGCCGACAGCACATTGACACTGATGAACTACACGGAAACGAGCCTCATGAAAGTGTTTTTCGAAGACAAGAAGATGCGATACATCTGGATGAACAAGAACGACGGCACGGTATATCCCATCACGCAGATTCCCACAGGAAAAGACAAACTGCCGTCATTTGTATGGTTCGACTATATACGTCCGCTCAACAAGGAAGACATCTTTGTGTGGAGGGGGAAGAAAAAAGGTACGGAACTGAAGAAAATCAAACGCCGCGAAGCACCGAAACTGCCGTATCAGGAGATTGGAGATGATGATAAGGGTAGTGCAGAAGAAAAGAAGAAATAGGAATAAAGAAGTAGAGGAGTGAGCGATATTATTCATTTGCTGCCCGACTCTGTGGCAAACCAAATTGCCGCAGGAGAGGTGATACAACGACCTGCATCGGTGATAAAGGAACTGATGGAGAATGCCATCGATGCAGGAGCTGACACCGTGAACGTAATCGTCACGGATGCAGGACGCACGTCGATACAGGTAATCGACAACGGCAAGGGAATGTCGGAAACTGATGCACGCCTTGCCTTCGAACGCCATGCCACGTCGAAGATACTCAATGCCGACGACCTGTTCGGACTGACCACCATGGGGTTTCGCGGCGAAGCACTGGCATCCATCGCCGCCGTGGCACAGGTGGAACTGAAGACCAGAATGAATGGCGACGACATCGGAACGGCAATCAGTATCTCAGCATCGAAAGTGACAAGCCAAGAACCAGCGGCATGCAACAAGGGCTGCAACTTCAAAATCAGCAATTTATTCTTCAATGTACCGGCAAGAAGGAAATTCCTCAAGTCGAACAACACCGAGCTAAACAACATAGTCACCACATTCGAGAGAATAGCACTGGTATATCCAAATATTGCATTCACGCTACACAGCAACCGTCAGGAACTAATGAACCTGCGGCCGGCATCGATTAAGCAGCGCATAACCGACGTATTCGGTAAAAGTATCAGTCAGGAACTACTCCCAATAAACGTTGAGACGGCTCTATGCAAAATAACGGGATTCACAGGAAAACCGGAGGCGGCAAAGAAAAAAGGACAAAGACAGTTTTTCTTCACAAACGGAAGATACATGAAGCATCCCTATTTCCACAAAGCCGTTGTCAGTGCCTACGACAGACTGCTACCTGAAGGTATGCAGCCGTTATACTTCATCTATATAGACGTTAATCCGCAGGAGATTGACGTTAACATCCACCCCACTAAGACGGAAATAAAATTCGAAAACGAGCAGGCGATATGGCAGATTCTATCGGCAGCCGTAAAGGATGCTATTGGAAAATTCTGCGATATCCCTTCCATTGACTTCGACACAGAGGGACAACCACAGATTCCAGTATTCGACCCTACAAAGAATTTTGCGCAACCATCACCGCACTATAATGAACAGTACAACCCTTTCCGCCAGACAGCAACACGACGTGAAAAGAGCAACGACGAAAACTGGAACGCCCTGTATCAAGGACTGGAGAGGCAGCAACAACAACCAGCCGACATGTTCGGTTACGACAACATTATAACGCCCGACAGTCCGCAGATAATCGACGAAAAATCGCCCACACATTACCAATATAAGGGGAAATATATCATGACTGCCGTAAAGTCGGGACTGATGATTATAGACCAACACCGCGCCGACATAAGAATAAAGTATGAACGATATATAGCCGAGGCCAACCAGCATCAGGCAAAAACGCAGAAAGTACTCTTCCCTGAAATTCTCGAATTGTCTCAAGACGAAGCCGCAACAATCGTGAAAATCATACCGCAGCTCGCGGCAACAGGCTTCGACATTGCAAACCTCGGAGAAAACAAATATGCCATCAACGGCGTTCCTGCCGACATCAGCGATACCAACGCCAAGGTTTTGCTGCAAAACATCATAGGCGAAGCCATGGAGAGCGAGGCAATAGACAGCGATAGTCTGAGACACTCGCTTGCACTAAGCATTGCACGCCACACGAGCGTCACAGAGGGGGAAATACTGAACAACAACGAAATGGAAAGTCTCGTGAACGAACTCTTTGCATGTTCCAACGTAAACTACACTCCCGACGGGAAGCCAATACTATTTATTCTTCCACAAAGCGACATAGAAACCAAACTTAAATAAAACTATTATGAAAATAGTCAATACAAATACAATAGTGAAAGCAACACTGGCACTTTGCTTTATTTCATGCCTACCAATTGCATCGATAGCTCAGGACTCCAGCAACATTCCAGCCGACAAACACAGCGTAACGACCAACAGATTCTGGGACAATTGGTTCATACAGGCAAACATAGCTATGTCAAGCTTCTACGGCAATCAAGAAAGCACTATCGCCGACAACGGCATATATCTTTCGGGCTCTCCTTTCAAGGCTTTCAGAAACAATGTAGGATTCTCAATAGCCATAGGCAAATGGTTTACTCCGGGACTCGGACTGCGAACAAAGCTAAACGGAGCCTGGGGCCGGACTGTAATTTCCAACGACGCCTCGTATAATGCCAACAAATATTGGACTCTGCAAGAACAGATACTCTTCAACATCACCAATATGATAAAAGGGTATAACGAGAATAGGACATGGAATGCCATACCCTACCTCGGCTTCGGCATCGGTCACAACATGAGAGCAGCCGACGAACAAACAACGAGCAACCCCACAGCAATGGGAATAACGCTGGGACTGCTCAATACATGGCGATTGACCGACCGTATGAGCCTCAACCTCGACTTCAGCTACGGCATCTATGAAGGAAGTCTCGATGCATACGACGTGAGCGACGCAACGTCGCACGGACTAAAGAATACAGACCGGATTCTGAACCTGGAAGTGGGAATAACGTACAACCTAAGCAAGAAACGCTTTAAAAGGGCACCCGATGTGAACGCACTCAACGAAATCAACCAGAGCGAGATTGAAGCCATCAACTCACAGCTGCAAGATGCACTTCAGGAGGCAGACAGACTACGACAGGAACTCGACAAGAAGAAGAAACAATGAAATAACGAAAAAAATCCTTAAAAAATTTGGTCGTTTTAAAAAAAGGTTGTACCTTTGCAACCGCTTTTGAGAAACTCGGGCGTTTAGCTCAGCTGGTTTAGAGCATCTGCCTTACAAGCAGAGGGTCGGCGGTTCGAATCCGTCAACGCCCACTATCTAATTGATGTTTCTCAAATAGCAAGAGCGGTAAACGACAAGTTTATCTTTCGGGCGTTTAGCTCAGCTGGTTTAGAGCATCTGCCTTACAAGCAGAGGGTCGGCGGTTCGAATCCGTCAACGCCCACAAAAAGCGATTTTTAATTAAAAAATCGCTTTTTATTTTTGTATTTCACTCGTTTTTTCGTAACTTTGCACCCTGATTTAAAAGAAAGTAATGGAATTAAACACATTGACAGCCGTCTCTCCTATCGACGGACGCTACAGAGCTAAAACAGAATCGTTAGCAGAATACTTCTCAGAGTATGCCCTCATCAAATATCGCGTACGAGTGGAAATAGAGTATTTCATCACTCTATGCGAATTGCCGTTGCCGCAACTCAGCGACTTCAATCACTCGCTTTTTGGAAAGTTGCGCGATATCTACCGCAACTTCACCACCGCCGATGCAGAACGTGTAAAGGAGATTGAGAAAACCACTAACCACGACGTGAAGGCAGTGGAGTACTTCATCAAGGAAGAACTCGACAAAATTGGCAACTTCGACAAATACAAGGAATTTATACACTTTGGACTGACATCTCAGGACATCAATAACACCAGCGTTCCCCTCTCAATCAAGGACGCACTCAACGAGGTGTATTATCCCTGTATAGAAGAACTCATATCACAACTCAACGAATATGCCGAGCAGTGGAAAGACGTGCCGATGCTCGCCAAGACTCACGGACAGCCAGCCTCACCTACCCGTTTGGGCAAAGAGATTATGGTGTTTGTATATCGTCTGCAGCAGCAGCTCGACTCACTCAAAGCTACTCCCATAACAGCAAAATTCGGAGGAGCCACCGGTAACTACAATGCTCACCATGTGGCATACCCCAAATATGACTGGAAAGCGTTTGGAAACAAGTTTGTTAACGAGAAGCTCGGACTTCAGCGTGAACAATACACCACCCAGATAAGCAACTACGACTGGCTCGGGGCTATATTCGACGCCATGCGCAGGATAAATACCATCGTCATCGATCTTGACCGCGACTTCTGGCTGTACATCTCGATGGAATATTTCAAACAAAAAATCAAGGCAGGCGAAGTGGGCTCAAGTGCCATGCCGCACAAAGTGAACCCCATCGACTTCGAAAACAGCGAGGGCAACCTTGGCATAGCGAACGCTATACTACAGTTCCTCGCACAGAAGCTTCCGGTGAGCCGCCTACAGCGCGATCTTACAGACTCTACAGTGTTGCGCAACGTAGGCGTACCGATGGGGCATGGTCTCATCGCATTCCAGAGCACTCTCAAGGGACTGCGTAAACTTATACTCAATGAGGAAAAAATTGCCGCAGACCTTGACAACACATGGGCTGTAGTGGCAGAGGCAATACAAACAATACTCCGCCGCGAGGCATACCCTCATCCATACGAAGCTCTGAAAGCACTCACGCGCACCAATACAAAGATGACAGAACAGACAATCCATGAATTCATACAGGGACTTGACATCAACAACGCCGTCAAGGAAGAACTAATGAAAATAACACCACACACATATACCGGTATTTAATTTAGTATTTAGAATTGTCGGCTTTGCCGATTAAGAAGTAAGAATTAAGAAAGATTATGGACTCAGAAAACGAGAAGAATTTTGGAGAAAAGCCTGTAGAGCAGAACAACAGCAGCCGTGAAGGTTTCTCAACTGCAAGTAGTCAGGCAGGCAACAACAACCCAACCTACCGTGCCGGACGTTCACCACGTCCACGTATTCACATTCAGCGACCGATAACAGAACAACGCCCCTATCGCCGTCACGACGATGAAGAAGGATTCCGTCCTGAAGGATTCGGCGCAGGTTTGTCAAACGGAATGCAGCAACGTAGAAGCTACAACACCCATTACAACAACGAGGGTAGCTACGGAGGACAGCATTGGAGCAACAACTACAACCGTGGAGGACAGCGTGATGGTTATCAGCAGCGTCCCGGAGGATACAATCAGCAGCCACGTCAGAACGGAGGCTACCAGCAGCGTCCCGGAGGATACAGTCAACAATCACGTCAAAATGGAGGCTATCAGCAACGTCAGAACGGAGGCTATCAGCAACGTAGCGGATACCAGCAGCGCCCAGGAGGGTACGGTCAACAGCCGCGTCAGAACGGAGGCTACCAGCAGCGTCCCGGAGGCTATCAGCAACGTAGCGGATACCAGCAGCGCCCAGGAGGGTACGGTCAGCAACGTGGAGGCTATCAGCAACGTCAGCATACAAGCGACTATGATCCGAATGCAAAGTACAGTCTGAAGAAACGCATAGAATATAAAGAGGAAAACTTCGATCCCAATGAGCCTGTTCGTCTGAACAAATTCCTCGCCAATGCTGGCATCTGCAGCCGTCGCGAAGCCGACGAGTTCATTCAGGCGGGCGTTATAAAGGTAAACGATGTAGTAGTTACCGAACTTGGAACAAAAATTATGCGCACCGACAAGGTCCTATTCCACGATCAGCCGGTTTCATTGGAGAAGAAAGTATATGTTCTCCTTAACAAACCGAAGGACTATGTCACCACCAGCGACGACCCTCAGCAACGCAAGACAGTAATGGATCTGGTAAAGGACGCCTGCTCTGAGCGTATATATCCCGTTGGGCGTCTTGACCGCAACACCACAGGCGTACTTCTTCTCACCAACGACGGCGACCTTGCCTCGAAGCTTACTCATCCAAAGTTCCTGAAGAAGAAGATATACCATGTATTCCTCGATAAGAACGTTACTGCCCATGATATGGAACAGATTGCCAATGGCATTGAGCTGGAAGACGGCGAAATCAAGGCCGATGACATTCAGTATGCCGATCCAAAGGACAAAAAGCAGGTAGGAATTGAAATCCACAGCGGCAAGAACCGCATCGTGCGACGTATTTTCGAGAGTCTTGGCTACCGTGTCATTAAACTCGATCGCGTACAGTTTGCCGGATTGACAAAAAAGAACTTAAAGCGCGGCGACTGGCGCTATCTCACCGAGGATGAGGTTGACCGTCTGCGCATGGGAGCATACGAATAAGTCTCCACAACATCCTCAATAGGGATGGGGAATAAGACATAAGAATAACAGAGTGAAATGAAACGAATTAAGATTGCAGACGTGCTTAATAGCACTGAATATGGAAAAGAAATATGTGTGAAGGGATGGGTGCGCACCCATCGCAGTAGTAAAGCGGTTGACTTTATTGCTCTCAACGATGGCTCAACCATCAAAAATGTGCAGATTGTCGTTGACCCTTCCAAGTTTGACGAAGAACTTCTGAAGCAGATTACAACCGGTTCGTGCATATGTGCCATAGGCACGCTGGTGGAGAGTCAGGGTGCAGGTCAGAGCAGCGAGATTCAGGCCACATCGCTTGAGATCTATGGACTATGCGGCAACGACTACCCTATGCAAAAGAAGGGTCAGAGCTTTGAGGTGATGCGCAAGAACGCCCACATGCGTCTTCGCACCAATACCTTTGGAGCCGTGATGCGCATTCGTCACAACATGGCAATGGCTATTCATACTTATTTCCACAACCATGGTTTCTTCTATTTCCACACTCCACTGATTACAGCCAGCGACTGTGAGGGCGCAGGAAACATGTTCCAGGTAACAACAAAGAACCTCTACGACTTGAAGAAAGACGAACAGGGGAAGATTATCTACGATGATGACTTTTTCGGCGAGCAGACTTCTCTGACCGTCTCTGGGCAGCTTGAGGGTGAGCTTGGCGCTACGGCTCTCGGAGCCATCTATACCTTCGGCCCTACGTTCCGTGCCGAGAACAGCAATACTCCCCGACATCTGGCTGAGTTTTGGATGGTAGAGCCTGAGGTAGCATTCCTCGATCAGGAAGAGCTTATGGAATTGGAAGAAGACTTCATTAAATACTGCGTTCGTTGGGCTCTCGACAACTGCAAGGACGATCTGGAATTCCTCAACAAAATGATTGACAAGACTCTTATCGAGCGTCTGCAAGGTGTGCTCAAAGATACCTTTGTGCGCCTACCCTATACCGAGGGTATCAATATTCTACAGGAGGCTGTCAAGAATGGCAAGAAGTTTGAGTTCCCCTGTCAGTGGGGCGACGACCTTGCCAGCGAACATGAACGCTATCTCGTTGAGGAGCACTTCAAGAAGCCTGTCATCATGACCGACTATCCACGCTCGTTCAAGTCGTTTTATATGAAACAGAATCAGGATACGGCCGACGGCGGTTCTGTCGGCTATAAGGGAGCCGTGGCCCCTGGTCCTACGATGCAGGGCACCGACGTTCTGTTCCCTCAGATTGGTGAGATTATCGGAGGCTCCGTTCGTGAGGAGAGCTACGACAAACTGATGAGCGAGATTGAGCGCCGCCAGATGGACAAGACCCATCTATGGTGGTATATCGACACCCGTCGCTGGGGCAGTTGCCCTCATGCCGGTTTTGGTCTGGGCTTCGAACGCCTCATACTCTTTGTTACAGGAATGCAGAACATCCGCGACGTGATACCATTTCCCCGTACCCCGAAGAGTGCAGAGTTTTAAGAAAAGTTTGATATTTAATTAAAAAAACCAAAAAATATATTTGGTATATTCAATTAATTTATCTATATTTGCAACGATAATTATTAACCAAACCATTTAAGCTTATGAGGAAATTATTGATTGCATTAGCTCTGCTCTTCGCAGGTTTCACTACAGTGAACGCCCAAAACGACGATGACGTATGGTATCCTAAGCATCTCGGTGTCGGAATCGGTGTCGGAACAACCGGTATCAATATCGACCTATCAACCAATATCAATAAATGGCTCGGTATTCGTGCTGGTATAGACATTATGCCTCGCTTCAAGGTGAACACCGATCTGGGTATAAACATTGTTGACCCGACAAAGCGAGCTCAATGGGAACAGATAACGGGCGAGACGATACCCGACAGGGTTGACGTTCAGGGAAAGCCTAAACTGACCACTGGCCACTTCCTTATCGACGTTTACCCATTCGGGGCAAAGAACAGTTTTCACGTAACTATCGGTGCATACTTCGGAGCATCTGAAATAATAAGTGTATATAACAAGGACTTTGGAGCCCTTAATGCCATCAACAGATGGAATAACGACATTATGGACCCGTCAAGCATATTCTACGGTCAGGATCCAATCGGTCTGAGATTGGGCGAGAAGATGCTCTATCCCGATGCTTACGGTAATGCTGAGGCTGTTGTGAAGGTAAAGGGTTTCCGTCCCTACATCGGTTTGGGCTACGGTCGTGCCGTTCCCCGCACAAAGCGCTTCGGCTGCCAGGTTGACCTCGGAGTACAGTTCTGGGGCAAGCCAAAAGTTTATGCACAGGATGATCCTGAACCACTTCCCGATACCGGCATAGATGGCGACGGTGGTGCTATCAAGACTATCAGTAAGATAAAAGTCTATCCAGTACTTAACTTTCGACTCGTAGGAAGAATCTTTTAGATAGCAAGATGAATCCCGTCATCTGAGATACATATAAGCCGTCGGCGATACAGGTCGCCGATGGCTTTTTTATATACTTTTTTGCTCACCTTGAAACGGTCGGCAATAAGCTCCGAAGGACTCTTGTCGCCAAGTTCGCAATATCCACCGTTATCGTGAAGATAATTCAGTAGGATGTTGGAAAATTCCTCTGTCAGTTGTCTGCCCGTGCGCTGAACGGTAATGTCAATCTTCCCGTCGTCACGAATATGGTCGATGTATCCCGTAAGTTTGTCACCGGTATGCAACTCACGGAATATCTGATTGTCGAAAATGAGTCCCTGAAACATATTATCGACTATAACCTTGAACCCGAGGTCAGTCTTCTGCCACACAAGCAGCTGCACTTCGTCGCCATGCTTATATGCCGGACGTTCACGCGACAAATATTTATCTACCTTTGCCGTTGCCATCAGACGATGACTTTCTTCGTCCTCCTTCACATATACTATATATCCATTCCCTTTCTGCATTCGCATTTTCTGCTCGCGGAAGGGGCAGAATAGATCTTTCATCAGTCCCCAGTTGAGAAAAGCCCCATACTCGTTAATCCAAGCCACTTCAAGGTATGCAAAATCGCCAACCTTTGCTAACGGAGTCTCTGTCGTTGCCACAGGACGCTCGTCTTGATCAAGATACACGAACACTTCCAGTTTATCGCCAACCTTGCATCCTCGCGGCACATAGCGCGACGGCATAAGTATCTCACCTTCGTCGCCACCATCGAGATATACTCCGAAATCCACAGACTTCACCACAGTGAGATGATTATAATCGCCAAGTTTTATCATACGGAAGCCTCCTCCTTATTTAATTCAGTTAATACATTATCCACAATCATTCCGTCCTTCAAATGTATCGTTTTGTCGGTCAAAGCAGCCAGATTCTCATCGTGAGTGACAATAACAAAGGTCTGTCCGAACCGATCGCGCAATTCGAAGAATAGCTGGTGCAGCTCTTCCTTGTTCTTCGAGTCGAGCGAACCCGACGGCTCATCGGCAAGTATCACAGCAGGATTGTTCACCAATGCGCGAGCCACTGCGATGCGTTGCTTCTCGCCGCCCGACAGTTCGTTCGGTTTGTGCTGTGCGCGACCAACAAGCCCCATAAACTGTATCAGCTCCTCAGCACGTCGCCGTGCCTCCTTTGGCGACTTGCCTGCAATGAATGCCGGTATCATTATATTCTCAACAGCAGTGAACTCCGGCAACAATTGATGAAACTGGAATACGAATCCTATGTGCCTGTTTCTGAACTCCGCAAGTTTTTTCTTGCTGAGGGTAGTGGTATCTATACCATCTATGCTCACGGTGCCATTGTCTGGCGTATCGAGCGTCCCGATAATCTGAAGGAGAGTGGTCTTGCCGGCGCCACTGGGTCCGACGATACTCACCACCTCGCCTTTCTCTATATGCAAATCAATGCCTTTAAGCACCTGCAGTGAGCCGAAGCTCTTGGTTATATTCTTAACGTCTATCATATCTCCTACTTTCTCAATTCCTCTATTTTCCTATCTTCCGCACCAGCCAATCGTATATACTCGATTCCTCATGATGCTGAGCCTCGGTGAAGCTCATCCGCTCTTCTTTCTGTACGCCAAACTGGTCGGGAAATATTATCATTAAGTTCTTTCCCGAAAAATGCTGCTGCAACTCGTCTGGCAGGCGTTCCAGCGCATTCTTGTATGAGATAGTTCCCTTACGTGCAGTGACAACCACAAACATATGGTCTTCACTGATGTTCGCAGCCAACTGCGGCAGTTCATTCCAATGCTCCATATTGGTATATTCCGCCCTTACACTTTGGTGGTGATTGTTTATGAACTTCTCAATAAGGACAAGCGTCTCTTTGCGCCCGTGAAACTGAATACGACAGTCGAGCTGGTAAGCCATCCGGCAGAGCCGTTCAAGCCAGCGTCTGAATCCAGGCTCATATTCTGCACGCGATGGCACAGCCACCTGTATTCGTCTCAGGGTATTCAGTGGCTGAACGAATCGAGTCAGTATAATCTGGCGGTTCAGCCCGTTATAGAGGCTCTGGATGAATCCGCCCCAGAACTTCGGGTTCACCTCTGTATGAACGTGCATTCCCATCACAACCTCCGAGCATCCGAATTCCCTGAATGCATGCTTTATTCCATTGGCAATGTTCGTAGCCAGTCGCACCTGCGTCTGTATCCGCACATCGTATGCCGAGGCGCGCTGTTGAAGTTGCTCCAGAAGCCTGATTCCCTGCTGCCGGCCAGTGGCACTTTGTTCGTCGTCATATACCACATTAAGTGCCACCAGCCCACGGTTAAGCTTTGCATTTCGCATCAACATGCTTAGGCTGAGAAGCTGCGGGGCTATTTCCGGGTATTTCACACAGAGAAGAATTTTCTCGTCGTCGCCCTTATCCTCTTCAGCCACAAGGTGAGTGCGCTCATGCAGCACTATCTGCCGTGAGGCATGATCCGTAACCATGGTAGAGATTACACACGTAACGAGAATCATCAGCACAACACCATTGAGCATATCGTCGTTGACGAGAAACACACCGGGCGACACTTCCAACTTCATTCCAACCATCACCATGGCAATGGCGCCGGCAGCATGAGCCGATGTAAGACCGAACATCATGTTTCCGTCGCGCTTGGCAAGGCGGAAAAAAATGCTCGAACTATAAGCAGCCACTGCCTTGCCGAACGTTCCGAAAAAAGCGATGAGCAGCACCACCCAGAACACATTGATGTCTGAGAACACCGTACGCACATTGATGAGCATTCCCACACCGATAAGGAAATATGGGATGAAGAGTGCATTGCCTATAAACTCTATCCTGTTCATCAGCGGCGACACGCTCGGGATATACCTGTTTAATATCAGTCCCGAGATGAAGGCACCAAAAATTCCCTCAAGCCCTATTGCCGATGAGAACACTGCGCTGAGAAACATAATCGACATAACGAAAATATACTGCATCACAGCATCGCTGTAGCGGCGTAGAAAATAACGTGCCAGCTTAGGGATAAAAAAAACAGATGCTGTCATGAACACCGCCAGTTTAGCCAGGAATATCAGCCAGAAAAGAATATTCGCCCAAACACCATGCGGAACACTGCCACCATTCATCGGAAAGGCAGCAGCCAAACCGGCAAGCATTACAAGCGACAGTAACAGAGAGAACATCGACGAGCCGACGGAAAGCTGCACCGACGGATTGCGCTGCAGTCCATAGCGGCTCACTATTGGGTAGGCTATCAGCGTGTTCGATGCCATGATACATCCCAACAGAAACGAAGCTGCCACGCTATATCCAAGAATCCATCGCGCCATGAAGAATGTGAGCAGCAACGGCACATAGCATGTGAGCAACCCGAAGGTAAGAAAGCGACGTGAGTTCTTCTTCAGGCTCTCCATATCCATCTCCAGTCCGGCAAGGAACATGATATAGTATAGACCCACACGACCGAATATCTCGAAACTTTGGTCGCGCTCAAGAACGTTCAGACCATACTTGCCTATCAGCACTCCAGCGAGCACCATACCGATGATGTGCGGAATTCTCAGCTTACTCATCACGATTGGGGCAAAAAGGATTATCAGTAGCACGACAAAGAAAATCAGCGTCGGGTCGGATATAGGAAGTATAGTAAGCATAGTTTTCATCCGGCTGCAAAGTTACTACTTTTTTTCGACTTTGCCAAAATATAGGACTAAAAGTGTGAAAACATTTTTTGCGTTTTTGTTCTTGTTTGTCAGTGAGAATAGCTACCTTTGCAGCAGCTACATATATTCACTCAGCTAACAACTTCGGGGGAATACTCATACAGCATACTGGCAGTACCGGAGCTTCCGCCACGGTCATCAGCTCTCTGCACTGCGAATATGAAGACTATTGATTTTCATATTTCTGCAAAATATTAATGCGAAAAAGCTCGATTTTGGAATATTTATTGTAATTTTGCACCCGATTTTGAATATTTAAACGCATAAATACAAAATATATAAGAAAATGAAAGTAGCTATTGTTGGAGCGAGCGGAGCCGTAGGACAGGAGTTTCTGCGCCTGCTTGACGAGAGAAATTTCCCTATGGATGAGTTGGTATTGTTTGGAAGCGAACGAAGTGCCGGACACAAGTATAACTTCAAGGGCAAGGAGCTTGAGGTGAAATTGCTGCAGCACAACGACGACTTCAAGGACATCGACATTGCCTTCACATCGGCGGGAGCCGGAACGTCGAAGGAGTTTGCCGAGACCATCACCAAGTATGGCTGCGTAATGATTGACAATTCGAGTGCTTTCCGCATGGACGACGATGTGCCCCTCGTGGTGCCGGAATGCAATGCCGAAGATGCACTGAACCGCCCACGTGGCATCATCGCCAATCCTAACTGCACAACAATCATGATGGTAGTAGTTCTTCAGCCATTAGAGAATCTGAGCCACATTAAGCGGATCCACGTCAGCAGCTATCAGAGTGCTTCCGGTGCTGGTGCCGCCGCCATGGCCGAGCTGCAGCAGCAGTATAAAGAGATGGTGGAGACTGGCGAGGTGAAGACCATCAAGAAGTTCCCTCATCAGCTTGCCTATAACGTCATTCCGCAGATTGACGTCTTCCAGCCCAA
>CAMOEW010000026.1 GCA_946612625.1 uncultured Prevotella sp.
TAGTCTTGCCTGCACCATTAGGCCCACTGACTATATACAGATGTTTCTGTATCATTGTTAACGCTGCAAAGATACAACAAAACTTTGTGAAAAGAACGTCTTGGCTTTACTTTTTACAGATTATTTGCAATATTATATGTTTGTCTGACTCACTAATGAATCGCCTTTGACCGCCTCAGACCGCCTGGTTTATTTGGCTAAAATTAGTTAGGAATGGCGTAAGTTATTGATAATCAGTCATGAGTCAGGTTTTCTGAAAAGAACCAACCTATGCTAATATTGTACAAGTTAGTTTAGGATAGAAATTACTTGTCATGCTTTTCTATCTGATGGATAAACGATGAAATGTCATCGATAACATAGGTAGCCACATGGCCCAGCTTTTGATACTCCATCGGATTCGATTTGTCTTCGCCATCCATGAAAAGGTGATTCAGACGGGGATAGCTATGAAAGATGATATTAGACTTCCCATTTAACACTTGCTGCCAGAGGCGGAAGTCCTGCATCGTCACCTGATAGTCGCGTTCGCCTTGTAAGATAAGCATTGGAATCGTTAATCGGTGGGCAGCGTCAGTCTGTCCTTGTGGCTGAAGATAGTGGGGCGACCGCTGGCGAAGGTTCTCAATCTGTTGTTCCTTGAAGGCCGGACTTGCACCAGAGGGTAGAAGATAGTCGAACTGTTCGCGCACCACAGTTTCCATGTCTCTGGCTGGAGCAGCCAGCATGATGACTCCTGCCAACGGCTCTGCTGTACGCTCTGCAATGAGTGGTGCGAGCATGGCTCCAAGGCTGTGGCCGAGCAGGTACACGCGAGAACTGTACTGATGGGCAAGGCGGATGGCAGACAGGGCATCAAGCATTGTCTCGTCGTCCATTGTAGTAACTGGCTGACGATAAATGTAAGTACGCTTGTCATAGCGCAGCGTGGCGATGCCTTTACGTGTCAGCCCTTCTGCAATATCGCGGAACGGCTTGTTCTGATAGATGGTTTCGTCGCGGTCGAGTGCGCCAGAGCCATGCACCATTACTACGATTGGCACATCGCGGGCATCGGCTGGCATCAGGATGGTGGCAGGCAGGCGTATGTCGCCGGTCACCACTGTATCGGCCATCTCATTGAAAATGTCCCCTGCCAACGCCACCTCGTCAGCAGGGGCTACTCTTTTTTTACGGCGGCAGCAGGAACCAACTGAATGCCGAGCATCTTGCCCTGAACATCGAAGATGACAAGCGCACCCAGCTCTGTCTTTTCAAACTGCACCATCGAAACGTAGCATTTCTGCCCCATCACCTGCTGCACTTCCCAGGCACCGTGCTTCTGGTACTTGCCAAATTGGGGCTCCACTTTGTTGAGAATACCGTCAAACTGTTGTTTTTGTACCATTGGCTTCACCTGTGCTGACAGGTTCTCATAGAGACTGTCTGCCTTATTTTCAAGCAAGAAACCGAACATTTTCTCTGCGCGTCCCATATTATGGTCGGCATTATCTTGAGCCGTGGCTGTCAGTGAGCAAGCCATTAGTAATGTCAATAGATAATTTTTCATATGTTTTAATTTTCAATATGCATAAACCAGTCCGTATTTCTCGTGCAGACGAAGAAGAGTCCCGTCAGATTTCATTTTCTGAATGGTGTTGTTCACCACCTGCAACAGATCCTCCTGCCCTTTCTGCATCAGCACGCCAATCTCTCCATGAGTGAATGGCTTGCTCAGCAGCGGTGCTGCGAGTCGTGGGTCTGTCTTTACATAATATGGTGCCTCTGTTATCTCCGTAATCATCACATCGGCCTCGCCCTCAGCTATGAGTATGGGTATTTCTTCGTTCTTCTTATGGACTATAATCGTGGCGTGGGTGAGGTTCTCATTGGCGAATTTCTCATTCAGCCCGCCGGGGTTCACCATTACGCGTACTTCGGGCTTGTCTATATCGGCCAGCGACGTGTAGCGGTCGCTCTCTGATGCCCTGCAAAGTATGGTCTTACCGTTAGCCAAATATCCATCGCTCATCAGCATGTTTTTTTTTCTTGCGTCTGTTATGGTGATGCCGCCAATGGCAAGGTCGAACAATTGTGGCTCTGCCAATACGTCTTCCGTCAGTGTTGGCCAGGAAGTCTTGACAAACTGTACCCCCACGCCCAGGCTTTTTGCTATCTCGCCTGCGACTTCTATGCCGAACCCCCAATATTCTCCTGTCTCCGGTTCGCAGAATGACAATGGCCGATAGTCTCCGGTTGTTCCAATGACCAGTGTGCCTCGTTCTGCAATCTCAGCCACCTTGCTGTCCGTTGGGATGCCTTTCTCTGTATTGTTATCATTGTTGTAACATGCGGAAAATACCGTTGCACTGCAAAGGGTAAGTAATATAGAAAGTCCACAGAGTCTAATAGTTTCCTTATTCATCTGTTGTATGATGTCTCTCAGCGACTGAAATGGTGCGTTTGACACTATTATTTGTCAATACTTATCAGAGTGTACTGGCGACTTCCAAGGCCAAGCTTGGCTGCATGCTCAATGGTGTGGATGCCGTGCTGCTTGTCGATGCGCTTTAGCAGGTCGGTAGGGTCGTTCTTGGCCGTCACTTTCTGCTGATTGATGATGTCGATGCATGCCTGATCAAGAGCCACTGGGTCAGTCGAGGCCAGAATGCCGTAGTCTTCAAGTTTTACAGGTGCAGGATGATCCACACAGTCGCAGTCTATCGACATGTTGTTCATCACGCTTATATAGATGATACCATCTTGCTTTTGGAAGTAGTTCACCACAGCCTGTGCAGCGGCAGCCATGCTCTCAAGAAATCCGTCCTGGTCGCCGATGAACGCTGGCGTCCAGAGCCTGCCCATATCGAGTTTTTCCATTTTTCCTGCAGAATGGATGTAGGCCTTTCCGTTCTGACTGGCACATCCTATTGAGAGATTCTTCAGAGCACCGCCGTAGCCACCCATTGGATGACCTTTGAAGTGATTGAGGGCAATCATGAAGTCGTAGTTGGCAATATGTCCTCCCACAATGTCGTACTTGATGTGGGTCTGATCCTTTACTGGTATGCGGATTTCGTCATACTCATCCATGATGTCCACAGGGAAATATGTCGTGAAACCATGACGTTCGATCACCTTCCAGTGGTTTGCGGATGTGTTGCGCTCGTCTTTCTTGTCGGCAGGTCCGTTGCCGTATGCCGTATTGCACTCCACGATGGTACCGTCCACCTCAAGTACCAAATCCTTGATGAGCTCTGGTTTCAGATAGTTAGGATTGCTGCCCTCACCGGTACTCATCTTCACTGCTACCCGACCTTTGGCCGGAACACCCAGCGCCTTATATACTCTTACCAACGACTCAGGACTGATTTCCCTTGTCAGAAACACTTTGCTCTGTGCAAATGCAGTTGCCGATGCCACCATCAGTGCAACTAATGTCAATGTTTTTTTCATAATTCTTTTAATAAATGATACAAAGGTAGGTTAATTTGCTGACATGGCCAAACGATTAACATTATTTATATGGCGGTGCCTACGCAGGTTTGAAATTGTTTTTGTACCTTTGTGCCCGAAAAAAACGATAGTGAAGGTGTATTATTGGATAACTGCAATAAAATAATGAAAAAGTTCATGCTGTGGGTGATTGTCGCCACCCTTACATTCAGCGGCACAAACATGCTGGCATCGTGCAGCAGTAATGAAAACAATCCTGTACTCCCCCAGACAAAGGATTACTTCACGCTCTGGAACCAGTGTGAGGCGCTCACTGCCTTGCAGGAATACGTCAAAGACGTGACGAATCCCAATTCAGAAAATTTCATTCCGGTAGAGGATCGTATCGCCACGTTCGATATGGACGGCACTTTCGTTGGCGAGCTTTATCCTACGTACTTTGAATATAACCTGCTGGAATACCGTGCGCTCGACGATTCCACATACGAGGCTCCGAAAGAGGTTGTCGAGGTAGGGCAGTGCATTCGTGATTTCGTAAGGAACGGGAAAAACCTGCCCAGCCAATTCGACATGAAACATGCCTATGCAGCTGCCAAGGCATACGCTGGTATGACGCTGGCCGAGTTCGACGCCTATGTCAAGGCCTACGCATCCAAACCAGCCAACGGTTTTAGCGGTATGACCTATGGTCAGGGTTTCTATAAGCCCATGCTTCAGGTGTTCGACTATCTCCGTGCCAACGGTTTCACTTCCTATGTTGTAAGCGGTTCCGACCGCTTCATCTGCCGCGCACTGACCTCTGCCATCGGTATCGCCCCCAATTGTGTAATCGGCATGGACGTGAAGCTACAATCTTCAAACCAAGGTACGGTAGAAGGTGTCAACTACATCATGGGTCGCGAGGAGGATATTTTGCGCACCGACGAGCTGATTATCAAAAACCTGAAGACCAACAAGGTGGCGCAGATAGCACAGGAGATAGGCAAGGTGCCTGTGCTGTCGTTTGGCAACAGTGGCGGCGACGTGTCTATGCACAATTATGCTCTGGGCAATAAAACGTATAAGTCGGCAGTCTTCATGCTTATTGCCGACGATGAAGCTCGCGATCATGCCAACCGCGAAAAAGCCATTGCTCTGGGTGAGCAGTGGCGGCAGGCCGGCTACCACGTCATTTCTATGCGCGATGACTTCAAGACCATCTATGGCGATGGGGTTGTAAAGACCGATTTTACCTTTCCTTCAGATGTGAAGCCCCTCCGTGAGTGGCAGGCCGGGCGTACTGTCAGCGCCGAGGCCGTGACGGCCTTCGGAGGCATCGACAAATGCTTTGCTGCTGAGCCTATCCCCGACGGAGTCTGGGCACGTATGCAGGGCAAGACCTACAAGGAAAATCCATATATCGGACGCGACGACCTGCGTCATATCCGTGCGCTGCATTGGGACTACGACAACCAGATGCACATTGGCGAGATGGTTGTCAACAAGCAGATTGCCGACCGAGTGGTTCGGATTTTCCGTCAGCTGTTCGATGCGAAGTATCCAATCCAGCGCATGTTGCTGCCCGATGTATATAATGCCGACGACGAGACTCAGATGCGCGACAACAACTCGTCGTGCTTCTGCTACCGCAGTATTGCCGGCAGTGCGAATCTGTCGAAGCATGCACGAGGGCTTGCCATTGACATCAACACTCTCTACAATCCCTACTATAAAGACCGTGCTGACGGCACGCGTTTTATCCAGCCTGCTACGGCAGAGAAATACTGCGACCGCACGTGGGATTTCTCCTACAAGATTGATCACCAGGATCTCTGCTTCCGTCTCTTTACCGAAGCCGGATTCGAGTGGGGCGGCGACTGGACTTCATGCAAGGATTTCCAGCATTTCGAGCTTATTGAACAATGAGAATAATTGAATATTTATATTAGCTTTTGGCCGGGCTGCAATTTACTTTTCATTTCTTTAGTAAGTTTTAGCCCGGCCAAAATTTACTTTTCATTTCTTTAGTAAGTTTTCGTTTGGACTGCAATTTACTTTTCGTTTCTTTAGTAAGTTTTCATCCGGACTACAATTTACTTTTCGTTTCTTTAGTAAGTTTTGATTGGGATGCAGGGACATTTCAAAAAGAGCGGTTGAAAAAACTGAATTTTTCGCTAAATACAATAATTCGGATTTAGGTGCGTTATATATTCGTGTTGAAACGAATATACATATTTATAATAGCCATAGCATCATTTGCGGAAGCGAATGCACAGTACGACCCCTCGTTCTCTCACTATTGGGAACTGGAGCCCTCGTTCAATCCTGCCTCTGTGGGCAAGGAGAAAGTGGTGAATGCAGCCGGAGCCTACGCTCTGTCTATGGCAGGATTTGAAAATAATCCCCGTACGATGTATGTGGGAGCTGACATGCCTTTCTATTTCGCGAAGCATTTCCATGGTGTAGGCTTGCAGTTTATGAACGACCAGATAGGTCTTTTTTATCATAAGCGTTTTTCTGCCCAGTATGCTTTCCAACAGAAATTGTTCGGTGGAGTACTGGCTGTAGGCGTGAATATAGGTATGCTCAACGAGAAATTCGACGGGTCGAAGGTCGTTCTTCCCGACAACGATAGCGACCCGGCGATAGACAAGTCGGAAATCAGTGGGACCGGACTCGATCTGGGCGCAGCGCTTTACTATACGCGCAAGTCATGGTATGCCGGATTGTCGGTGCTTCACTTCAACGGCCCTTCCATAGAATTGGGCGAGAGGCAGAATTTCAAGATTGACCCTACGTTTTATTTTACTGCCGGATACAATATTAAACTTAGAAATCCGTTTTTTACAATACATCCTACGCTGTTGGCTCGCACAGACTTTGCCGCCTACCGCGTGGATGTGACGCTGAGGCTGAGATATCAGCGTGAGAAGAAAATGCTATACGGAGGTGTAGCCTATAGTCCTACGAATTCAGTGACAGCTCTTATCGGCGGCAACTTCCACGGCATCCGGCTGGGCTACAGCTTCGAGATATACACATCGGGCATTGGCTTCAGAAACGGCAGTCATGAGTTGTCAATTGGATATCAGCACGAAATTGATTTCCAAAAACGCGGTCGCAACCGGCATAAGAGTGTAAGGCTGCTCTGAGATAGTTAGTTGAGGAAAGGAAACGTTTAAAAAGGAAATTTGAATATATGGAAACTATGAAGAAGATAATGTTTGGAAAGGTTTCGGTGAAGAGGCTGTTGCCTTTTTGCCTCTTGGCCTTTCTGCCTTTGTTAGTGGGATGCTTTGGCAGAAGTTCTGCAATGTCGTCCGGCGGTGAGGTGACAGGCAAGGGCGGACGAGCTTTTGCAGAGCCGACACCATACGGCATGACACTGATTAAACGAGGTCATTTGAAGATGGGTATTGAGAAACAGGACAGCCTCTGGGGGAAGCAGACCCCGGTGCGCGACATTTCTGTCGAGGGCTTCTGGATGGACGAAACCGAAGTTACCAACTCGCAGTACCGCCAGTTTGTGATGTATGTGCGCGATTCAATATTGCGCGAACGTCTGGCCGATCCTGCGTATGGCGGTGATGAGACATACAAGATTGAGGAAGATAAGAACGGCGACCCTGTGGTGCCGCATCTTAACTGGAAGAAACCGCTGCCCAGAAAACCCAACGAGGATGAATTGCGTGCGCTGGAGAGCGTCTATGTGATAAATCCCGTCACAGGAGAGAAGATGCTCGATGCATCGCAGATGAACTACCGATATGAGATTTACGACTATACCGAAGCTGCAAAGCGAAAGTATCGCACCGACCCACGTCAGCGAGTTCTCAACACCGACATTCAGGTGAATCCCAACGAAAAGATTTATATCTCGAAAGACACGGCATATATTGACGACGAAGGAAAAATTGTGCGTCAGACCATCAACCGCGAATATACCGGACCGTGGGATTTCCTGAATACATATATAGTAAATGTTTATCCCGACACGACATGCTGGGTCAACGATTTCCCCAATGCCGATAACGAGAGTTATATGAGGCTTTATTTCAGTAATCCTGCATACAATTCATACCCTGTAGTAGGCGTCAGTTGGGAGCAGGCAAACGCATTCTGCGCATGGCGCACCGAGTATCTGCTGAAAGGTCTTGGTCGTGCAGCCCGCTTTGTACAGCGTTATCGTCTGCCGACAGAGGCTGAGTGGGAATTTGCCGCGCGAGGTGTTGACCAGAACGAGTTCCCGTGGGAAAACCAGGATGTTGTTTCGGGTAACGGATGCTTCTTTGCCAACTTCAAACCCGATAATGGTAACTATACTAAAGACGGCAACCTGATAACGTGTAAGGTAGGCATTTATTCTGCCAACAGCAATGGACTATATGATATGGCAGGCAACGTGGCTGAATGGACCAGTACCATTTATACTGAGGCTGGAGTGGAGTCGATGAACGACATTAACCCTCAGTTGAAATACAATGCAGCTCTCGAGGATCCATACCGTTTGAAGAAGAAAAGCGTAAGAGGAGGTTCGTGGAAAGACCCCGAGTCGTACATACGCTCGGCATGGCGGTCGTTTGAATATCAGAATCAGCCGCGAGCATACGTCGGCTTCCGTTGCGTGAGAAGCCTTGCAAACACCTCCAGCGACAAGGTGAAGCTGAAGAAAAGTAAAAAGTCAAAGAATCAATAATACGAAACAGTAAATACAACTATGACTGTATATAGTAAATTCAACGTGATCTACCGCTTGCAGAAGTGGCTGGATAGTGTTCCCGGACAGACATTCATGAATTATGCCTATTCATGGGGAGCATCTATCGTAATACTCGGTACGCTGTTTAAGCTCACCCACCTGCCGGGAGCAAACTTCATGCTTTTCCTCGGTATGGGTACTGAGGTGGTGGTTTTCTTTATTGCTGCATTCGACCGTCCGTTCGACAAGACAGCCGACGGCATGGATCTCGACCTGCATCCCGAATTAGACGATGAGGTGGAACAACGCATTGAACACACCGTGGCCGACACCGAGACCATTGCTGCTGTGGCTACGTCGGTAACATCGGTTGCAGGCGGTACTGTCGTTCAGCAACTGCCAGAGATGAATCCCGACCTCGAAGAGGCAACGAGTAACTATGTTGAGGAACTTAGGAAACTCACCGAGATGCTTTCACGCATCAGTGAGCAGAGCGAGAAACTCGGACGCAACTCAGAGGAGATGGACAATCTCGACCGTACAATTACCGGCATCTGCAAGGTATATGAGATGCAACTCAAGAGTGCGAGTGCACAGATTGGTACTATCGACCAGATTAACGACCAGACACGTCATCTTGCAGAGCAGATTGCCGAACTGAACAAGATTTATGCGCGCATGATTGAGGCAATGACAGTGAATATGCCTGCTGCTGCCCAGCCTGCGGCTTCCAAACTATAAGCGACAACTATGGCAATAAAGAAAAGACCTGTATCTCCGCGCCAGAAGATGATCAACCTGATGTACGTCGTCCTCATGGCGATGCTCGCGTTGAACGTCTCTACCGAGGTGCTCAATGGCTTCTCCATCGTGGAGGAAAGTCTGAACCGCACTACAGGCAATGCTGTGAAACAGAACGATGCCATCTATGATAACTTCGAGGCGCAGATGAAGGCCAACCCTCAGAAGGTGAAGGAATGGTACACAAAGGCTCAAATGGTGAAACGCTTGAGCGACTCGCTGTATAATATAGCAAGCGAACTGAAATATGCCATTGCAGTCGAGGCTGATGGCAAAGAGGGAGACCCGGCAAACCTACGTAACAAGGAAGACCTTGAGGCAGCCAATCAGGTGATGCTGGCTCCGGGACGAGGACGTGGTGGGCAACTCTACGATGCCGTGAACCATTTCCGCTATCGAATACTCTCGATGGTCACCGACCCGAAGATGAAGCAGATTATCGCATCGAATCTCTCTACAGATGTGCCGAAAGACATACGTCTTCTGGGCAAAAACTGGCAAGAGTATATGTTTGAGGCAATGCCGGCTGCCGCAGCCATCACTCTGCTGTCGAAACTGCAGAACGACGTACGCTATGCCGAGGGTGAAGTGCTGCATACCCTCGTGTCGAACATAGATATGAAAGACATACGCGTTAATGCCTTGAAGGCTTATGTCATACCGAGCAGTCAGACAATTGTCAGGGGCGACAAGTTCTCTGCAAAGATTGTCATGGCTGCAGTAGATACGACCCAGGTGCCTGACATTTATATAGGAAACAGGAAAATGGACTTGCGCGACGGTCTCTACGAAACCATCTGCGGTCGTACCGGCGACTTCACACTGGCAGGATACATCGAGACTCTGAACGGAAGTGGCGAGCGCGTGCGGCGCGATTTCGAGCAGAAATATACTGTCGTCGATCCAAGTGCTACAGTGTCGGCCGACCTTATGAACATGCTTTATGCAGGATATACCAACCCAATCAGTGTCAGCGTACCGGGGGTGCCGCTCAACAAGGTGCAGGCAACGATGACGGGCGGAGGAACACTGCAGCCTGTGGGACCGGGCAAGTATATTGCGCGTCCTACTCAGGTAGGCTCTACTGTTACCATTACCGTGACCTCGACCAACACAGGAAAGGCACAGCAGATGGGGCAGTTCACATTCAGAGTGCGCAAGTTGCCCGATCCTACTCCCTACATAGCGATGGACGACGACCAGGGCAATCCCACCCGCTACAAGGGGGGCGCTCTCAGCAAACAGGCTCTCATGCAGGCTGACGGCATCGGGGCGGCTATTGACGACGGAATACTCGACATTGGATTCAAGGTGCTCGGATTTGAGACAGTATTCTTCGATAATATGGGTAATGCCGTTCCTATGATTAGTGATGGCGCTAAATTCTCGGCACGCCAGAAAGATACATTCCGTAAGCTTGCCCGCAATCGCCGCTTCTATATCTCGCGCGTCACGGCAATAGGTCCCGATGGAATACAGCGTAAGCTGAACACGTCGATGGAGGTGATTGTGAAGTAATAATAACTAATATACGAATTTAACGAATAGAATATATATGAAAAGATTATTGTTCTTACTGATGATAGGGCTTGTGGCATGCAGTGCCTTTGCACAGCCTAAGGCACGCCGGACTACACCACAGAAGACTTTGGAGCAGAAAAAACAGGAGGTCAGAACACAGGGTATGACACAGAGGGCTCTGCTTATGTATCCAACGGCCTTGGAAATGCCGGAGGACGTGGTGTGGCGCAGGGATATATATCGCGAACTCGACCTTAATGTCGATGCAAATGCCGGCTTGTATTATCCTGTTGAGCCTATTGACAAACAGCTGAACCTGTTCACTTACATTTTCAAGCTGGCTCTCAACGGATATATTCCCATATATGAATACCGCCTTGACGGCAACGAGATGTTCAACGACTCGGCACGTGTGCAAATGAAAACCGTGCTCGATAACTACCACATCTACTATGAGACACGCAATGGCAAGATTCGCGTGGACAACAGCGATATCCCTTCTGCTGAGGTGAAGATGTACTACCTGAAGGAGAGCGCTTACTACGATCAGGCAAACTCTTCGTTCCATCGTAAGGTGCTAAGCATCTGCCCTGTGATGATTCGAGAAGACGATTTCGGAGGCGAAGCAAGCAAGTATCCGTTGTTCTGGATTAAATATAGCGACCTCGAGCCGTTTCTCAGCCGGCAGACGGTTATGTACAGCAATCTCAATAATGCAGCCACGATGACCATGGACGACTATTTCACCATGAACAAGTATGAAGGAAAAATATACAAGACAACCAACATGCTCGGAAAAACTCTGGCACAATACTGCCAGAACGACTCGGCCTTGAAAAAAGAACAGACACGAATAGAGGCAGAGCTTGCCACTTTCGAGAAGAATATCTTTGGTGACGAGGTGAAGAAGAAAGCCGTGAGAGACTCGCTTGACAGCATAGCAAAACTCGACCCGAAGGAACGCAGGGCGTTGGAGAGGGAAGCTCAGAAGACACGTCGCACTTCGTCGGCAAAGGCTTCGAGGAAGCGCTCAAGCGGCACCAGGATTATTTCCTCTTCAGGTGCCAGGCTATCTGTCCGTCGTGAACGTCATTAATAAAGTAAACCAATAAACGGAAAACAGTCATGAAGAAATTCTTATTCACAGCATTGATGACAGCAATGTGTGCAATGCCAATTCAGGCCAAACTGAAATTTGGTCTGACAGGAGGTCTCAACGTCACATCGATGAAGTTTAACTCTGACTTAGTGTCAAAATCCAACCGTGCAGGATTCTATGTAGGACCGACGATAAAGCTGACATTGCCAATCGTAGGACTGACGGTTGATGCAGCTGCGCTCTACGACCAGCGCGACGCAAAGGTTGGAGATGAGAGTGTTTCCCAGAAAAGCATCAATATCCCCATTAATCTTCGTTATGGTATCGGATTGGGAAGCAAGGCAAATATCTTTGCATTTGCCGGTCCGCAGTTCGGATTCAATATCGGCGACAAGAACTATTCGTCGGGCTTGAGCCTAAATGCAATTCAGACGAATTGGAACACTGTCGCCTCGACATTCCAGATGAAAAAGTCGAACTTCAGCATCAACGTTGGTATCGGCGTGGGCATATTCAGCCATCTCGAAGCAAAAGCAACATATAATATAGCCATTGGCAAGACCGGTGAACTCAGTACTAATGTATGGGACGATGCTGCGCAGGTATGGAGAAGCCAGACTTCTTCTGCACGCACTAATTCATGGCAGGTAGGACTGGCTTACTTCTTCTGAAGAGTCCTAAAAACAACTGAAATAAATAATTATCGGCGATAAATTTTGATTTCTCGCCGATAATTTTTAATTTTGCACTTCAATGAGATACATCGATGTCATTCTTCCATTGCCGCTTGAGGGCCTTTTTACATATGCGGTGACAACAGAACAAGAGCAACAGATATTGCCCGGAGTGCGTGTACTTGTGCCCTTCGGTACTTCAAGAAAGTATCTTGCTATGGTAGTCGCTATACATGACAAGGCTCCTGAGAACTATAAGGTGAAGACCGTGGCGAGCGTTGTAGATAGTACTCCCATGATGTTGCCACAACAGCTTAGGTTGTGGCAATGGATTGCCGACTACTACATTTGTCCCGTCGGTGAGGTGATGAAAGCTGCGCTGCCGTCGGGACTGAAAACCGAAGACAGATATCGCCCGCGGAAAGAGCTGTGCATTCGTCTTATGCCGAACTTTCGCTCGGAACAGGCTCTCCACTGTGCACTCGACATGCTCGGACGTGCGTCAAAACAGAAGAAAACGCTATGCGACTTTCTAGCGCTTGCGTCGCCAGACGGCTCGACACAACAGGAAGTGACACGCGAAGAATTGCTCAACGAGAGCCATTGCTCAATAAGCATTGTAAATGCGCTTGTGGAGCGAGGCATCTTAGAGACCTATGAGCGTGAAGTGGGACGGCTGAACCATGGAGGAGAACCTCATCCGGAAAACATCAGGCAGCTGAACGAAGCCCAGCAGAATGCCTACAATGAAATTCTTATGGGATGGATGCAGAAAAATGTTGTGCTGTTGCATGGTGTAACATCGAGTGGAAAGACGGAAATATACATACATCTTATACAACGGGCCATCGACCGACATGAACAGGTGCTCTATCTTTTGCCCGAGATCGCATTGACAGTACAGATGATGGACCGGCTGAGGCGTGTGTTCGGCAACCGACTTGGAATATATCATTCAAAGTACAGTGATGCTGAACGTGTGGAAATATGGCAGAAACAGCTCTCTGCCAACCCTTACGACATTATTCTGGGTGCTCGCTCGGCAGTGTTTCTACCCTTTCAGCATCTCGGGATGGTTATTGTTGACGAGGAGCATGAGACAAGCTACAAACAGCAGGAACCTATGCCACGATATCATGCACGCTCAGCAGCCATCGTACTCGCAAAGATGTATGGGGCAAAGACTGTTTTGGGCACTGCCACCCCCTCGATGGAAAGCTATTACAATGCCATGAGTGGAAAATATGCACTTGTCGAGCTGAAAAAACGTTACCAAGACATTGAACTGCCTGAGATTACTGTAGTGGACGTGAAAGAACTCCAACGCAGGAAGATGATGAGCGGCCCTTTCTCGCCATTGTTGTTAGCGAAAATGCGTGAAGCTATCGACTCAGGGAGTCAGGTAATACTGTTCCAGAATCGTCGTGGTTTCGCTCCGATGATTGAATGCCGACAGTGCGGATGGGTGCCGAAGTGTAAACATTGTGATGTGAGTCTTACGTTCCATAGGCAGATGAACCAGCTGACGTGTCATTATTGTGGCTTTACCTATCGCGTACCAGAGGTGTGTCCCTGTTGTGAGACCAGGGAACTGCAGGGCAGAGGATTCGGAACCGAGAAACTGGAGGAAATCGTGCGCGATAAATTCCCTGATGCCCGTGTGGCGAGAATGGACTTGGACACCACACGTACACGAAATGCCTATGAGCGACTCATCAGCGACTTCTCGGCTGGACGTACTAATATTCTCATTGGCACACAGATGATAAGTAAGGGCCTCGACTTCGACAGTGTCAGTGTTGTGGGCATACTAAGTGCCGACTCGATGATGAACTATCCCGACTTTCGTGCCTACGAGCATGCTTTCATGATGATGGCACAGGTGAGCGGGCGTGCTGGCAGGAAAGGAAAACGCGGACAGGTAATCCTTCAGACACGCAACCCGGAGTTGCCGCTGGTTGAGCAGGTAGTTAGAAATGACTATTTTTCTTTATATAAAAGTCTGGCTGCTGAGCGCCAACAGTTTCATTATCCTCCATATTACCGTCTGGTGAATGTGTTGTTGAAGCATAAAAGCGACATTGTGGTGACAACAGCATCTGTTGAACTGGCAAGTCGCCTCCGGCAGTGGTTCGGGGCAAGAGTTCTCGGGCCCGACAAACCGGCTGTATCGATGGTGAAGTCGCTCAACATCCGTAAGCTCGTAATCAAACTGGAGAACGGTATCGACATGAAGAAAGTCCGTAAGTATCTGCTAATGGAACAGCAACAGATGCTTACGGACAAACGATATTCGACGTTGGTAATATACTATGATGTCGATCCTTTATAGATGCAATTCTACACCAAGTCCGAACACACGGTTTGTCCTGGTGAACGACTCGGCTGAGAATGCTGTCGTGGAAGTGGGCATGTTTATGCGGTCGTATGTGCCATAGTCGGTCTGGAAATATGCGGCATTAATCTTCACCTTGTCGCTTACGTTGTAGCCCACTCCAAAACCAAACGACCATGAATTTACCACAAACGACATATCGTTCATGTAATCGTCGGTCAGTCCGTAGCGTGTTATTTGGAAGCCTGCACTTACCTGTAGCTTGTCGTTGATATCCCACTCTGCACCTCCAAGATATTCATTTGTGCCTCCGCTGAGTTTTTCCTGAGCGTTGCCATACCACGAAACGTTAGTGTCGAAGAAATGATGATAGCCTGCGTTTATGCGAAGGCTCGGTTTTATCTCCCACTGTGCACCCACGGCAAGTTGTGCAGGAGAGTCCTCGTCGATGTCTTCGCCGTCGCGGAACTTGTTTACTGCGGAAATCTCGCTTGCCTCGTTCACCGTTGATTCGTTTTTCATGCGAATCTGGGTCTTGAACTCGTATTTGGCCGAGAAATTGAAATGGCCTATCTTATAGTCGATGCCAAGCACAGGAGCGACTCCAACGCTTGTCTGGTTGCAAAGCAGGTTAACGCCGGACCGATATTTCTGAAGCTGGGGTATGCTCTGAAGCTGTGCTTCCTTGATAAGCAATTCTTGAGGAATGTCAATTCCTGCGGCTTTGTATTGTGCTATGCCAGCCTGAACCTGCTGTAGTCCAGACTCCGCAATTGGAGTTATTATGTCAAGATATTCACCGAAAGTGTAATTGCCGTTGTCTGTCTTGACGAGTATGTTGCTTATCTTGGCTTTGTAGGTCGCTGTTCCGTAGAGTACCCTTAAACCGCCGTATATACTGAGGTTCTTATGTATTTTGTATGCAGCTCCTAACTGGAATCCGAAGTAATACTGACGACCCTCCATAAATCCGTCCATATCGTAGCCTGTGGCTCCGAATGCTCCAAGACGGTGGGCTATTCCTCCAACAACACTCTCGAAAGAACCGAGTCCGTTCTCAAACTTGCATTTGCCACCGCCGCCAGGGACAGAGAAGTTGAATTGAAGGCTCCAATTGTTTTTGTTGTATGCTGCTTGTATTGAAGGTATAAAGGGGGCGTCGGCTACACCTTCATAAGTCTTTAACATACTGCCGCCGTTCTTAGCTCCAAGGGCAAGCAGAGGGTTGATGTTGGTGATTGTACGTGTCTGGTGAGCATACTGCCAATTCAGACCAAGATGGAATCCCTCGGGGAGAAAGGCCACGCCGGCGGGATTGCTATAGACCCCGTCGATGCCTATGGCAGCATCACGGGCAGGGTTTCGCAAGAATGCTATGCTTTGGTTTGTGTTGGTAAGAATGCCGCCTGCAAGTGCGGGGACAGTGATTGCAAATAATAAGCCAATCGTAAAAATCTTCATTGTTTTCATCCTGAATACATCTTTGTTCAAAATCGGGTGGCAAAATTACAATAAATGTTTAAAATAACAATGTTTTCGCACACAAAGTTAATGAATATTAACACAAAATACACACTTTTGTATCCAAATGTGCAAAAGTGTGCATTTAAATTGCCTCGGAAAACCAATTTGGCCAAGGTTTTATGTCTTGTTGAGTTCCGGATAGATTACACGGGTGTGGTATGTTGTCTTCAACTTTTCTATCAGAACTGTCTTGGCATAGGCTATGTCGCGGAAAGTAATGGGGCAGTCGCGGAAATACCCGTCACTCACTTGTCCGTTGATAATCTTTTCAACGAGTGAGCGTATCGACTGTTCGGTATATTCGGGCAGTGAACGGGAGGCTGCCTCTACGGCATCGGCCATCATCAGTATTGCTTGCTCACGTGTAAATGGATTAACTCCGGGATAGGTGAATAGTAGTTCGTCAACTTCTTCGTCGGGATGCTCGTTTTTGTATTTTATATAAAAAAACTTGGCCTTTCCCTGTCCGTGGTGGGTGTTTATGAAGTCCTTTATTATCTGTGGAAGGTTGAATTTCTCTGCGAGCTTTAGTCCCTCGGTGACATGGCTGATGATAATCTGTGCGCTTTCTACACTTGAAAGACCTTCGTGTGGATTGAAGCCCGACTGGTTTTCGGTGAAGTAGATGGGATTGCTGATTTTCCCGATGTCGTGATACAGTGCTCCGGTGCGAACAAGTTGAGCGTCGGCACCGATGCGGTTCGCAATCTCTGCCCCGAGGTTTCCTACTTGGATAGAGTGCTGGAATGTGCCCGGAGCCATTTCGCTCAATTGCCGCAGAATGGCATTGTTGGTGTTGGACAGTTCGATGAGAGTGATGTCGCTGGTAAATCCGAACATCTTCTCAAGCAGATAGATAAGAGGGTATGCAAAAAGCATCAGAACAGCATTGGCTACGAGGTATTTGTAATAGCTGAAGTCGAAATCGCTGATGGCATTTATGCGAATAAGGTCGAAAGCAAGGCACGAGAGCATACACGACATCGCTACGAACAACACCGTTTTGAACAACTGTGAGCGATACTGAAGCTCGCGAAGAGAATATATGGCAACCAAGCCTGCAATGCTTTCGATGACGATGAACTCGAACGGGTATTTCAACATGCAAGCGCAAACGATAATCATGGTAAAATGAGCCATGAATGCTGTGCGTGAATCCATAAACACACGGACGAAAATCGGAACGATGGCGTATGGAAGAATATATACATGTAGGAAGGTGCTGCGCACGAACAATGCCGTCAAAAGGGCAAAGATAATAATAAGCGAGTAAAGCATGGCAAAACTACGTGTTTTGTCAAAATAGTCCTTACGGAAAAGCGTAAGGTAGATAGTGAACAGCGAGATGATAATAAACATATAAATAGCTTCACCGGCTGCCGACAATTCCTTACGAGTGTTGTCGCTGCCCCTCTTCTCGTTCTCCTTGACAAAGGACAACAGCATACGATAGGTTTTCTCATCGACAATCTCGCCGTGTTCAACAACTTTTTCGCCCTTTTGCACTACTCCTATGGCAATGGGGATACCTGACATAAGTTCCTTAAGCGATGCTTCGCTCAGACGTTTGTCGTAAACAACGTTCTCCTTTATATAGTCATCGAGATTGCATTTTTGAAGAGTGGCTCGTACTGCCTCTAATTTCTCATCATTTATGATTACTTCATAAGCATTTTTGGTGGAATAAAACTGAGTGACGGGCATTCTAACCGACTCTTTCCCATTGATGAGCAGAATCTGTCGCGTGGTGTCGCTAATCAAATCACCGTAGTCTTTGGCTTTCATTATACCGGCCTGATATATCCTGTGAAGACGATTAGATATGATGCTGATATAATCATCGCCCAGACCGGGAATGCCGTCTTTGTAGTCGTCGAGAAACCTGCTTACAGCATCATTCTCAACCGATTTGTCGTATTGGTAATAAGGCTCGTGATGGCTCAGAATACTGTCCTGTTCTTGTTTTATCCTTGTTTCCGACTTGTAAATGGGAAAATCGAAAGGGGCCGTGAAGTCGGCATACTTCCACGGCTTACCCTGTTCTACGTGAAAGTAGTTCTGACTGTCGCGTGGCATTGCAATGACAATAACCGCCACCGTACCTATTATTATAGAAAGTCGCACAAGAAAATCATGCCATGTGAAGTCTTCTTTATAATTGAATTTGCTCATTTTCCACAATTATTATGATAATTATTTCTTTCAGAGTGCGAAAATACAAAAAAAAAACGGCTAAATAGAAAAAAATATGTAATTTTGCACAAAAATTCAGTTTATTTTTGAAAAAAGATACAAAAGATGTCAGAAAGAAAAGTAAGAGTACGCTTTGCACCGAGTCCGACGGGTGCACTTCATATAGGCGGTGTACGTACCGCGTTGTATAACTATTTGTTTGCCCGTCAGCACAGTGGCGAACTTGTATTCAGAATAGAGGATACAGACAGCAACCGTTTTGTGCCAGGTGCTGAAGAATACATTATTGAGTCTTTCAAATGGCTCGGGATAAAATTCGACGAGGGTGTTGGTTTTGGTGGTGACAAAGGGCCGTATCGCCAAAGCGAGCGACGCGATATATATAAGAAATACGTTGTGCAATTGCTTGAGGCTGGAAAGGCATATATAGCCTTCGACACTCCTAAAGAGCTGGAGGCAAAACGTGCTGAGATACAGAACTTCCAGTATGATGCCCACACGCGTATGCAGATGCGTAACTCTCTGACGATGCCGAAAGATGAGGTTGATAGACTTATTGCCGAAGGTTGTCAGTATGTGGTAAGGTTCAAAATAGAGCCAGGACAGGAAATTGTCGTCAATGACCTTATACGTGGCGATGTTCATGTTAAAAGCGACATTCTTGACGACAAGGTCTTGTATAAGAGTGCTGACGAGTTGCCTACATATCATCTGGCAAATATTGTTGATGATCATTTGATGGAAATAACCCATGTGATACGTGGTGAGGAGTGGCTGCCAAGTGCACCACTGCACGTGCTGTTATATCAGGCGTTCGGATGGACAGACACTATGCCTCAGTTTGCACACTTGCCTCTACTGCTGAAGCCTGACGGCAAAGGAAAACTGTCGAAACGTGACGGCGACAGACTTGGATTTCCTGTGTTTCCATTGGAGTGGCACGATCCAAATACCGGAGATGTTAGCTCTGGTTACCGTGAGTGCGGCTATTTCCCCGAGGCCGTAATCAATTTCCTTGCCTTGTTGGGATGGAATCCAGGAACGGAGCAGGAAATGTTCAGCCTTGATGAACTGGTGGAACTGTTTGATATTACCAAATGTTCAAAGGCAGGTGCCCGGTTTGCATACGAGAAAGGTATATGGTTTAATCATGAGTATATTTTGAGGAAATCTGATAAAGAGATAGCTGACCTCTTCTTTCCGATAGTAAAAGAGCACTGTCCTGAAGAGACAATGGAACGTGTGCTGCAAGTGACCGCGATGATGAAAGACCGCGTGAACTTCGTCAAGGAGTTGTGGCCATTGTGCTCGTTCTTCTTCGTGGCTCCAACGTCTTACGACGAGAAAACTGTGAAGAAACGCTGGAAAGAAGATTCAGCACAGCAGATGACTGAGCTTGCTGGCGTGCTTGAGAATATCGATGATTTCTCTCTTGAGAATCAGGAACGCATTGTTCATGAGTGGATTGAGTGTAAAGAGTATAAACTTGGAAACATCATGAACGCATGGCGGCTCACGCTTGTAGGCGAGGGTAAAGGACCGGGTATGTTTGATATTTCAGCTTTCCTTGGCAAGGATGAGACAATAGCCCGCATGAAGCGAGCCATTGAAATATTGAAGTGACATGTATAATATAATAATGTATATCTGCCTCTGTGGAGTGGCAGTGGCCAGCATCTTCAACCGAAAGGTACGGAAGATGTGGAAGGGGGAGCGTGATGCCTTCAGAGTACTCCGTGAGAAGGTAGATAAAGATGCTGAGTATATTTGGTTTCATGCGGCTTCGCTCGGAGAGTTTGAGCAAGGGCGTCCTCTGATTGAGGAAATACGCCGTCGTTATCCGAATTACAAAATCCTGCTGACATTCTTTTCTCCGTCAGGATATGAAGTGAGGAAGAACTATCAGGGTGCAGACATTATATGCTATCTTCCCTTTGATACTGTTACCAATGCCCGACGGTTTCTTAGGACGATACAGCCGGTGATGGCGTTCTTCATCAAATATGAATTCTGGTATAATTACTTGCATATCTTGAAGCATCGTAATGTGCCAGTTTATAGCGTATCAAGCATCTTTAGGCCCGATCAGGTGTTCTTCAAGTGGTATGGCCGCCAGTATGCACACGTATTGAGATGTTTTACAAGGTTTTTCGTGCAGAACGAAATAAGCAGGGAATTACTGGCGAAGATTGGAATAACTGACGTAGAAATCGTTGGTGACACACGTTTCGATCGCGTACTGCAGATAAAGGAGCAAAGCAAGCAACTGCCCATAGTGGAGCGGTTTGTCAACGGTAGCAAGAATGTGTTTGTCGCCGGCTCTTCATGGCAGCCCGACGAGGACATCTTTATTCCATATTTCGACAGTCATAAAGACTGGAAAATCATTATTGCCCCTCATGTCATCGGTGAGAACCATCTTAAACAGATTATCGACAAACTCGGCAATAGGAAGGTAATCCGTTATACAGAGGCCGAAAAGAATGCTGATTCTTATGATATTGGTTCTGCCGATGTGCTTATCATTGACTGTTTCGGACTATTGTCGAGCATATATCGATATGGCTCTATATCATACGTCGGAGGTGGTTTCGGTGTTGGCATACACAACGTGCTTGAGGCTGCTGTTTGGGAAATCCCTGTAGTGTTCGGTCCAAACAATAAAAATTTCATGGAGGCACAGGGACTGAAGACTGAAGGTGGTGGATTTGACATCAATGATGCCAATGATTTCCGCATAATTATGGACAAACTGATAGCTGATAAGCAATTTCTTGATAGTACAAGTGTTGCTGCAGGAAACTTTGTGAAGTCGAAGGCGGGAGCTATGACGAAAGTTATCGACGATGTGTTCGGGTTGATATGATGTGGCTATTTCCCATAGTTATGATTGCTTCTCTTGCATATATCTGCTGGCATCTGTGGTGTCTGCTGCCAGGCGCTATGGCGTGGAAAATTCTTGTTGTTGTGTCTGCTATTATATGGTTGTCAATGTTGTTCGTCGCCGTGTCGGGAAAAATTGATCGTATGCCTATGCCTGTTGCAACGGCTGTCTATGAGACGGGTACGTCGTCGATAATCATTCTCCTGTATGTATTTATGGCGTTTCTGCTGCTTGATGTGGGGCGATTGCTCCGATTGGTTCCTAAACAATGGCTGTACAATAATGGATACACGTTTTTGATTTTATTCGTTATTCTGCTAGCTTTATTCATATATGGCAACATTCATTATAAGGATAAATATCGTAGGGAATTAACGTTGACTACCACTAAAACGCTGAAAAAGCCTCTGAGAATAGTGATGCTTAGCGACTTGCACTTGGGCTATCACAATGGGCGTGAGGAACTGCATAGATGGATAAACATTATTAATGCAGAGAAACCGGATGTGGTGCTTATTGCCGGGGATATTATCGACATGAGTGTCAGACCATTGCAAGATGAGCATATGGCGGATGAGTTTCAAAGGCTCAACGCTCCCGTCTATGCATGCTTAGGCAATCATGAGTATTACAGCGGTGAACCCGCAGCTCAGCGTTTTATCTACGACGCAGGCATCAATCTGCTTCAGGATGAGGCGGTGGAGGTGGGAGATTTATGTATTATAGGACGTGATGACCGCACTAATTGCAGTCGCATTCCATTGAATGAGTTAGTGAAGAATATAGATAAGGATAAATATAGTATATTGCTTGATCATCAGCCTTACTGTCTGGAACAGGCTGAAAAAGCAGGCGTGGATTTTCAGTTCAGTGGACATACTCACTATGGACAGATATGGCCTGTTTCTTGGATAACTGATGCAATCTATGAATGCGCCTTTGGACAGCACCAACGTGGAAACACCCGTTACTATGTAAGTTCTGGAATGGGAATTTGGGGAGGAAAATATCGTATTGGAACATGTTCTGAGTATGTGGTGGCGGAATTGAGAAATTAAACAATGAGTAAAAAAGGTAGAAATATGAAGAAAATGTTTGTTATTGTGATTGCAACAGTGATGTCTGCTGTTGTATCAGCACAGGATGTCATATCTAAAGAGAATGGTATGACCGTTGTGAACACTACCTATATTGCAAAAGATGTAGAGGGATATAACGGTCCCACACCAGTGAAGATATACATCAAAAAAAACAAAGTGGTCAAGGTTGAAATGCTCAGGAGTCAGGATGGACCAAAGTATGTGGCAAAAGTGAAGAATGTAATCCTGAGCTTTTGGGATGGAATGACAGTGAAGAAAGCTTTAACTGTGGAACCGGATGCTGTCACCGGTGCAACGTTCACATCGAATGCTGTAAAGGCTAATGTGAAGCGAGGACTTGAATACTATCAAAAGAAAAAGTGAAGAGCATTGTTACTCTTCACTTAAATAGTATTTTGAATATTCCACGTAATGCTTGGCGTTATCGGTCTGGCCAGGGCGCACAGGCTTGATATACTTGGCAGGAACACCGCCCCAAATTTCTCCGGGCGGTATTTTTGTGTTTTGAAGCACCAATGCTCCCGCTGCAACAATCGAACCTTCGCCCACTTCACAATTGTCAAGTAGGGTGGAACCCATTCCTATCAGAGCACCGTCATGAATGGTGCAAGCGTGAACTGTAACATTGTGGCCGATAGTCACATCGCTGCCTATTACCGTCGGACCGGTGTCGTGTGTCACGTGTACACACGAACCGTCCTGGACATTTGTGCGGTCGCCTATTGTTATCGGAGCAACGTCACCGCGAACAACAGCGTTAAACCATACTGAACACTCGTCGCCTATGGTGACGTCTCCTACAATAGTGGCATTTTCACTGAAATAGCACTTGTTGCCCCACTTGGGACTTACCCCACGGTAACTCTTTATCAGTGCCATTAGAGGTTCGGGTTAACCTTGCTCCACTCGCTGATAGGAGGTACGATGTTGAGAGTCACGAGCTCGTCGCGCATCTTGCAAAGATGCTCGTAGCTTGCGTCAAGCTTGGCATTCTCCTCTGATGTTCCCTGGGGTACTTCGAAGTGGGCACCATCTTTATCGAGCGTGGTTTTCATTGCCATCATGATATGGTCATACTTGTCGGTCTTAACATATGTACCTACAGGGAAACGGAAAGGCTCACCGCCCATCGCTGAACGGATCATCTCAACAGAAAGGTAAGAAGGGCTTTGGAATGAAGAGCGTCCGCGAAGCTCTATAATCTTGGCGCCGCCTTTGGTTACGTCAATCTTCATCTGTTCCCATTCCTCTTTGGGGAACTCTGCTGTGCCTATAATATCGGTGAGCTTACGGCCAGCAATCTCAACATGGCTGCCGAAAACTGCCATCTGCTCTCCATGGCCACCGTATGTGGCACAACCGGTAATATCATCCTGCATAACATTGAACTTCTTAGCCAATGCGCTCTGCAGACGTGTTGTGTCAAGACCGGCAAGAGTGGTCACCTGTCCTGGTTTTAAACCTGAGTATAGAAGTGTTACAAGGCCGGTCAGATCAGCTGGGTTGAAGATTATTACCACGTGTTTTACGTCAGGGCAATACTGCTTGATATTCTTACCCAAGCCTTCGGCAATCTCACAATTTCCCTTTAACAAGTCCTCACGTGTCATGCCGGCTTTGCGGGGAGCACCGCCAGAGGAGATGATGTATTTGGCATTGGTGAATGCTTCCTTCGCATCTGTGGTCGCAGTAATCTTTACGTTGCCGAAGCCGCTTTGACGCATTTCCTCTGCTACTCCTTCCGGAGAGAATACATCGTAGAGACAGATGTCATTTGTCAAGCCCATCATTAGAGCTGTCTGTACCATGTTGGAGCCAATCATTCCGGCTGCGCCGACGATTGTCAGTTTCTCGTTTGTTAAAAATGCCATAATTCTATATTTATTATAATGTTATTATTATGCTGCAAAATTACAAAAAAAACACCTAATGGCGATAATTTCGACATCTTTCTTATGTTATTAAATATGAAAGTGTTGTTCTTTGTAATCTCTATGTGGCAAAATAGAAATCTTTTTTGCTTTTTTTTGTTTGAAAGGCATAAAAAATCTCCGAAAGATTTGTTTGTTTCGCCAAAATGTAGTAATTTTGCAGCCGCTTTTCGTGGTCATTGTTCCGCGAGGCAATTAATGTTTAACAAATAATAAATATAACCAAAAGCAAAATGATTATTGTACCGGTAAAAGAAGGCGAGAACATTGAAAAGGCTCTCAAAAAGTTTAAGAGAAAGTTTGAAAAAACAGGTGTTGTTAAGGAACTCCGTGCACGTCAGCAGTTCAACAAGCCATCTGTTCTGAAGCGCCTGAAGATGGAACACGCTATTTACGTACAGAAACTTCGTCTCGAAGAGGAATAAAAAAACTTAAAAAATTTGGTGGTTCTAAGAATTTTGCGTAAATTCGTTGCCGAAAACTCTATTTCAGTGCAGCGATGACAATAAAAGAACAGTTCTTGAACTACTTGCGTTATGAGAAGAACCTCTCTTCCAATACCATAATTAATTATGGTAAGGATATCGAGGATTTTGAGACGTATTTCAGACATTGCGAAGGTCAGCTCTCTTGGGAGACTATAGACTCTGATGTCATCCGTGATTGGATGGAGAGCATGATGGATAAGGGGCACACCGCTACCTCTGTCAGAAGGAGGTTGAGCGCGTTGCGTTCCTTTTTTCGCTTTGCGTTATCAAGAAAATTGTTGCCGAAAGATCCTGCGCATCAGCTTACGGGGCCGAAGGCACGAAAGCCGTTGCCGCAATTTGTAAAAGAGGCGGAGATGGAAAAGCTTCTCGACTCGCCTCAATATTGGAGTGATAGTTTTAATGATGTACGCTCACGCGCAATTATATTATGTTTATATTCTACTGGCATCCGTGTTTCGGAACTTAGGGGCATGAAAGACAGCGACGTGGATTTTTGCAAATGTCAGCTAAAGGTTACGGGCAAGAGAAATAAACAGCGTGTAGTGCCGTTCGGAAATGAATTGAAAGAAATGCTCTCTGAATACATTTCTCGGCGTAATAAGGAAATAGAAGTTGAAACTGATTTGCTCTTCGTCTCTGACAATGGCAAGGGCATGACATATCAACAGGTGAGGGCACTGGTGTCGGATCATCTTGCCATCGTGACAACGTTGAAGAAACGTTCGCCCCATGTGTTAAGGCATAGTTTTGCCACGGCAATGCTTAATAACGGGGCTGGCCTGCAAAGTGTAAAGAGTCTGTTGGGTCATGAAAGTATAGCCACGACCGAAATATACACACATACAACATTCGAACAACTAAAAAAAATATATGAAAATGCTCATCCGCGAGCATAAGAATATAATGTTTAACTCTAAAAACTGGAGGTATCTATGGAGATTAAGATTCAGTCGATTCATTTCGACGCTACCGAGAAGTTAGAGGCGTTCATCGAGAAGAAGGTCGCCAAGTTGGAAAAAACATTTGAGGATATTCAGAAAGTAGAGGTTCAGTGCAAAGTTGTTAAACCTGCCACTGCACAAAACAAGGAGGTTAGCCTTACTGTAAGTGCTCCTGGTAACACACTTTTTGTAGAGAAAGTGAGCGACACATTTGAAGAGAGTGTTGACCTTTGTGTTGATTCAATGAGGGTTCAATTGCAGAAAATGAAGGAAAAAATGCGAAATAGATAAAATTTTTCGCGAAAAGTTTTGGAGATTAAAAAAAATGTCGTATCTTTGCAGCCGTTTTCAGACAGGTCGTTACAAACTCCTCGGAGACGGCTGCTCAGAAAAGCCTCTTTAGCTCAGTTGGCCAGAGCACGTGATTTGTAATCTCGGGGT
>CAMOEW010000027.1 GCA_946612625.1 uncultured Prevotella sp.
TATCTATGTCAGTAGAGGCAGTGTGTTTTCGATGGACATAGAAGGACTCATAGAACGAGGGCGACAAGGCGACGAGACTGCACTTGAAAGCTTATATATGGCATATCAACACAAAATGACGGTGATATGCCAACGCATCGTAGATAATCGTCAAGTGGCAGAGGAACTGGCACATGATGCATTCCTACTTGCTTTTGCCAAAATGGACCAACTGCATAACCCACAACGTTTTGAGGCATGGCTGACAAGCATCACTACCAATGTGGCCCGGCGCTATATGCAGCGACATCATAATCCTTCAATGCTTTCCATTTCCACGCTCTCAGAAGAAAAACTTCCACAAGAACCTATTCAGTCAGATGACAAGCCGTTACCGACAATGGATGAGTTGATGGCAGCTGTTGATGCGCTGCCCCATGGTTATGGTCAGGTATTCAAGTTAGCTGTCATCCAAGAAATGTCGCACAAGGAAATAGCCGAAATTCTTGGAATTGCAGCCCACTCTTCATCGTCACAGCTGTCACGGGCAAAGAAAATGTTGCAGAAGTCACTTGCACAATATTGGCTGCTATGGCTTTTGCCGCTTGTATTGCCTTTGACCATCTATCTATATAAAACGGGAAGGATTATTGAAACGCCGCGACCTATAGTGACAAAACAAGAACATATTACGCCAGAAACGAAGAATGATGAAGAAAGTGCTCCGCAGCAGATAGCCATTGTTCCTGTCAAAGATGTTCCTGTAGATAGTCTTACTCCTGCTGACACGCTCCATCATACCGGCGAAGAAACAGAGCGAACCGACACAACAACCATCTTGCCCGACAACAAGTCGCTGCCAGATTTGCGTCCAGACAAAGATACACATATTGCTGATTTGACCCCAGAAAAGCCGATAGAAGTAGTGAACAAGAGGCAAAAGTGGTCTATAGATTTGGCATACACTGGTAGTATGGGCGAACAGAATGCCAACCGCCCGTTTATATTCACTGAAACGAAGATGACAGATGATGTTACAAGCGAGGTTCCTGATGTTACAAGCGAGGTTCCGCGTATCCGTTCTTTTGAAAAATGGAGTGACTATGCCGAAGCCTTACAGAGTGGAACACTTGATGTCGATTACAAGACGTATCAAATCTTGTTGCAGATTGCCCAAAACAACGCAGCACAGCCCAGCACGGACATGATTGAGCGTAAGACTCACCATTACATGCCAATCTCTTTCTCCTTGGCATTGAAATACAAACTGAATAACCGCTTTGGCTTAGAGACAGGCTTGAGTTATAGCCATCTGAAATCAGAGTCCGAAATAGGAACAGGTGGGAACGCCATCCGTGAGCAACAGACCATACATTACCTCGGCATACCTCTGAAGGGTACATATAATATATATAATGTAAGAAGATGGAACCTATACGGAAGTCTTGGCGCGAAGTTGGAGATACCTGTTTATGCTCCGTTCAGCACAAGCTATTTCGTTAATGGAATGAAAGAACTGGAAGAGAAATCTACACTCCATGCTCCGCTGCAGTGGTCGGTAGGTACTGGTCTTGGCTTGCAATATAACCTAACACCTAACATCGGCTTCTTTGCTGAGCCAAGTCTGCAATACTATATCCCGACGGGAAGCGACATAGAGACCTATCGCACGGAACATCCATTTATGTTCTCGCTGCCATTAGGAATCCGCATAACATGGTAGTTTCCCTTCTGTAGTCGTGCAGTCTTTTCTTGCTTTGTGGTATCTATCCTTATAGAGAAACAAAACAAGAAAAGACAATGCAGCAGCGACATCTGAACCGCAAACAGTATTTCTGTGAATTGGCTAACACAGCCCAGATATTCTATATGGAATACCTGAATAGATACATCAAACTAACGCCAGACACCCGCGTACTGGAAATTGGCTGTGGCGAGGGCGGCAATCTACTTCCCTTCGCAGAATTAGGCTGTAGAGTGACAGGCATTGATATCTGTAAGGAACGAGTCAATGAAGCACGAATGTTTTTTACAGAATATCACCAGAAGGGAACTTTTATCTGTCAGGATTTTCTCCTTTCAGAAGAGCCAAGGACGGAGGATGAACGGTATGACCTCGTACTTGTTCATGACGTGATGGAGCATATCGAACCAAAATATAAACGAGACTTTCTTCTTCACATTAAGTCTTTTCTCAAACAGGACGGCATTGTTTTCTTCGGCTTTCCGGCTTGGCAGAACCCTTTCGGCGGTCATCAGCAAATAAGCGTTGGCTTTGCCTCCAAACTTCCTTTCATTCATTTGCTGCCCAAACCGCTCTACAAATACCTGTTGAAGACAAGCGGAGCCACGGCAAGTAACATTGGCGAGCTGATGAGCATACGAGACTCGCGGATGACCGTCGAGAACTTTGAACGACTGGTTCCCGAAGTCGGTTATACCATCTGCAAGCGCACCCTTTGGCTCATCAACCCACACTACAAGCAGAAGTTCCACATGAATCCCCGCCGCCAGTGGACTTTCTTTGCCAATATTCCATATCTACGCAACTTCTATACTACATCAGCGTGGTATTTACTTCGTCAAACTTAAAACAATCAAAAAATGAAAAGACTATTTCTAATTTTAGCAGCCACTCTTCATGCTTCTATAGGCTTGAACATTAACGCGCAGAGCGGCAATGGCTGCTCCACCATGCTCATGGCGACGGAAATATGTGTGGCGAACATTGACCAGACTATAGATTACTCCAACAACTATGGGGGTTGGATAGAATTGTATAATCCAACTGCGTCAGGGATTTCATTGGACGATTTGTATATCAGCGATGATGCAGGAACGTTAAAGAAACATAGGTTGACGGGGTATGGGGTGTTAAGTCCAGGCAGCTATAAATGTGTGTTCTTCGACCATAACGCTCTTGACGGGGAATATGGTTCTGAGGCATCAAAGCAAGTGAGATTCAAACTGAACAGGAAAGGTGGTACCTTGTATCTGTCGAAAAATGGGAAGGATGTGGACTTGACCTTTACCTACCCGGAGTCCGTGCCCCGCTGTAGTTATGCAAGGATAAGACTTGATTCTGATGAGTGGTCGTATTGTGGCACGCCTACTCCTGGTAGTGCCAATGCAGGGATTTTTGCACAGGAGTCTTTACCAGTACCAGAGGTTGACAGCGAATCAAGACTCTTCACGTCGGGCTTTGATGTGCATGTGCAGATACCCTCAGGAACCACTCTCCGTTACACAACGGATGGCAGCACTCCTACACTAACTAATGGAACGACGAGTGACAATGGTTTTTTCCCTATCACGAAGAACACAGTATTAAGACTGCGACTGTTCTCTGACGACAAACTTCCAAGCGGTGTTGTCACGCGCACATATATTTATAAGGACAGAGACTACTATCTGCCAATAGTCGCAGTTGCCACAGACCCACGCAATCTCTATGACAACATGATTGGCTGTTATGTGGATGGAAGGAACGGTATTACAGGAAGAGGGGCTGAAGGAAAGTCCAATCTAAATATGGACTGGGAGCGTCCCGTCAACTTTGAGTATCTGACAGCAGACGGCAAAATGCTCATCAATCAAGAGACGAGTTTTGAAGTGGCTGGCGGATGGAGCCGTCATTTCAAGCCAGCATCGTTTAAGGTACAGGCCAAAAAGCTATATGATGGCAATGGGCATTTCCCTAATTCTCCTTTTGCTGCCAAACCATACAACGAGTATAAGCAACTGTTGATTCGTAATGGAGGCAACAATAATCGAACTGATGGCGGGCCTCGTATCAAAGACGGTATCACCCAACAGGTGTTGACGACAAGCGGCTTCTATGTCGATGCACAAGAGTTTCAGCCTGCTCATGTGTTTGTCAATGGCAAGTATTTAGCCATGATGAATGTTCGGGAGCCGAGCAATCGGTTTCATGGTGCAGCTAACTATGGCTACGATGATGACGAGATTGACGGCTTTGAGTACAGTAGTGGAAGTTACCATCAGAAAGGCGGTACCCGTGAGGCTTTCGACAGGATGATTCAATCGTCATACTATGCTGATACCGACGAAGGATATGCCCGTCTTTCAGAGATTCTTGACATAGACGAATTTGTGCGCTATATGGCATCGATATGTTACACGGGCACAGGTGACTGGGTAGTAAACAATAACAACGTGAAAGGCTATCGATGGCAAGATGACGGCAAGTTCCACTTCGTGTTCTTCGACCAAGACCTGACCTGGGAAAACACTAACAATGTGGAAGATTTGGATAACAACGAAATGGATAACAACGAAATCATATATCTCTATCGCAATCTAAAAGAGAACAGCAAATTCCGCAAACTGTTTGTGGCGGCATACTGCATCCTTCATGGAAGTATATACACTCCTGATCGATGCCAGTTCATAGCAGACAGCATTTGCTCTTTGGTGAAGGATGCCTTGTCATTCGACAACCGCTATACAACAACCACCTATCGTAAGTTGCAACAAACCATGTGGGAAGAGAGCCACAGAACGGCTCGCATACAATCTCTGATGAAATCCTATTCCCTCTCAAATAAGATAGAAGTGAACTTAGGTACAAACTGCCCATTCGCTCGGATTCAGATAAGTGACATGGAAGTTCCCTTCGGAAAGTTTTCTGGTGTGCTCTTCGCTCCTACCTCTATCTCTACTAATGCCGCTGAAGGCTACCAATTCACAGGTTGGAGAGACCAAATGGGCAAATGGCTGAGCAATGATAAAGAATGCCAAATCACAAAGAGTGGTACTTATACGGCAGTATATGAGAAAACAGAAGAAGATGTGTCACCCATCTGCATCAACGAGATTAGTGCTGCCAATGACATCTATGTAAATGACTACGGCAAACGTGCTGACTGGATAGAATTATACAATAGAAGCCAAGAAGCCATTGATGTGGCGCAGTGGCTTTTTAGTATTGATGAGGATGAACAGGGCAAATGTCAGATTGATGCAGGGGGCGAGGTAAACACCATCATACAGCCAGGTGGTCATTTGATAGTGTGGTGCGATGACAAATCTTCTATATCCGAACTGCATCTGCCATTCAAATTGAAGAATGTCGACAACTGCCTTTTGGTCCTGCAATCGTCAGATGGACGATGGAGAGATTCTCTATGCTATGGCACACATTCAGCGAAAGAAACAGTAGGGAGATACCCGGACGGAGGAAGCGATTGCTGGAAGTTTTATCATCCGACCATTGGGACTCACAACATGCAGACTTCCAACGACTGCAGGAGAGATACAACGCCGAATGCGATTATTTCTCAAATCCTTCCAGGCGAAATAGAGAGTGTCAGCTATTACAACATCAATGGAGTACGTGTCATTCGTCCAACAAGGGGCGTACATATCAAAGTAGTACGTTATAAGGATGGTCATACCGTGCAAAGCAAGGTCTGCGTTAGATGACGGGTGAAAAAAGCCGCCGTCCGGAACGATGGGATAAATCTTGCCGAAATTTGGCTTAGTTTTTATTCGACAAACCATACCGAAACACCCTTGCGGAGTCAACCTAACACAACATCCATCACCATCATCAGCACAAAGCCGAGAGCAAATCCGATGGTACTAAGGTTGCTGTGAGTTCCGGAAGAGGCTTCGGGAATAAGCTCCTCAACGACAACATAGAACATGGCACCGGCGGCAAAGCTGAGCATGTATGGGAGTATTGGAGTCATCACTCCTGCTAGCAGGATTACCAACAGTGCGCCAATCGGTTCCACTGCACCACTTAGGCTTCCAATAACGAAAGAGCGCCAACGGGTGTTTCCCTCAGCACGCATTGGCATTGAGATGATGGCACCCTCTGGAATATTCTGTATGGCGATGCCGAGCGACATCGTGAGTGCCGCTGCCATGCTGATGGTCGCGCCTCCTTGCATGGCTCCTGCCAGCACTACTCCAACGGCCATTCCTTCGGGCAGGTTGTGGATGGTAACTGCCAGCGATAGCATCGCTGTACGCGAAAGCCGGCTACGAGGACCTTCGGGGTTATCACTGTCTAAGTGTAGGTGGGGTGTCAACTGATCGATGAGCAATAGGAATGCCATACCTATAATGAAACCGACACAAGCTGGCATCACCTGCCATCGCCCCATCGCTGCACACATCTCCATACTCGGCAGCAGCAGCGACCACACCGAAGCTGCCACCATCACGCCCGACGCAAAGCCGAGCAGCGACTTCTGCAACCGCTGGTTCATCTCATGCTTCATCAGAAACACGAATGCCGCTCCTAACATCGTGCCGAGCAACGGCAATAGCAGTCCTGTAATAATAGTGCTCAATGTTCAACTTTCCCGACGCAAAAAGCGACGGCTCCTATTCTTCTATTTTCGACATTTTAGCGATAAAATCATCTAGCACGGGAAAGATACTGCTCAGAGCTTCTACATCGACTTCCTTTCCGCAGAATATATCTTCCATGCAGTCAGGAATCTCGGCAGCCTCCTTCTCCATCGCCCTGCCCCGCTCGGTCAGCGACACGATAATGCGGCGCGCGTCGTCTTTGTCTTTCCGTCGGCTGACTATCTTCAAAGCCTCCATACGCTTTATGAGCGGCGTCACGGTGTTGGTTTCCAACAGGAGCCGACGGGCGATGTCATTCACAGGCTGATGATCATGTTCCCAAAGCACCATCAATACCAGATACTGTGTGTAGGTGATGCCCATCTTTGACAAACACGGCTGGTAGGAATTAGTAATCAGACGTGCTGCCGTATAGAGACGGAAGCACCCCTGATTTGCAAGTCTTAATTGTTCGTAAGCCATTAGAGCATCTCAAGCAGATAGTTGTCGTAGCCAACCTTCTCGATTAGATGGCGGTGCTGGCGGTTCATAGCCTCGTTGGCCTCTTTCCACTCTTCCTCGCTCTCCTCATGGAACTTTTCGGCAAGTGTGTTATAGCCGTTATACTTCAGTTTAGTCATAAACTTAAATGTTTAATAAGTCTTATTATATTATTTCCAACTCTCAGTCTCTATTTCTATCGTTTGCGATGCAAAGACACGAAGTATTTCTGATACGGCAATGGACTAAGAATGGATTTTATAACTATTTAATACTTATATCGTTTACGATGTATTTAAGATAGTATTCGATAAATTCTGGGAATATCGACATATTTGCGAACACGCGATGCAAGCATGTCGTATTGCGAGCCATCGCCGCCGCTGTCGAAGAATCCATGTATATACGTGCCCCAGCAACGTTGGTCGCGGCGGTAGGTGCGGTACGCCACCCCGTCTGCATCAGTAGTAACACCATTGTGAATCTCGTAACCACGACGTCGCCTGCCATTGTATTCAAATTCCACTTGAGCGGTACGTTTCTCGCCGTTCATTATTGTTGTGAGCGGCAGGAGCCCCAGTCCGTCAATACGTTCGCAGACTCCTTCCACATGCCCCGGGTCGAGTATTTCCATGCCCATCATCTGATAGCCGCCACAGATGCCCATCACCTCGCAGCCACGCGAATACGCCTGCATCACAGCTTTATCGCAGCCGTTGTTACGCAGCACAGCAAGGTCGGCAATTGTTGATTTCGTACCTGGCAGAATCACCGTGTCGGCCTTTAATATCTCTTCTGGATCGACACTATAATAGAGATTCACGCCAGCGATGCGTTCCAACGGGTCGAAATCGGTAAAGTTGCTAATGTGCTCAAGTCGTACCACGCAGATGTTCTTCACACCTGTCTGTGCCTTTGTGTTCTTCATGGCAAGGCTCATACTATCCTCGGCATCGATATGAATATCGTCGAAATATGGCAGCACTCCGAGCACCGGCACTCCGCACACCTCTTCCATCATACGCCGTCCGGAGTCGAACAGGCTAATGTCGCCCCTGAACTTATTTATGATGATACCCTTTATCCGTTGCCGGTCAGAAGGTGTCTGGAGCATGATACTGCCATACGCTGATGCGAACACTCCTCCACGGTTGATATCGGCAACGAGAATCACAGCAGCATCAGCATGGCGAGCCATACTCATATTCACTATATCAACATCACGCAGGTTCAGTTCTGCGATGCTCCCGGCTCCCTCCATGACGATGGGGTTATATTTTTCAGAAAGGCGATCGAAGGCTTCATGAACAGCATGGCAGAATACTTCCCGGCCCTCTTTACGGAAATAGTCACGGGCATGCTGATTGCCAATGGAACGTCCGTTGAGCACCACCTGCGAGGTGTGGTCGCTGTTGGGCTTTAGCAACAGCGGATTCATATCGGTAGTGCAGTCGATGCCGGCCGCCTCGGCCTGTACAGCCTGTGCTCGTCCTACCTCCAGTCCCTCTTTCGTGGCATAACTGTTCAAGGCCATGTTCTGTGCCTTGAATGGGGCCGGACAATAGCCGTCTTGAAGGAAGATACGGCAGAAGGCCGTGGCAACGATACTCTTGCCGACATCACTGCCCGTGCCGGCAAACATTACCGGTCTGAGTCGTGCGGTCATGGTTTCAGCGCAGGCTTAAGTTCGTCGGGCGAGTCGTTGGTAAACATATTCACCTTCGGAGCCTCCTTCTCAAAGAAGTCGCGAACGGTCTCCAACGATAGAGTAATCTCTGGACGGAACGCCGCGTCGTCGTTGATATAGTCGAAGATTGCTTTACGCATCTGTCGTGCCACCACACGGCGGTCGAGATTGCTGTTTATGTCAATCGTGGTCATGAACAGCCGGCCACTGAGCACGTTTGCCTCGACAATCATTCCGAGCTTACGGCTCACGTGCCACGTATCGATTGGCTGGACGGGCGACTGATATGACATGGGCAATTCCATCAAGTTCATCACCTGTGCACGGTTCAGCAGTTCCCACCAGTTCAGGTTCGACCAGTCGTCGGAGGGGAACTCGCGGAACAGCGGATGTGCGGTGTTGATATATGCTCCGGTGGTATGTGGGGGACGCATCTTGAACCAACTGGTGTTCCAGAATACCGGCAGATAGGTCTGATGCACATCATTGCCAAGACGCACCTTACCGGCAGCCGTAATAAGCACTTTGCCTCCTCGCTCCAAGGTCTTTATAGCTTCGGCATCAAGACTGTCGGAGATATACACCTGCGACTCGTCGGCAGCAGACATCTGTGCTGGGTACACCCAATAGTCCCAATGGTTTGATGCTATCTGCTGACCATTATGCACCAGAGCGACGGTTATTGTCTGCTTCTGCGGCACAGTCACTGAAGAGAATTCACACTCTATCTGTCCGAGATCGAAGTTCTTGCCCACGGGAATATAGTCGAGCTGGAAATTCAGCAGCGTGAAGTGTGAATTATCTACCGACGACTCGATTTTACATTCCATCTTCACGTCGTAAAGTTCACCGAGAGTATTATAGAGTTCGAAGGGCAGCGTCAGTTTCTCGTCGCTGGTGAACACAAACTTCGGGAACTTAGCCAGAGGAACCACTGGCGAGCAGAACTGCGTCCAGTCGGCAGCATTGCAATATCCCTTCTCGCGCCAGAACACATTGAGCACTCCTTCGAGAGCAGTGCCCTGGCCGCTGTAGTCGTTGAGTCCGAGAATTTGGAATCCGGCATAGTCCTTAGTACGCAGATTACGCTCTATCTCGTATTTGTAGCAGAGCATCTGCAAGTGTCCGCTGGCCTTCAGGAAGCGTTCTGCCTGCGAAGCCATCCCATTGTCGTTAAGCAGGTCACGGAATATCTCAAAATTGGCAGCCTTATATGCTCCTGTGTATTGCGGTATTTCCTTGAAGTCGGGGAAGGCACACCACTGTCCCTGCTCGTGGGCAATTACAGGAGAGTTGTTCACGTCACCCTTGAAATTGCGAGGATGCAGGATTCCATCGTAATAGTTGTCATCCGACGATGGTGCACGGCGATCCCAGTCGAGCCCCCTGGCACCGGCTTTTACGTGATACTCACTGCCGTCGTCCCATGCCCATCCTCCGCCAACACTGGCTCCGGCATAAACTTTTGTAGGGTCATAGGCTTTCATCTGCTTCACCCAGTCATTGCAGTAGTTCACCCAGTCGCCTGCTGGCTCATTGCCAGCTGCCATCATCACAAACGACGGATGGTGGCCGTAGGTGTCGATGATGCGCTTAGTCTCTTCAAGCAGATATTTGTCGATGGGCATACCGCGACGCAGGCGCACACCGTGGTTGGGCCACGACGGTCCCTCAGGCTGAAGATATATGCCCATCCTGTCGGCAACGGCAAAAGCGGCCTCGGGCGGACAATAGCTGTGGAAACGCACATGGTTGATGCCGTACTCACGACATTTTCCGAATACATGCTCCCACGATTCTTCATCAGTTGGCGGATAGCCTGTCAACGGGAACGTACAGTTTTCTACCGTTCCGCGCATCCATATCGGCTTTCCATTGAGATAGAACTGCATGTCCCTGATAGAAATCTCGCGCACTCCAAAGGTAACGGTAACAGGTTTACCGTGATACTTGAAAGTCAAGGTATATAGATAAGGATCAAACTCGCTCCACGGCCGCCAGTTCTTGCTCAGGTCGATGGTATAGCTCTGCTCGTTGATGCTTACAACGACACTCTTGGCCGACATATTGGGAACCACACGAATTCTTTTAACCTGTGGTTCGGTGGTCAGCTCTATGTTGCCAGCAATACCGTTCCAATTGCCCTGTGTCTGGTCGGTGACACTATGCGAATCCTGCCCTACCCCGACGTTCTCTATACCATTATATACGCGTATGGCAATCTCGTTGTCGCGACCGAATATCAGATATGGTGTTACGTCATACACATGCGGCACCGAGAGCGACATTTCGTGACCAACCTCTTTTCCATTTACATATACTGTGGTCTCTATATGTGGGCGCTCCAATACGAGCGTCACCGTCTGCTTCTTCCATTTCGATGGCACTGCCACTGTTTTCCTATACCATGCTGCACCTACATAATGTTTCGACGGAGTAAGGAAAAAAGGGAACTTCATCTGCCCTTCATGGCGATATTTTGCCATATAGGGATTGAAGTAGAACGATGAGTCGTAAAGCGACCCCGTCCACTGGGTGTTTACGCTCACCTCGTTTCCCTTGCCGTTGGTAAGCATCGATCCGGGCAGCGTTATCTTGTCGTTATATTCAGGCTTCTCGCCCATCGAAAATTGCCACTCGCCACTAAGATCGATACGCGACTGGGCCATGACCGACAAGCAGCAAAAAACCAACGACACTCCTGACAATAATATTTTTTTCATATTATCTGTTTTACTGACTGATGATTTCTATTTTTTTTACGCTCTCTCCAGGGGTTTTATCTGCCTCGCGAGGCAGATAGATTGGGGGATTCTGCTGCATGGGGAGTATGCGCAGTTCCAGCTGACGTATGCCGTCGGGCAGGCGCCAGAGTCCGTAGAGGAACGGACGACCATACTGGAAATTGTCGGCCACGAGACGGCCGTCGGCATACAGGCGTGCACAATCGCCCTGGTAGTCGATTGAGAGCAGTCGGTGGTCTGGTGACGGAACGTCAATCTTATATACAGCAGCCTGCTGCCAGTCGTCCTCCGACGGGGCTTCAGCAACCCTTGCCTTTCCTTTTACTATAGTGCGCATTGCGCCGGCTTCTTTCGTCTTGGTAAAATTCGCTGCTGTGGAGGAGGAGGCCTTCGGCTCAAGGAACAGCCATTGGGCGTCATCCTCGGTCAGTAGATAGATGTTGCCATACACAGGCTTTTCTGTTCCACGCGGCTTAAGATTCTTGAGTGTCTTGCCGTTCTTCATGGCTATCGTAGTGGGTATCCCCTTTATCTGCATCATGTATATCTTGCCTTCGCGCCGAGCCACAAGCTGAGCCGTGGCGTAGCGTATGCCGCTGATGTTGACTGGAAATATTGCCATTGCACCAGCAGGTATGGTCAAGCGCGGCAGTTGCACTCCGCAAGCCTCTAACCGGACGCCACTCTTTGCCTTAAGCATCTGTAGGCGTTCATAATTATTGATGAATATGAATCCGCTGTCACCATTGCAGCGGTACGCCCATCGAAGATGACTGTCGTCGCCCTTGCCAATGTCTTGTGCACACGGGAAATTCGCTTCCATTGGAGCGAGTGTCTCTGCATAGTCGTGCATGAAGAGATGGAGCGGTCGCAGACGGTAATAGACGGGATACATCTGTCCAAACTCGCCTATCGGGCACTGGAAGTCGTATGTCTTCACCGGTAAATCGTTGTTAGCCGTACCGAGAGTCCGCTGTGTCTCGTTGAGGGTGATACCTGTCATACTCTCGGGATTGGTGCCGCCATGATACATGTAATATCCCAGCAAGTTGCTTCCGCAGCCAAGTTTCACGAGGGCCATTGAATAGGCATCGGCGGCATAAATGTACGGTCGGCGGTGATAGGCGGTGGCCATACCGCCGCCAAGCTCACAAGTGAAGTATGGGTAGTCGTTGTCGCCCTGTCCAACCTTTGCCTCTTGCTTGCCCAGCAAATCAGTGCCTATGGCCGTCGATGAACGGAATCCCTTGAAGTTAAATGCCTTGTAGTAGCTACCAACACACTCTCCAATTTCTTTGTCCCAGAAACCATCGGCATAGTCGCCATACAAGGGCAACATCTCACCGAATGGTACGGGTTTCGACAGTGCCGGCCATCCGGTACGTGTATAAAACGGCATGTCGAAGCCTATAGTCATGGCCATCTTCTTCAGAGCCATCAGATAATCGCCGCTGCCACGATACTCATTGTCGAACTGGCAAGCAATGATAGGGCCGCCATCTTTCCACTGCAACCCCTGAATCTGTGAGAATATCTGACGGTAAAGCGTTTCCACGAGTGCAAGAAATTTAGCGTCGGTGGAGCGCAGTTTGCATCCCTTGGCGAAGACCCAGTCTGGAATGCCTCCGTTGCGCACCTCACCATGACAGAACGGACCGATGCGGAGCACCACTGGCAGATTCTCACTCCGGCAGATTGTAATAAACCGCCGTAGATTGCGCTGTCCACTCCAGTTGAAAATACCCTCCTGCTCCTCGATATGATTCCAGAACACGTATGTGGCAATCATCGTCACCCCACCCTCTTTCATTTTCCTCACCTCATCGACCCATTCGTCGGCAGGTATGCGTGAATAGTGTACCTCACCCATCACTGGCACCACGCGCCGTCCCCCGATTATCAGGCTTTGGCGGTCCCACTCCACCGAGGGCATCTGCGCATAGAATGCAAACGGAATCATCAACATTATTGTTGCAAGAAGAAACGTCCTTTTCATTGTCCGTAGTATATAATTTATCCGCTCGCAAAGGTACGATTTTTTCTTTATTCACGCAACTTTCCGACATGATTTTCTCTACATTCGTTTTTTTGCCTGCTAAAAAATGTTAACCCAACGACAGTTTATCGACAATAATGGGTGTAAAATCTACAAACAGGCAATGATTATCTATCTTGTTTTGCACAAAGATTTGTTCTGAATAATTTTGCACATTGAAACAACAGATATCAGAATCAGATGCAAATATGAAGACAAAGAAGATTATCATGTCAGTGATGATGTTGACGGCGACAATGACAGTGGGCGCACAGAAACAATGGACGCTTAACGAATGCATTGACTACGCCCTAAAAAACAACATCTCGCTGAAGAAGAAGACGCTGACAACGAAATCGGCCATCGAAGACGTGAAACAGGCGAAAGCAGCACTTCTGCCCTCACTCTCGGCAAGTACCAACCACAGTTTCGGCTACCGTCCGTGGACGGAAAGCGGACAAGTGACCGTGAGCAATGGGACAGTGAACAGCAAGGTATCAAAGACCTACTACAACGGCTCATACGGCATTAATGCAAGCTGGACCGTTTGGGACTGGATGCAGAAATACAATACCGTAAAGTTGAACAAACTATCCACACAAGAGGCGTTGCTCGACTCTGCCACCACAGCCAACAATATACAGGAAGAGATAGCCAAGCTATATGTGCAGATACTGTATCTCGACGATGCGATAAAAGTAAACGAAGAAAGCTTAAAGGCCAGTCAGAAGAACGAAGACCGTGGCAGGCAGATGGTGGAAGTGGGAAAGATGTCGAAAGCCGACTTGGCACAACTCACATCTCAACGCGCCACCGATGAATTTAACCTCGTGGAGGCGAAAAGCAACCTGTCGAAATACAAGCTCCAGCTGAAACAACTGCTGGAGATTACAGACGAGCAGTTCGACATTGCCATACCAGCAACAACAGAGGCAATGGCAATGGAGACCATACCTACGCTAAACAGCATCTATGAAGCGGCACTGATGTCGCGTCCGGAGATAGAACGCAACAAAATGCTCATCGAGAACAGCGACCTTAGCATCAGCATTGCGAAAGCACAACGACTGCCAAGCATCAGCCTGTCGGGAAGCGTAGGAACAAACACATCGTCGATGAGCAACAACGACTGGAGCACACAGATGAAGACCAACTTCTCGGCAGCTGCGGGCTTCACCGTGAGCGTGCCAATCATTGACAACCGACGCACAAAGACAGCAGTGAACAAGGCTAAGCTTCAACGTGAACAATACGAACTCGACCTGCAGGAACAGCAAAAGAAACTATACAGCACCATCGAGGGCTACTGGCTCGACGCACATAATAACCAGCAGAAGTTCGTGGCATCGAAGGCATCGACAGAGAGCGCACTGGAAAGCTACAACCTGTTGAGCGAGCAGTTCGACCTGGGACTGAAAAACATCGTAGAACTGATGAACGGAAAAGTAAGCCTGCTCAAGGCACAGCAGAACCAGTTACAAAGCAAATACATGGCGATACTCGACATGCAGCTGCTGAAGTTCTATGGCGGCTCTAAGAGCATAAGTGATAAATAGAATCCGACGCCTCAAACGCCGGAAGCAATTGAATATTGAAAAACAAAAAGAAGGATATGAAGAATAAGAAAATGTGGATTGCCTTTGCTCTCATTGTAGCAATAGCAATCGTTGTATGGCTGATGTCGGGAGGTGAGAAAGAGCAAACAGTAAACTTCAACTCAGCCAAGGTAGAGAAGATGAACATCCACACCTCGATTACAGCCACCGGAACCATCGAGCCGGTGACTTCGGTGACGGTAGGAACACAGGTGTCGGGTATCGTGAGCAAACTGTACGTGGATTACAACAGCGTAGTGAAGAAAGGACAGGTGATTGCCGAACTCGACAAGACTAATCTAACCAGTGAGCTAAACACTGCACGCGCAAACCTGTCGAGCGCACAGAGCACACTGAAATACGAGACAGCAAACTATAACCGATACAAGACTCTTTATGAGAAAGGACTAGTGAGCGCCAACGACTACGAGAACGCACAACTGTCGTACAACAGAGCACTGCAAAGTGTCAACACCGCAAGCCAGAGCGTACAGAAGGCAGCAACCAACCTCGGCTATGCCACCATCACATCGCCCATTGACGGAGTAGTGCTCTCGAAGTCGGTAGAGGAAGGACAGACCGTAGCCGCAAGCTTCAACACTCCCGAACTGTTCAAGATTGCGCAAGACCTGACCGACATGCGCGTGATTGCCGACATCGACGAGGCCGATATTGGCGGCGTTAAAGAAGGACAGCGTGTTACGTTCACTGTGGATGCATTCCCCGATGATACATTTGAGGGACGTGTAACACAAGTGCGACAGGAAGCCACGACATCAAGCAACGTGGTGACATACGAGGTGGTGATTTCAGCTCCCAATGCTGATATGAAACTGAAACCCGGTCTTACGGCCAACGTCACCATCATGACTCTGGAGAAGAACAATGTGATGGCTGTGCCATCGAAAGCACTGCGATTCCAGCCTAACGAAGCACTGTTGAAGAAAGGTGAGACGATAGAAGACTGTGAAGGCGACAGCAAGGTATGGACACGTGAGGGAAATACATTCAAGGCTCACAAAGTAGAGACAGGAACCACCAATGGTATGCTTACAGAGATTGTCAGCGGTATAGAGCCCGGAACAGAAGTTATCACCGACTTCGAAATATCTGGCGGTGTCGAAGAGGCCGACGAACAGAAGCAGACCAATCCCTTCATGCCAAGGCCGAAAAATAGGAACCAGAACAAAAACCAGAAGAAGTAATGGAAGACAGAAAAGTAGTAATCGAACTACAGAACGTGAAACGCTACTTTCAGGTCGGTTCTGAGACGGTGAAGGCTCTGCGCGGTGTGTCTTTCAAAATATACGAAGGCGAGTTCGTCACCATACAGGGAACGTCGGGTTCGGGCAAATCCACTCTGCTCAATCAGCTGGGATGCCTCGACACACCAACGAGCGGCGAATATCTGCTCGACGGCATCAGCGTGCGGACAATGTCGAAGACACAGCGGGCCCACCTGCGCAACCAAAAGATAGGCTTCGTTTTTCAGAACTACAACCTGTTGGCAAAGACAACAGCCGTAGAAAACGTAGAACTGCCGCTGATGTATAATTCGAAGTACAGCGCTGCCGAGCGCCGCCAAGCTGCAATCAAGGCACTTGAAGCAGTAGGGCTGGGCGACCGTCTGTATCATAAGTCGAACCAGATGTCGGGAGGACAGATGCAGCGTGTGGCCATTGCACGAGCCCTTGTGAACGACCCTGCCGTGCTACTGGCCGACGAGGCAACCGGAAACCTCGACACACGTACATCGTTTGAGATGCTTGTGCTGTTCCAAGAACTATACAGACAGGGACACACCATCATCTTTGTAACTCATAATCCCGAGATTGCCGAATACTCCAGCCGCAATATCAACCTGCGTGACGGGAAGATTCGCGAAGACACTATCAACAACAATATTAAGTCGGCAGCAGAGGCTCTGGCTGCACTGCCGATACCACAAGACGACTGAAGTAACTCTGATATGAATATACTGAATCTATTTAAGGTAAGCATCAAGGCCGTTGCTAACAACAAGATGCGCTCGTTTCTCTCCATGCTCGGAATCATTATCGGTGTGGCAGCCGTGATTATCATGATGGCCATCGGACAAGGGTCGAAACAGAGCATTCGCGACGAACTGTCAACGATGGGAACGAATCTGCTAACCATACGCCCCGGTGCCGACATGCGAGGTGGCGTGCGACAAGACCCTTCGGCCATGCAGACACTGAAGATGGCCGACTATGAACGTATTCTGCGCGAAAAGAAGTATGTGACAAAAGTGTCGCCTGAAGTGACGTCCGGCGGACAAGTGATTTACGGAAACAACAACACAAACACCACTGTCTATGGCGAAAGCACCGACTATCTCGACATTAAGCTGTGGAAGATAGAAGAGGGAGAATGCTACAACGATGAGGACATCAAAAAGGCAGCTAAGGTGTGTGTTGTGGGAAAGACCATCGTTGACGAACTTTTCGGCGAGGGTACTGATCCCATCGGCAAGACTATCCGCTTCAAGTCGATTCCGATGCGCATCATCGGAGTGCTCAAATCGAAGGGATATAATTCGTGGGGTATGGATCAGGACAATGTGATTATTGCCCCCTACACCACCGTAATGAAGCGCATTAATGCACAGACCTATTTCTCAAGCATCGTGTGCTCGGCAGTTACCGAAGAGCTCTCCGACGCTGCGATAGAAGAGCTGACACAGATGCTACGCGACAACCACAAGCTAAAAGGCGAAGCCGTCGATGACTTCACCATCCGCTCGCAGGCAGAGATGATGGAGACGATGTCATCGACAATGGACACCGTGACACTCATTCTCGTAGTGGCTGCTGCCTTTTCACTTCTCGTGGCCGGAATCGGCATAATGAACATTATGCTCGTGAGCGTAACCGAGCGCACCAAGGAGATAGGACTGCGAATGGCAGTAGGAGCCACAGGACCGGTAATCTCACTACAGTTTCTTATCGAGTCGGTACTGATCTCCGTCACTGGCGGAGTGTTGGGAATACTTGTGGGAGTGGGCGTTGGCGATTTTCTCGTGCCTTCGTTCGGAATGCCCTCGAGCGTACCGGCATGGTCGGTGTATGTGTCGTTCCTCGTATGTGTATTCCTCGGAGTACTCTTCGGATATATCCCTGCACAGAAAGCAGCCAACATGGATCCAATCGAAGCCATAAGACATGAATAGAAAGTACGAAGTGCTCATTCACGTGGCTATATGGGCCATGCTGCTGCTATCGCCGCTGATGTTTGTCAACCACAGCGACGGTCAGCACCTGCGACTGATGGCAGCGATGAGCGCATCGACACTCTCACTGATGGCGGTATTCTATGCCGATTACTGCTGGCTAACACCAAGATTCTACGTCAAGGGTGAGAAGAAATACTTCTGGATCATCAATATCATCATGGTGCTGACATTAGGTATTGCCGTACACCTGTGGATAAGCTACTGCCACAACTTCTTTGACGACGAAAGCAGGAATCAACAGTACAATCTACTAACCGAGGCATTCTTCATACTGCGCAACATCTTCAACCTGTGCGTGGCAGCAGCCGTCGCTACAAGCATACAACTCGCCATCAGATGGCAAAAGTCGGAGGCGGCACGCCGCGAGGCAGAGACGGCACGCATGGATGCCGAGCTGCAGAACCTGCGCTCGCAGATAAATCCACACTTCCTGCTGAATACGCTCAACAACATCTACGCACTGACGGCATTCGACGCCACACGCGCACAGGAGGCCATCCAGGAGTTGAGCCGCATGCTGCGCCACGTGCTATACGACACTCAACAACAAGAAGTGACGCTAAGGGACGAAGTGGACTTTCTCGACAACTACATCAAGCTGATGAAAATCCGCATGACCGACAACGTAAGTATCGATTTCATGACCGAGGGAAATCTGGAGCACTACAGTATTGCGCCCATGATACTGATTTCGCTCGTGGAGAATGCTTTCAAGCATGGTGTAAGCCCTATCGAACCAAGCTTCATACATATTCATATATGTGCAGCCGCCAACATTATCACCTGCAATATCGACAACAGCAACTATCCAAAACCGGAAACCGACCGCAGCGGACACGGCATCGGACTACAACAGGTGAAGCGCCGACTCGAACTAATCTACCCCAACCGATACTCATGGCACAAAGGAGTGAGCGGCGACGGAAAGACATACAGTTCAGAGTTAAGAATTAAGAATTGACAATAAAAAGCGCATTCGTGCGTTTTTTATTGTATATGAACATCAGTTGTGCCATTATAGACGACGAGCCATTAGCAGCAGGGTTGCTGAAGAGCTATGCCGACAAGACACCTTTTCTGGAACTGAAGGGAGTGTTCAATAGTGCCGTGGCAGCAATTCGCGAATTGCGACAGCAACCCGTGGATTTGCTGTTCCTTGATATCCAAATGCCCGAACTCAGCGGCATGGAGTTCGCAAAAATCCTGCCATCCTCGACAAAGATCATCTTCACCACCGCCTTCAGCCAATATGCCATCGAGGGATATAAGGTCAATGCCCTCGACTATTTGCTAAAACCAATCAGCTACGACGACTTTATCAAGGCTGCCAACAAAGCCTTGGAGTGGCTTCTTGACCAAAAGGGAAACTCCGACAGTCACCATACCGACGACAACCGTTTCATCTTCGTGAAAAGCGAATACAAGTTGTTACGCATCGATTTCGACGACATTCTCTTCATCGAGGGACTGAAAGACTACGTACGCTTCCATCTTAGCGACGGCCACAGACTCATGTCGCTGATGAGCATGAAAGCCATAGATGACAACCTGCCACACCCTGAATTTATGCGCACCCATCGCAGCTATATCGTCCACATGACAAAAGTCACCGTCGTTGACCGACTGCGGATAATCTTTGGCGATAACTACATCCCAATCTCTGAAAACTATAAGGACGATGTGATGGCATTCATCGAAAGCCACGCGCTAAAATAGGCGACAGCCGCTTTCATGCGAAAGCGACTGTCAGACCTGCCATTACGATGCTTACCATCGACATCAGTTTAATCAGTATGTTGAGCGAAGGCCCGGATGTATCCTTGAACGGATCGCCAACAGTATCTCCGACGATAGTAGCCTTGTGGGCAAAACTGCCCTTGCCACCGAAGTTGCCCTCCTCTACCATCTTCTTTGCATTGTCCCAAGCTCCGCCGGCATTGGCCATGAACACGGCAAGGGTGAATCCGCAGGCAAGACCGCCAACGAGCAGCCCAAGCACACCTGCCACACCAAGGACAATGCCCACAACGATGGGGATGACGATTGCAAGAACCGAAGGGAATATCATCTCATGCTGAGCCGCACGCGTAGAAATCTCAACACAGGAACCGTAGTCGGGAGTTGCCTTGCCTTCAAGTATGCCCTTAATCTCACGGAACTGACGGCGCACTTCCTCAACCATCTTTTGGGCAGCACGCCCCACAGCCTCCATAGTGAGACCACAGAACAGGAAGGCTGCCATACCGCCAATGAACGCACCGACAAGAACTTTCGGATTCATAAGGTTAACCTGGAAAAACTCCATGAAGTCGGGCATCGTGGCATTTTCAGGATCAAACACCTGCTGTGTGAGAGGATGAATGAATTGCTGTCCGCTTTCAACGGCACGGACCATTGCTATCTTTATCTCTTCGACGTAAGATGCAAGAAGGGCAAGGGCTGTAAGAGCTGCCGAACCTATTGCAAATCCCTTGCCGGTTGCTGCGGTGGTGTTGCCAAGAGCATCGAGGGCATCGGTGCGATGGCGCACCTCCTCGCCCAATTCACTCATCTCAGCATTGCCTCCTGCATTGTCGGCTATCGGTCCATAGGCATCGGTGGCAAGTGTGATACCAAGAGTAGAGAGCATACCTACAGCGGCAATGCCAATTCCGTAAAGCCCGTGTGAAATCGACGTAGCACTCATCGAAAGGTCAAATCCGTTGGCACACATATAGCTCAGCATGATAGCAATGCCGATTGTCAGCACAGGTATGCAGGTGGAAATCATTCCCGTACCTATACCTTTTATTATAACTGTGGCTGAGCCGGTGAGTCCGGCCTCGGAGATTTTCTGCGTTGGACGATACGAATGCGATGTGTAATATTCGGTTGCCTGACCGATAACGACACCCGCAGCCAGACCGGTAATAACCGAGAACGACAGTCCGAGCCAGTTCTCAATCTGCAGCCAGTAGAGTATTCCGAAGGTGGCAACGGCTATGAGCAGTGCCGACACATTAGTTCCCAAAGAGAGCGAATGGAGCAGATCCTTCATAGTAGCACCTTCCTTGGTGCGGACGAGATATATGCCGAGAATGCTGAGGAACACTCCTACAGCTGCTATCATCATCGGGGCAATGACAGCCTTGAGCTGCATCTCGGGCATCATAGCAAAGGCGGTGGCTCCAAGAGCTGCGGTAGAGAGAATACTGCCGCAGTAGCTCTCATAGAGGTCAGCTCCCATACCGGCCACATCGCCCACGTTGTCGCCCACGTTGTCGGCAATAGTAGCAGGATTCCGGGGGTCGTCCTCGGGAATGTCGGCCTCAACCTTCCCCACGATGTCGGCACCGACATCGGCTGCCTTGGTATATATACCTCCACCCACACGGGCAAAGAGCGCCTGCGTCGATGCTCCCATCCCGAAGGTCAGCATTGTGGTGGTGATGGTAATCAGTGCCATCTTGTCGCCATGATAGAACTGTGTCAGGACAAGAAACCAGATAGCGATGTCGAGCAGGCCGAGACCAACGACGGTCAGCCCCATCACAGCCCCGCTGCGGAAGGCTATCTTCAGTCCGCCGTCGAGACTCTCACGAGCAGCGTTAGCCGTGCGTGCGCTGGCGTAAGTGGCGGTCTTCATACCGAAGAAGCCTGCCAGTCCGGAGAAGAAGCCTCCGGTAAGGAATGCAAAAGGCACCCAAGGGTTCTGCACACCCAGTCCGTAGGCCATGAATGCAAAGACGACGGCAAGCACGATGAAAACGACGGTCACAACCTTGTACTGCTGTTTAAGATAAGCCATAGCACCACGGCGCACATGACCTGCAATCTCTCTCATGCGCTCTGTTCCCTCATCGGCTGTCATCATCGAACGGAAGAACATCCACGCCATACACAATGCTGCCACCGAAGCGACAGGCACAAGCCAAAATTCCATAGGAATAGCGTTCATAATTTACAATTTGACGATTTACAATTTAACAAATTCAAAAATCTCAATATCCATGCTGGTTTTACGCTGCTAAATTACAAAAAAAATCTCTTTTCTCTTAATTTTCGAGCAGAAAATACCTGAAAAATCGTTTATATTAATTATCTTTTGTAACTTTGCCGCCTGAAATTGTAAACAAACATGGAAATGGAGAGGCAGAAAGTTGTTTTTTCGGATAATCTCAGCAAGATTCTTAAAGATGAGATTGCAGCATGCGAGTACGATCGGCTGTTCGTGCTTACCGACGTGAACACCGGACGGTTATGCCTGCCTATGGCCGAGAATGTAGAAGCGATAAGAGATGCCCGGAAGATAACCATCGGGGCGGGCGACTCGCAGAAGAACATAGAGACTATCAGCCAAGTATGGCGTTGTCTGCAGGAAGGCGGAGCCACGCGTCACTCGCTGATGGTGAATCTTGGAGGAGGAATGGTGACCGACCTCGGAGGTTTCGCCGCAAGCACTTTCAAACGAGGCATAAAATTCATAAACATCCCCACTACCCTACTCTCTATGGTTGACGCCAGCGTGGGGGGAAAGACCGGAATAAACTTTGGTGGGCTGAAAAACGAGATAGGAGTGTTCAGCAATGCCAATAGTGTGATTATCGACTCGGTGTTCCTGACGACGATGGATCACGAGAACATACTTTCTGGATATGCCGAGATGCTGAAACACGCGCTCATCAGCAACGAACAGATGTGGAGCGAACTGACAAGCAATGAGGAACTGACGATAGACAATGCGCAAATAGCCGACTCAGTAGCCGTGAAACAGCGCATCGTATTGAATGACCCGACGGAGAATGGACTGCGCAAAGCCCTGAACTTCGGACATACCATCGGCCATGCATTCGAGTCTCTTGCACTAAAGCGCAAGCCAATCCTCCACGGCTACGCAGTAGCCTACGGAATCGTATGCGAGCTATATCTAAGTTGCGTGAAAACCGAGTTCCCGACCGACAAGATGCGCCAGACCGTAAAATTCATAAACGAAAACTACGGCCGAATGGAAATAAAGTGCAGCGACTATCCCGAACTACTCGAGATGATGAGCCACGACAAGAAGAACGTGGCAGGCACTATCAACTTCACGTTGCTCAGCGGATTTGGCAATATAAGAATCGACCAGACTGCCTCAGCAGAAGAAATCAAGGAGGCACTCGACTTTTACAGAGAGAATTAAACATTGAGGATATTAACAATACTTGCCATTACGCTGCTGACTGCCCTTCCACTGAAAGCGCAGCAGCTGACAGGTTATGTTATCGACGCACTGAGCGGCGACAGCATCGCTTTGGCAAGCGTTTATTACAAAGGCACCAAAATAGCCGCCGTGTCGGGACGCAACGGCAGTTTTGCGATAGTGCACCGCGAAGGAAAAAAGCTCAGCTTCAGTGCCATAGGATACAAGAAACATGTCATTACAGTTGGCAAAAGCAATCATATCACGGTAAGACTGAAGCCCGAGACACAGCAGCTGCAGGAAGTGACCATCAGCCGCCACCGGGGCCACTACGACCGCAAGCACAACCCCGCAGTTGAGATGATGCGCAAGGTGATTGCAGCAAAGAAGCAGACCGACCTGAAGCAACGCGACTACTATCAGTACGACAAATACCAAAAGCTTACGCTTGCCGTCAACGACATCACACCCGCGCTTCTCGACTCGCCAAAGTTTAAGAAAAAACCGTGGCTCGTTCAGCAAGTAGAGAGATGTCCATACAACGACAAGCTGATACTGCCAGTGTCGGTAGAAGAGACCGTGTCGAAGAAACTCTACCGCAAGGAGCCACACGACGAGAAGACAATAGTAAGAGGTGAGCGCCAGACCGGCGTAAACGAGCTGTTTGAAACCGGCGACATACTGAACGTTGTGATGAACGATGTGTTCACAAACGTAAACATCTACGACGATCAGATTAGAATGCTGCAATATCCGTTCACATCGCCAATAGGCAAAAACGCCATAGGTTTCTACAGGTATTATATCGAAGACACGCTCTCAGTGGCAGGCGACACCTGTTTCCACCTGCACTTCCTACCAAACAACCTGCAGGACGTGGGATTCCGTGGAGACTTGTACATCCTTGCCGATTCTACATGGCAGGTGAAACGTTGCGAGATGACAATACCAAAGCAGACATCTGTGAATTTCGTGAAGGGCATGAAAATCACGCAGGAATTCTCGCGCCTCGACGATGACACCTGGGCACTGACGGTTGACGATATGTTCACAGAGCTGGTGATAATGAAATTCATAAATCCACTTGCCGTGATACGCAACACAAGAATGTCGAACTACTCCTTCGACCCTCTTCCACAACAACTGTTTAAGGGGAAACGCAAGGAAATACATGAGGCCGACTCTAAGATGCGCAACGACGATTTCTGGTCGCAATACCGGCAGGTGGAACTGACGCACAGCGAGAGCCAGATGGACCGTTTTCTCGACGGACTGCAGAAGATAAAGGGATTCAGATACATCCTCATCGGACTGAAGGCACTTATAGAAAATAGCATCGAGACGAGCAGGAAAGGACATCCCAGCAAGTTTGACATATCGCCGGTAAACGCTTTGATTACCACCAATTTCATCGACGGACTGCGAACGCGATTCGGCGGCACAACGACAGCCAACCTCGACTCGTCGCTCTTTTTCGCAGGCTACATCGCCCACGGGTGGAAAAGCCACCGCACATACTACAAGGGCGAAGTGACTTGGTCGTTCAACAAAAAACAATATTCGTTCTGGGAGTTCCCGCAGCGCACGCTTACCTTCATGTCAACATCCGACGTCATGTCGCCATCGGACCGTTTCCTCTATACCGACAAGGACAACTTCCTTGCAGCTTTCAAATGGACAAAGGTTGACAAGATGATGTTCTACAACCGACAGATGATTTCGTTTGACTGGGAAGAATACTGGGGGCTGCGAGCTTCGGTATCGCTCAAGACCGAAGAAAACAAAGCGTGTGGTGAACTGTATTTCACCCCACTATCGGAACCTCAGCCAAGAGGTTACTCGCGCTATCTGCGAACCACCGAACTGCGCATAGGGCTGCGTCTGGGATTAGGCGAGACTTTCGTGAACACCAAGCAGAAGCGCACCACCATCAACCGCGATGCACCAGTGTTCACCCTCTATCACACCTTTGGACTGAAAAACTTCCTCGGAGGCGACTACAACTATCACCTCACTGAAGTTGGAATATACAAGCGTTTCTGGCTGAACAGCTGGGGCAAGCTCGACTGCCAACTAAAGGGGGGAATACAATGGAGTCAGGTACCGTTTCCGCTGCTAATAATGCCCGAGGCCAACCTCTCGGTATTGATTCAAAATAACAACCGTTTCCAGCTTATCAACGACATGGAGTTTCTAAACGACCGCTACATGTCGCTGATGGTGAGCTGGGATCTGAACGGAAAACTGTTCAACCGTATCCCACTGATAAAAAAACTGAAGTGCAGGGAGTTCTTCTCAGTGAAATGCCTGTGGGGAGGGCTGTCCGACAAGAACAACCCATTCTTAGAGAAGAATGCAGGCAATGACAGGCTAATGTATTTCCCGGAGACATCGTTCATCATGGACACCAAGAAACCATACGTAGAAGTTGCCGTAGGCATACACAACATTTTCAAGCTCATCCATGTGGAATATGTACGCCGACTAACGTACACCAATCTGCCTACGGCTCACAAACAGGGATTCCGCTATACTATGTGTCTAACGTTCTGATGTGGAGTTAGAGGGAGTCGAACCCTCGTCCGCACAAGGAAACCATACGCTTTCTACACGCTTAT